>JBOHVS010000367.1:0-7129 GCA_050735975.1 Binatia bacterium | reverse complement strand
GTGTAAATTGCAAATTGAAAAATGTTCGGACAGGGAGCTGTCCCTCGTTTTCGACCTGTTAAGGTTTTATTCATTTTGACTTTTGCACTTTACAATTTGAAATTTGCAATGAAAGAGAACACGACAGGTCGTTGATAGTGTTCCCGGCCTCGTGAATAATCCGGGTTAGGGCAGGGTTAGGGCAGCCGCTCTATTTGACAGCCCCTCCCGTCTTTTCTATGTTCGTACAATTGGAGTATATTATCGCTATGAAGTGCGGCCTCTCAATCCGCTCCGCTGGAGCCCCAACCCCGCAGTAAGGAGGATTTATCAATGGATTATGATCTGCTCCTTCGCCGTGGTCGTGTCGTGGATGGGTCGGGACTTCCGTCCTACGTGGCGGACGTCGGACTCAGGGATGGCAAAATCGCCGAAGTGGGAAAACTAAAGGGAAGCGCCGCGCAAACTATCGACGCAGACGGATTGGCGGTTTCGCCCGGATTCATTGACCACCACACGCATCTCGACGCGCAGATGATCTGGGATCCGTACGGCACGTGTGAACCACAACACGGCGTAACGACGGTCATCATGGGGAACTGCGGTCTTACCTTGGCGCCCGTCAAGCCCGGTGATGAAGACGCTCTGGTAAAAAGTTTCGTGCGGGTCGAGGCGATCCCGAGGTTTGCCTTAGAACAAGGCATCAAATGGAATTGGCACAGCTACGGCGAATACTTGGACAACTTTGAAGGCAAGATCGGCGTCAACGTCGGCGGCCTCGTGGGGCACATTGCCGTGCGCCACAATGTCATGGGTGAAGAGGCGGTGGAGCGCAAGGCGACGGGCATAGAAGTCCAGCGAATGCGCAGCCTCGTATTGCAAGCCATGGAAGGCGGCGCGTTGGGGATCTCTACCAACCGCAACGAACGGCACATGCGGGAGGACGGGAAGCCGGTCGCCAGCCGCTTGGCCGATGATGAGGAGCTTTTCGCTCTGTGCGACGTGCTTGCAGAGAGCAACGCGGGCGTGATCGAAACTATCTTGGGTCGCAACAAGATCGAGCACTTCGAGTTTTATCATGAGCTGGCGCGCCGCACGCAAAGACCGGTTCTGTGGCAGAGTTTGCAGCACCGCTGGGCCGAACCTAACCTGTGGCGCAAGCAGCTCGACGCGGTCGAGCCGATCTTCCGCGCCGGTTACCGGGCCTACGGGCTTTCTCATACCGTGCCGCTCGTGCGGCATTTCGAACTCAAAAACTGCCAGGTGTTCGATGAGTTCCCTACCTGGAAGAATCTGATGTTCTTGCCTGAGATCGTCCGCAAGCAGGCGTTTGCCGACCCGGAAACGCGCAAGAAGTTGCGGGCGGATCTCGCCGACCCCCGTCCGACTAACTTCCATCGCCGGTGGGATATCGTGCGGGTGGAAAGGGCGATGAAACCGGAAAACGCAAAGTATAACGGCAAGACTATCGCCGATATGGCCGCGATGCGGAATCAGGACCCGCTGGATGCGTTCCTGGATCTTTCCCTCGAAGAAGACTTGGGCACGACATTCTGGAATGCAAACAACGGCGGCGATGCCGATGCTATGGGGGAAATTCTCCGCAGTCCGTACGTCCTCGTCGGCACCTCAGATGCCGGCGCGCATGTCCAGTTCGGCGCTGATTTCGGGTATTGCACAACCCTACTTGGGTTATGGGTACGCGAGCGGCAAGTGATGACCCTCGAGCAGGCGATTCACAAATTGACTTTCCACGTCGCGTCGATTTTCGGGCTACAGGGGCGCGGTTTATTGCGCCAAGGATACGCCGCGGATTTGGCGATCTTCGATCCTAAAACCGTGGGCTCCCACGAACCGGAGTGGGCGAACGATTATCCCGCGGGAAGCAAGCGGCTGATTCAACGTTCCGACGGGATGCATTACACGATCGTCAACGGCAAGGTAATCCATGAGGACGGCCGCATGAGCGGTGAACTTCCGGGCCAAGTTCTGCGCGGGCCGCTTTATCGCGAGCAGAAAGCGGCGGCTTAGGCCGGTGGGAGTAAGTTATGTTCCGGTGGCTCGTGCCGGCGAGTTGGCGCCCGGAGCAATGAAGGAAATCGATCTTGGCGGGCGCCCGGTGCTGGTGGCGTTCGTTGAGGGCCGCTACTTCGCTTTTACAAAAGAGTGTCCCCATGAAGGAGCGGATTTGAAGACGGGTGGACAATTGCTGGACGGGACGAAAGTCCGCTGCAACAATCATAGCTATTGTTTCGATCTTCAGTCCGGCGTCTGTCTCGTGCCGCAAGGCGGGCCACCGCTGACCGTGCTTCCCGTTGAAGAAAAAGGCGACGAGGTCTGCATCCGTTTGGAATGGTAGGCGAGCGCTCACAAGGCGCTCGCCGGGTCCTTACTCGCCTCCGGTTCAGTTGTTTCGCATGGCTCTAACCTTCCGTCCCATCATCGCCCGCCGCCCAGCACTAGCCAAGTTCTTCAATAAAAGGTAAATTTTCATGCAGTGCCCGGCCATAATTGAGGCTAAGCCCCGGAACGCTCACGTGGTGGACGGCAATATAGGCCCGACTGAACGGCGAAAGCGGCTTATCCTGGGTGTTTTTGCGGTAATTGCAGGGTTTGTTTTGGCGGTCGCTGGGGGAGTGGGTTCCTTCTGCGGATGGGCGCTCCTATTCATGGTCTTTTGGCTTGGCGCGCTGGGGCTGTTCCAGGCCAAAGAGAAGACTTGAGTGCTTCTGGCAGCGCAAGGCTCGCGTAATCTCGGTTCCGGCGAAGAGCCAATCAACGACTCCGAAGCGAGGTCGCAACTGAGAAAAAGAGCCCGGACGATTCAGATCGCCGCGCTCTTTGCCGGATTATCGTTCACGGCTGTCGCATGGGTATTAATAAGATGGTTGCTTTGATGAAGTTCAGGCACCGGCGGTTTGTTGATCTAGTCGCCGGCATTGCGCTGCTCGCATTTGTCGCGGCCGTTTCCGAACTCGAAGCGCAAGACAAAAGTCTTCTATGGCGGGTCCGATCCGGCGAGAATACAATGTATGTTCTCGGATCGATCCATCTCCTGAAAAAAGAAAATTACCCGCTCAGCAAAGCGATTGAAGCGGCATTCGAAGACGCCAAAAAACTTGCATTCGAGATAAATCTTGGCGCCGCCGACCCGGTCAAGATGCAAACTTTGATGATCCAGCGGGGCTTTTATCGCGACGGTAAGATTTTACCGCAAGCGGTTTCCGAGAAAACTTATGCTATGACGTCGGAGCGGGCCAAAGGCCTCGGCATCGAGTTGCGAAAGCTCGATATGCTCAAGCCTTGGACGGTCGCTATGATGTTCACGACCATGCAATTGCAAAAGCTGGGCTTCGATCCGAAATACGGCGTCGACCGGTACCTTTTCGAGCGCGCTCTAGGCGCCAACAAGGCAGTGATCGGTCTGGAAACGCCGGAATACCAGTTCAGCCTGTTCGATCAGATGTCGGCAAGGCAACAGGAGCTCATGTTGCTCCAAACATTGAAGAGTTTAGAACTTTTGGAAACTGGACTGCAGCGCTTGATTAGCGCCTGGAAGAGCGGGGATGAAAAGCTCCTGGAAGAGCTCGTCCTGGGGGGCTTCAAAGATTACCCGGAGCTTTATCAGCGGGTCATGTTGGAAAGAAACCGTCAATGGTTGTCGCGCCTCGAAGGCTTTTTGAGCCAAGGCGAAGTTCACCTGGTAGTCGTCGGCGCGGGGCACGTCATTGGCAATGGAAGTGTTATTGAGTTGCTTCGAGAACGAGGCTATACGGTGGAGCAGATGTGATGCGTAATCATAAAGAAAGCAATAAGATTATCCGAGTGTCGGACTGGATGACGGAAGAGGTGCTTGCCGTCGAGATATTCGATAGCCTGAACACGGCCAGGCAGCTGATGGCGAAGCGCCGCGTCAATCAGTTGCCGGTGCTGGACAACGAAGCCCTGGTGGGAATCGTTACCGACCGAGACATCCGCGATGCCTATCCGACCAGCATGTTGATCGGTCACGCCAAAGAGATCGACCGATTTGCGAAATCTTTCACGGTTGAAGAGGCGATGACTCACAACGTGTTCACTGTACGCCCCGAGACTCCTCTCGCGACAGCCGTTGGCCTTCTGCGCCGCCACCGCATCGGCTCACTTCCGGTATTGAAGGACAAGAAGCTGGTGGGCATTATAACGCGGAGCGATATCCTCGACTTCGTGTTGAGCGGCTCTGGAATCGAGGCGTTGCGGCGCAAGAATGGAAAGCAGAAAAGATCGAGAAAGCGATAAGGGAACGATCGGCGTCCGCCGCGGCGACTCGGCCGTGAAGGACGGCATCTAAGCGGGGAGAAGTGAGCTGTGCCGTTTTTTGACATCGTCAGCCGCATCGACCTTCAGGAGGTCGACAACGCAGTCAATATTACGAAGAAGGCTATTCTCGCACGGTACGACTTTCGCGCATCGAAAACGGAAATTGCGCTGGACAAAAAAGAAAAGAAAATTCGCGTCACGACCGAAGACGATATGAAGATGAAGGCCGTTCAGGAGACACTTATTGAGAATCTCGTCAGGAGAAAAGTCGATAGAAAGTGTCTCGACCCCAGGGAGAGCCAGATGGCGGCGCACGGGATGGTCCAGCGAGAGATCGCGATCAAGGAAGGCGTCGATGCCGAGAATGCCCGTAATATCGTCAAGATGATCAAGGAGAAGAAGCTCAAGGTCCAAGCGGCGATTCAAGAAAATCAGGTGCGGGTCACCGGCAAGCAGATCGATGACTTGCAGAGCGTGATACAAATGCTGCGCAGCGCAAATCTGCCGATACCGCTGCAATTTGTCAATATACAGCGCTGATTAAGGATCGCTTTCATATTAATCAGGATGACAGTCTGGCGGGAGCGGAGAACCTTCAACTTCCGCGGCAAATTCGGATGGAGTACCAGTCGCGCAATGAAAGAGGCGAACCATGAATGAAAAAATCAAAAAATCGGATGAGGAATGGAAATCGGAGTTGACCCCCGAGCAGTACGACATTTGCCGCAAGAAGGGCACCGAGCGCGCGTTTACAGGGCAGTACTGGGACTGCCATGAAAAGGGCATGTACCGCTGCGCTTGCTGTGGTAATGAGCTTTTCAGCTCGAATACCAAATTCGACTCCGGAACCGGTTGGCCGAGCTTTTGGGCGCCTGTTTCCGAGGGCAACGTTACCACCGAAGAAGATAATGGCTTTTTTATGCGACGCACCGAAGTGCTCTGCGGCGGATGCGAGGCCCATCTCGGCCACGTCTTCAATGACGGCCCGGCGCCGACGAATCTTCGTTACTGCATAAATTCGGCGTCGCTCAAGCTGGACAAGGCTGAGTAAGCCGCTTCCGGACTTGTCGTGAGCGAGAAGGCGTTTCAAGACCAGGGGTCAGTGCTCTATTGTCACGGCTGCGGCGCCGATAACGAGAAGGGGTTTCAGATCAAGAGCTATTGGGATGGAGAGGAAGCCGTCGCGGTATGGAATGCGCAACCCCATCACTGCGGCGGATCCAAAGAGATCCTTAACGGAGGCATTATCGCCTCTCTCATCGATTGTCACAGCCTGAACCTCGCTATCGCCCAGGCCTACCGTTCAGAGCAACGCCCCATCGGCAGCGCTCCGCGAATCGGCTATGTCACCGCGAGCATGAACATTTCTTATTTGAAGCCCACGCCGATCAACGAACCGGTTGAGCTGCGCGCGAAAATCTCCAAACTCAAAGGGCGCAAGGCCTGGGTCAATTGCGAGCTGAGAGCCGCCGGCGAGGTGCGCGCGACAGGAGAGGTTTTGGGCATTCGGGTGCAGTGGGAGTAAAGGCTGTTGAAAAAGGCTCATCTGCTTGTTGCGCTTGAACGCCTCGCAGCTTAGATCTTTTTGACCAGCCTCAAAACAGAATCTTTCGGCACTCTGTCTTTGAGCCTTTCAATTCGTTCTCAAACAGCTTGAACGGCTTGAACTACGTAAGCGAGTGACAAAATGGAATATACTACACTCGGCCGCACCGGTTTGAAGGTGAGCGTGGCCGGCTTGGGGTGCGGCGGGCCGAGCCGGCTCGGGCTGCGCGATAATGCCCAATCAGTAAATCACGCGATAGCCCTCGTTCGCGAAGCGATCAGCTTAGGAATCAACTTTATCGACACTGCGCAGTCTTATGGTACCGAGCCAGTGGTCGGCAAAGCCATAGCGGAGATCCCCAGGGAGCGTCTGATCATTTCAACGAAGAAGACACTGCCGCACGCCGATTGTCCAAACCCGGCTGAAGAGATTCAGAAAGGTCTGGAACAGAGTCTCAGAGATCTCCGTACGGACTATATCGATATCTACCATTTGCACGGCGTCGAGCCCAAAGATTATCTCTTCGCCAGGGAACGGCTCATGCCGCCCCTGGTCAGATTACGCGAGCAGGGAAAAATCCGTTTCACAGGGGTTACCGAAGGATTCGTGCCTGACCCATCGCACCGGATGTTGCAACAGGGACTCAAGGAGGACCTGTGGGACGTGGTAATGGTCGGCTTCAATCTATTAAATCCTTCGGCCCGGAAGAGCATCTTCCCGCTGACCCGTGAAAAACGCGTGGGCGTCCTCAATATGTTTGCGGTCCGCAGGGCATTGAGCCGGCCAGATCGTCTGAAGTCGCTATGCGATGAGCTGGTGAAAAAGAAGGCGGTCGCCGCCGATGCCCTGGACCCGCAGGCTCCGTTGGGCTTTGTCTTGCGAGCGAGCGGAGCGGCGACCTTGCCCGAGGTTGCTTACCGGTTTTGCCGCCATCAGCCGGGTGTGGATGTGGTACTGACCGGAACAGGAAACCCGGAACACCTTAGAGCCAATGTTGAATCCATCCTCAAACCCGCATTGCCGGGGAGCATCCTTGCCAAGCTCGACGATATCTTCGCGAAAGTGGACTGGCTCACCGGGAATTGAAGCCCCGAATTCCGCCAGCAACCGGCATTTACGCAAATGTCCTTGATTTGATTGTTTTCGGCCTCACCCTTCCCTCTCCACCGGGAGAGGGCGTTTGTTAGTTTCTCCATCGGGGATGGTGAAAACCCCTCGCCTTGAGGCGAAGCACGGTGTCATTTCGAGGCGAAGCCGAGAAATCTTATATCAAGGTGACAAGACCCTTCGCTCACGCTCAGGGTG
>JBOHVS010000366.1:0-4317 GCA_050735975.1 Binatia bacterium | reverse complement strand
GATTTTTTACCGACGCGCTATTGGCGCTCGCGGCGGGCACGTTCATTTACCTGGGCGCAACCCTTTTGGTGCCTCTTTCGGAGGCCGGAAAGTCGCGCTGGATAACGCTGCTGGTCGTGCTCGGATTCGTTGCTTTCTTTGGAGCGAGCTGGGTCATCAGGCACCACCACTGAAGGCCGGACGGAACTGTCGCTAAAAGGCCAGAAGTCAGAGGTCGCAATTGCTAAGGGCAAAGCGCTAAGAGCTAAGAGCAGCGAAGAAAGGACAGAGGTCAGAGGTCGGAGATCAAATCATTTCCCAATCCGCATTTCGCAATTCGAAATTCGAAACTCCGAAGCCCCCTGCTCCATGCTCCCTGCTCCGCGCCTTTGCCCTTAGCGCTTTGCGGCTCAATCAGAGGTAGTGAAGCGTGGCCTGTCCGCGGGCCAGGCTCTCTTCCGCTTCTTTGATCCGCGCCGTTGTTCCGAGATCCCGCCAAAATCCTTCAAAACGAAAACCATAAAGCGCCGCTCCCTCCGTCAACATGCGCGGATAGGTATCCTTCGTCGTGCTGAATTTTTCCAAAGTTGCCGCCGGGCTCATGTAATCAAAGATGTTCGGCTCCAGAACCTGGACGCCGGTGAACATCAATTTCGTTATCGCGCCCGACGATTTTGCCGGTATCGTGGTGTCGAGGAATCTGCGGAGTCGACCGTCTGCGTCGATATCCATCGAACCGTACTGATCGGCGCCTTGATCGGATCGGAGGACGAGGGTCGCCGCGGCCGTTTTCTCCCTGTGAAACGCAAGTAAATCTGTTAAAGGCAAGTCGATCAGCACGTCGGTGTTGATGACGATGAAAGTTCCGTCGGCAAGAAAAGGCTTGGCTTTCAGCAGACCTCCACCGGTATCCAACAGCTCCAACTCTCTCGAATACGTGATCCGCAGCCCTATTTTTTTACCGTTTCCCAGATACGCCTCTATCTGATCGCCGAGATGGTGCAAGTTGATGATGATCTCGCTAATTCCGTAGTGCCGCAGTAGCAGCAACGAGTAATCGATCATCGGCCGGCCGGCAACCGCGACCAAAGCTTTGGGAATCTGCTCGGTTGCCGGCCAAAGACGCGTCCCCCGGCCCGCTGCCAGCACCATCGCTTTCATCGCATTTCCTCGTAGTGTTCGGCGAGGATGGGCGCGATACTTTCCAGTGGCGGGGTGCGCGCGAGGTTGCGCTTCAATCGTCTGACTGTAGGTGGAATAAATTTCTTGTAGCCGGGTTTCCCCTTGACCAGATCGAGGTAGTAGAAGCGCCCCACCACTTTCAAATCTCTTTGAATGGCGGTGAGAAGATAGATCTCGAAGAACTCTTGCGGGTCCGTTTTCGGTTCACCCATTTGCTCTCTTGCGCGCAGGTAATACCGGATCAGCTCGTTTTCCAACTCCGGGCTGATAAGCCGATCGGTCTCGCGATCGTTCAAGAGCGACGCGAGATCGTACTGCGGCGGCGCCAGCAAGGCATCTTGAAAATCGATCACCGCGATTGCCTCGTCGTGAACCATCAGATTCCAGCTGTGATAATCTCTGTGGTTCAAACAGGGCGTTTGCCGGTCAAGCCGCCGTGCCACTTCGACAAAAGCGGCTCTCAGCGGCTCCAGCGATTTCCGGCTGATCCGGGCGCCCGGGCGCTTTTTTAAGCCGTACTCGATGAAGTGATCAAACTCCCACATATAGAGAGCGAAGTCGAAGCGCTGCTGAAACGCGACGCAAGCGTCGTCACGCGATTCCGTGCCGCGAATCTGCAGCACCAGGAGTTCGTCGATCGCCTTTTGGTACCAGCGCAGGACCTCGGCAGGGCCAAGTGTCTGGACGTGGTCCCAAAGCGCCACGTCGCCCAAATCCTCCAAAACCAGAATGCCGTCTTGCTCCCAATGTCCATAGAGCTTCGGCACCCTGACACCAACGCGGTTTAGGAGTCGGTGGACGTTCAGAAAGGGCAACTCCTTCAGAGGCTCGTTGAAGACGGTTAGCTCCTCTGAGGATAGCGGCAAAGCGCTGCCGGCGGGGAGTTCCATGACAATAACCGATTTGGGAGATCGCCCGCTCAGTTTTGCGCGGTAATAGCGCCGGCTTGACGCATCTCCAGCGAGGGATTGGACCGTATCGAGATGAGTCGAAGCGCCAAAAAGGGCTCCAATCTTTCCTGCGATGACCTGATGAAATGTCGAGGTCAAATTTTCCCGTAGTGACTCATTTTGGTGAGCCACTGCCCCTTCAACTCTCGCAAAACCCAGATTCTTCGGCTATCGTCTCAGAATGACACTTCCTGTGGCTGTCATCCTGAATCCTTCGACTGTCACTCTGAGCGCAGCGAAGAGTCTCAGGACAGACTCCGTGAAGGATCTGGAGCTAAAATGAGTCACTACCAATTTTACGGACTCTTATATACTTCGCGTCCGTATTCGCCCATAATACCAAGAATCTGATGAATTTGTCGCAACTGGGTTGGGTTTTCTGGCTGTTCGGGTTGGTCTATTTGCCCGCCCAAGTCTATCTCTTTTTTGCAGCTCGATATCTCTTAGGTGAGTGGCTCCCCGGAGGCAAGCGCCATGCCTGGGTTTCCCGGGCGACAGCCATCTTTCTACTGGTTATCTCTTTTCCACTTTTGTGGCGCCTGTTTTTTGCCGAGAACGCGTTCAGACTCTCTTCCTCGCCTTTGTGGTGGTACTTTACTGTTTCGACGATCTGGGGATACGGCTCCGTGGGATCGGCGTTGATCTTGGTTGCTTATAACGTGTTTCGCCGGATTATTCTATTCTGGATGCCGGCTTCCGTCTCCAGCCGAGCACCGGACCTTGAGCGCCGCCGATTTCTTAAGACCGGGGTAAGCGCGGCCGCGGCGAGTCCGATCCTTCTTTCCGGTTACGGTGTTTTATTGGAGCGGCGCCTTTTCGACGTCGAACACTTCGAGATTCCCGTGTCGGGGCTTTCATCGACGCTCGCGCAGTTTTCGATCGTTCAGCTGACCGACATCCATGTTGGGCCGTATATGACAGCCGAGCATCTCTCCGCCTACGTTGAGGCGGTCAATCGTTTGAAAGCGGATCTCATCGTTCTGACAGGCGACTTCGTAACCAACAGCATCGCCGAGGTCGCCCCGTGCGCCGCCGTGCTGGGCCTGCTACAAGCTCGATTCGGCGTTTACGCCTGCCTGGGGAACCACGATATCTATTCGGGCTCGGGCGATGAGTTGACGGATCGATTTCGCGAGAGAGGAATTAAAACCCTGCGCAACGATGCAGCATGCATTCGATCGGGGAATAGTCAAATATCCATCCTTGGCATCGAGGATCTGATGTCGGGAACGCCCGACCTGAAACGCGCATTGAAGATCTCGCAGGCGGATCCTGGGGAAGTGAAAATTCTGCTATCGCACCGGCCGGAGATATTTCCCGCCGCCGCTATGAGCGGCGTCGATCTAACTTTGGCCGGCCATTATCACGGAGGTCAGATTCGGTTGGCACCGAATCCGCAAAGTCTGTCGATTGCCCGGCTTCTTACTCCATATACCGAAGGCTTCTTTCGACTGCCCCGATCCCGAGCCGTTGCCCAGGGAGAACAAAAAGACGCGACTTTGTTCGTGAGTCGCGGCATCGGCATCACCGCGTTGCCAATCCGCATTAACTGTTCACCGCAGATCGCGCATCTGAGGCTCGTCAAAGCGTGACAGAGACAGCGGCAGACAGAGACAGAGACAGACAGAGACGGGGACAGAGACAGAGAAGTCAGGAGTCAGAATCTAAAATCCAAAATCTAAAATCGGCACAGCGGTCGCTGTCTCAACTCGCTGCCTGCTCAAGCCGACGCCGCCGGCTCTAGACCTCTCAGCTACCGCCGAAACCAATCGTGACTTTGCCGGCGTCAACGATCACCGGGATGTGGCGACGGCCGTTGGAATGCTTGAGCATTCGCTTAAGGCCTTCCTCATCCTCCAGAACGTTGACGTACTCGAAAGGGATCTTACGCCGGGAGAAGTCCTCACGGGCTCCCGAAGTGTAGGGTCAAAGGTCTTGTCCGAAGATCAGTACTTTTTCGGTCGTCATTGGAGTTCCTATTTAGGGCAATTCCGGGTTGCCTTGGACGTAATATAAGAGCCGCGTGTCTCTACTTTAGCCTACGCGCGTCAAATTGCAACGGAGCGATTTCCTATGTTAGTTTGTTAGTTTCTCCATCGGGGATGGTGAAAACCCCTCGCCTTGAGGCGAAGCACGGTGTCATTTCGAGGCGAAGCCGAGAAATCTTATATCAAGGTGACAAGACCCTTCGCTCACGCTCAGGGTG
>JBOHVS010000365.1:0-6661 GCA_050735975.1 Binatia bacterium | reverse complement strand
CGTTTATCAGCGAGGCTCCGCAAAAACTCGTGGAGTTTTACCGCCACTTTTTGAAAACCGAGGAGCTGGGCCGCTCGCCCGAGGGAGATATCTCCATCACCGACGGCTTCTACAATCTTACCTTCTTTAAGAAGCGCCCGGATCTCAATGAAATGAAGATGGAGTGCGGCCTTCATCACGTCGGCCTCGAGGTAGCCGACCTGGAGGAAGTTAAAGGTCGCTTTCTCACGATAAATCCGCGCGGCATGATCCTGCAGGAGCCGGACGACATCCATCACGGCGAGATCAGGATCCACGATCCGGAATGCCTTCCGGTGAGCTTGTCAACCAAAAGCTTCGGTGTGCCGGCAGCCAAGGAAAGACCATATCCCCGCATCCGCCACATCGCCTACAATGCGCTCGATCCTGAAATGATGCTGCGTTTTTACGCCCAGGTTTTGGGCCTCCGTGAGGTCCCGTCCAGCTACGAACGGCGAAAGCAAGGCCAAGACAACCGCTTTGCGGGCGACGGTAAAACGAATTTGGCCATCCATCCGTTTTACAACCGACTTGAGGGCCACGAAGCAAGAATCGGCATCAATCACATCGGTTTTTTAGTGAGTGATATGCAGGCAATCATGACCGAGCTCAGCAGCGTGCTGAAAATCGCGCCGCGTCCGTCGACCCGCCCCTACGCCGAGTTCCGCTTTCGCGATCCCGAAGGTAACGCGTTGGATCTGTCTCAAACAAAAGGTTGGGAAGTGGATGTCGGCAAGTGGGAGGCGGCAGGATGATGAAGCAAGGTTGAGGTTGAGGCTAAGGTTGAGAAAGAGGAGATGATGAAGCAAGGTTGAGGTTGAGGCTAAGGTTGAGAAAGGGGAGATGATGAAGCAAGGCTGAGGTTGAGGCTAAGGTTGAGAAAGAGGAGATGATGAAGCAAGGCTGAGATTGAGGCTAAGGTTGAGAAAGAGGAGATGATGAAGCAAGGTTGAGGTTGAGCAGTTGAGCGAGAGATCTCAGCCTGAACCTAAACCTCACCTAAACACGGTTATTCTCCGATCAGTAGAAGTGGCCGCCTCCGTCCACGTTTAGCAACTGGCCGGTCATAAAGTCGCTGTCCGGCGAGGCCAGGAAAAGAACGGTCCCGACCAGATCCGCTTCCACCTGGGTCCGTTTGAAGCAGCGCGCCTGATTTCTGATGCGCTCGTACTCCGGATCCACCTGCCGCCCTTCTGTAACCGTGAAGCCGGGCGACACGGCGTTGACGCAGATATTGTAGTCGCCCAACTCCCGCGCCATACCGCGCGTCATCGCGATCACCCCTCCTTTGGAAGTGACGTAATGGATGTAGTTGGGATTGCCCGTCAAAGCCACCGTCGAGGAGATGTTTATGATCTTGCCTTGTTTTTGCTTCTGCATGTACGGAACCGCCGCCTTGGCGCAGAGCCAGACGCCGCGCAGGTTGACTGCCATCGCCTTATCGAACTCCTCAACGGCCATCTCCCAAAACGGCCCCTTCCAGACGGTCATAAAATAGGCCGCATTATTGATCAGAACGTCAATGCCGCCGAACCGCCTGGCCGTCTCCTCCGCCATGGCCTTGACGCTCTTCTCGTCGGTCACATCGCACCTCATGGTGATCGCGGTCCCGCCCATATCCTGGATCGCTTTGATCACGTGATCAGCGCTGGCGATATCCGGCAGCGACACCTTGGCGCCTTCCCTGGCGAAAGCCAGGGCATAAGCCTTGGCGATTTTTCCCCCGCCGCCGGTGATGATTACTGATTTATCTGTAAATCGCATGTATCCTCCCGCCGGGCAGTCCAGGTCGAGGTTTAGGTTAAGGCTAAGCTCAACATGGCCCGAAAACTATCTGATCTTTGCCCGACTGTCCGGCAGGCGAGCGCTACAGCGGCCAATCCTTTGGCAGGTCCTTGCGCAGTTTCTGGTATTCAGGATTTGCCCCATATTTCTTCCTTAGCCGCTCTAGCGCTTTGACCAGCTCGCCCTGTTTCATTTGCAGCGTATTGGAGACCATACCCGTGGTCTCTTCGAAGCCGACGCCTCAATTGCGGTATCAACCGCGCATTCGCTCGAGAATGTAGAGATCTTGATTGCTCTTCGGCATAAAAACAGCTCCTGAATTACTTCCGCTCACCCGGCGCCGCGGAGAATCCGACTTTTTGCGTCGTGATCAGCTCGGTAAGCGTCTCGGGTTCCGCCGCTTGATTTGCCGTCACCCGAAAACGCACGAACACCCTCCACCGAACCTGCAAACACTCGATCAGCAAAATCAAAAACGCATTCTCAACGATAGTCCCCGGCGCTTCGTTGAAAGCCACAGCCGCATTTACGACTGCCCCACCTCTCGCGGGCACGGATATGCTCGGAGAGAACCTAAGATCCTTACTTCTGAATTTTCCGTGCGGCAAGCGAGCGGAGACGATTTCAATCGAAGTATCCCCGAGGTTCTCGATCCGCCACGCGCTCAACCAGCTATCGGCCTTGTCTCCCCTGCCCTTGTGAACTTGTTCAACATTTATTTCCGGCTCATCCGCAGCCACGAACTCGGACTCCTAACTCGCGGCTACTTGGGCGGCGCGTAGAGCTGGAGCAGATTTCCTTCGGTATCGAAAAAATAAAAGCCGCTGCCGCTCGGCCGATCCACAGTCGCTGTGGAATGTATTTTCACTCCCCAATCTTTCATTTTCTCGATCGCGAGCTGGAAATCTTCCCTGCTCACTTTAAAGGCCTGATGGGTCGCTCCTTCCCGTTCGATTGCGTCGCCCTCCAGGGCTTTCGGACGTTGAAACAAGACGACCATTCCGTCGCCGGAGCGCAGATCCGCCCGCCCGAGTCCTTTGCCCATATCGTCGCGATTTAGTTTTGCGATCGTCATGCCGAGAACTTCGGTGTAAAACTTAACCGCTCGATCGAAGTCGTTCACGGGAATGCCGATATGATAAACGCCGGTGGTCTTGATCATAGGAGCTCCGCGTCTTGCAGATTGGAGTACTGGAGTGGAATAGTCATGGAGCATGGCTTTTTATTACCTCCAAGTCACACAGTTGTAAAGCACCTGTCTTGGATAGCGGAGAGAGCACGGCAGCTTGACATCTCAGGGGTTAAATCTGATACCTAGTTCTCACTGAAACGTATGATTGATCATGCTTCGACAAAGCAGCATGAACGGGAATCCTGGTATCCAATGCATCCCGTTTGCCCTGAGCAATGTCGAAGGGTGAACGGAGATTATTTCAGTGAGAACTTAGCCAGCGAAGCGTTTGAAAGGGACGGAGTATGGATACAAATCCGAATACAGCCGCAAGAAAACTAAGACTCGGCATCGCCGGCGTGGGGGTGGGCGCCTCGGAAATCCTGCCACAGATGGAGGCGATGGCGGAGATCGAACTCGTCGCGGCAGCCGATATCAACTCGCGGGTGCTGGAAACGTTCCGCCGGCGCTACAGCGCGAGAACCTACGATAGCATTGAAAGGCTGTGCTCCGACCCCGACGTTGAAGCAGTGTGGGTTTCCACGCCGAACAAGTTTCACGCTACGCATACGATTGTAGCGGCGCAGCACGGCAAGCATGTCGTCGTGGAAAAGCCGATGGCGGTTTCATTGGCCGAAGCCGAGAAGATGATCGAAGCAGCGGAGAAAAATAAGATAAAACTCTTATGCGGCCATACACAAAGCTATGGACCGCACATCCGCACCATGCGACGCATTATTCATTCCGGAGAGATCGGCAAGCTCTGCGCGCTGCATGTTTGGGCGTATACGGACTGGATGCTCCGGCCGCGCACTGCGGAGGAGTTGGATATCACCCAGGGCGGCGGCGTGCCCTACCGGCAAGGTCCGCATCAAATCGACACGTTGCGTCTTCTCGGGGGAGGGATGGTCAGAAGCGTTCGCGGAGCGGTCGGCCAGTGGTTCGCCGGAAGAGCGATTCCCGGATACTATTCCGCGTTCATGGAGTTCGAAGACGGCACGCCGGCGACTCTCATGCACAACGGCTACGGCTACTTCCTTGCATCAGAGCTTGTACCGTGGGGCAACCAGCACAGCCGATATACCGGCGGGGAACGGGCGGCGATCCGCAAGGGTTTAATAGACGGCACCCGCGACGAAAATGCCGCCAAAGACGACATGCGAATCGGCGGGTCAAAAGAAAGGGCCATTTTTGCCGGCCGTGCTGAGCCGAGGCCCTGGGTTCCGAATGATCTGGGGATTCTGATCGCGTCCTGTGAAAGGGGCGACATACGCCAGTCCCAGTTTGGTCTATACGTGCACAGCGATGAAGGAACCAGGGATGTTCCTTTTATGGGAGGCGGCCCCTCGCGACGCGGAGAGCTGGAAGAGCTTTACAACGCGGTCGTTCTCGACAAACCGATCCGTCACACGGGAACCTGGGGAATGGCAACTCTGGAGGTTTGCCTGGCGATCATGCAGTCGGCAAAAGAGAGAAAGGAAGTTTTTTTGTCTTATCAGGTCCCCGCTCCGGAGGAAGATTGAAGCAGCAAAGAAAGATCCCTCACTTCGTTCGGGATGACAATCCGCTTCGGGTGTCATTCCGAGCATAGCGAGGAATCTGAATCAACCAAATTGGAGGTATTCATGCACAACGGCCAAAAAGTCGTCGATGTTCACGGTCACATGACCACTCCGGCTCAGTTTCGGCAGTTCCTCGCCGAGACCGTCGCGCAAAATACGCCGGGCCGAAAGCTCGAGATGACCGACGAACAACTGCAGAACGCCCAGCAGCGCCATCTGGGGTTTATGAACGAACGCAATATCGATATCCAGCTAATCGGCCCTCGCCCGATTGCCATGTGGCACTGGATGCGGCCTTTCTTGCAGGATTACTGGTGTCGTACGACCAATGACGTCATTGCCCGCATTGTCAAACTGCACCCGGATCGCTTTCGTGGCATGGCCCAGCTACCTCAAAGTTCCATAAAAGATACAAGCAATTGTGTCAGGGAATTAGAGCGTTGCATTAAGGAGCTCGGGTTCGTCGGCGCGTACGTTAATCCCGACCCGGCAGGCGATAAACAGACCCCCGGCATGCACGAGGAGTACTGGTATCCTATCTACGAGAAAGCCCAGGCGCTGGATGTGCCGCTGATGGTCCACCCGTCGATCACTTACGATCGCAGGTTGGAAATCATCCCTTCGAATTACCAGATGAACAACTATTTGGAAGAATTCGTGGCGATGCAGCTTTTGTCGCACGGGAGCGTGTTCGAGGCTTTCCCTAAGCTGAGGATCGTTATCTGCCACTGCGGCGGCGGGCTAAATCGTTTCATTCCGACCGACAAGCACATTGCTCAGAAAGATCTGAGCAGGAATCTCTTTTATGACTGCTGCGCTTACGACGTGAACTTTTTGACTGCCGCCATCAAGCAGCGCGGCGTGGATCAGATGCTCTTTGGCAGCGAATCGCCGGGTTCAGGCGGAGCGGTTCGCCCGGAGACGGGCAGGCCATCGGACGACCTCGTACCGGTCATCGACAGCCTGGAGTTTCTGGGCCCCGAAGACAAGCTCAAGATCTTTCAAAGGAACCCGCTGCGGGTTTTTACCAAGGTCGAAATCTGACAGGCTGCAGGTCGGGTTCGCGAACGGGCTATTCAACTCGGTTTAAAGCAGATTCTCCACCAGCGATGCTGGCTTAATGTCCCCGGCTCTGGGGTCTTGCAGCGCCGCTTCGCTGAGGACGGCGCTGATTGAGCTCAAGGAAGGCGTTAACTTTTCCTCGAAAAGCTCTGCAAATAAGCCATAACATTTATCCAGAACACGCGGTCTCTTCGCCAATGCAGGAAGCCACCTACCGACTTCGCTGAGGCTTTCCTGGGGATGCATTTTGAAGAAGCGAACACTGTCGACGTAGATAGAAGCTATCTTCTTGACCAGCTCTGAGTTGGCGAAGAGAAATCGCCGGGTGGTGGCGAGCGGCACCCAGTGCAAGTCCAGGTCGAAGCTATCGGCTACAATACTAAAGCCATCCTCCTCGGCAGAAAATGCCTTCTCCGGAGGCAAAAGGGCCGCATCAATCTGGTTTCCTCGCAGCGCCTCCAGGCTTTTGTCGTTGAGACCGAGATCGACAAGTTTGACATCGCTATCAATTCTCAGGCCCCATCTCCTCAATAATGCCAGCATTACCATGCCTGCCATTCGGCGCGGTTGATTAATCCCGATCCGTTTTCCTTTGAGATCGGTTATGCCGGCGATTGGCGGCTTTGCAACCAAGTAAAATGCCGGACGGTTCAATATCCCGCCGACGATGACTAAATCGTTCCCATTGAGCAGCGAGAAGATCAAGGACGGAGCATTGGGCGTCCCTATAGGAGTCCGTCCGGCGACAATATCCTCAACTACTTTCTCTTCATCTTGCTGATTCACCACCTCGACGGAAATATCTTCCTTTTCGAAAAGACCTGCCGCCTTGCCGACCAATGGGAGAAAACGGCCAATGCTGGAGACCCCGATACCTATGCTTACTTGATTCATCCCTCACCTAGCCGAACAAAACAATTCAGCGCCTGAGAGTTAATCCGTTATAGCAGGCCGCGCCGGTTTAGAAACTCGGCGCACGATTCCAGATGGCCGATTTGATCTCGTGCGGCGAATCGGAGAATAATAGTCCGCGCACCGGCTTCTCCGTAAGCTTCGATTTGCC
>JBOHVS010000364.1:0-6181 GCA_050735975.1 Binatia bacterium | reverse complement strand
TCGATTTCGTGGTTGCGGTGCGTCCGTTTGCGGCGATGGATACCGCTATCAATTATATCCCTGTGATCGGCCGCGGCATCGCCGCGATCAAGAACTCGTTTTTAGTCGCGAGCTTCAATATCAGGGGACCCATTGATGATCCGACGATCACGCCGGCGCCCTTGAGCACACTGTCGGAGGTATTCCTTGGAGTCCTGGGCATTCCGAAAAGGCTGATCCCTCTCGGTGGAGACGAGAAGCAATCGGTGCCGGACGAGCAAAGGGAGCCAACCGGAGAGACGGCCCCCCTACGATGAAAAACAAGTTTTTACTCTATACGAGAAAGGACTGTTGTCTCTGCGAAGACATGAAAGAGGCGGTTCAACAAATCGCGAAGCAATATCCGCTGACCCTTCAGGAAATCGACATCGACGGATCTCCCGAACTGCAAGAGGAATATGGGACCGAAGTTCCTGTGCTCTTCATCAACGGTAGAAAGGCGTTTAAATATCGCGCGACGGTGAGAGAGTTGGAGGCGAGGCTGAGAAAAGAAGGGGAGAAGTAGCACGCTGCTGAAAAAGACCCATATGCTTCCTGTCTGCGTGCGACGCACAGGCAGGCGTTGCGCTCAATCGCCTCGCTCCAACGTACGGACTGGCAAAGAGCAGGTTCAGGTTGAGTTTCGATCCTCGAACCTTAATATTTCAAGATCCCTCACTTCGTTCGGGATGACGCGCCCGTCATTTCAAGCGCGCAGTGAGAAATCTTTGTCCTGAGTCCACTCGAGGGAGCTATCTTGCCTGGCGCGTCACCTTAACCTCCCCTAGTCCTCATCCTGACGGCGGCGCGGCCGGTCGGATTGTTTCAGGATCTTCTTGCGCAGGCGAACGGATTGAGGCGTGACCTCGACAAGCTCGTCGTCGGCGATCCATTCGATTCCTTCCTCCAGCCCCATTTCACGGTGCGGCGTAATGATGATGTTCTCGTCCCGCCCGGCGGCCCGGATGTTGGTCAGCTTCTTTTCTCGGCAGATGTTGACGTTCAAGTCTACATCGCGCGAGTACTCGCCGACGATCATGCCCTCGTACACGCGGGCGCCCGGGGGCAAAAAGATGATGCCCCGCTCCTGAAGGTGAAACACCGCGTAAGGGGTTGTCACTCCTTCGCGATCGGCTACCATGGCTCCGTTGCTGCGCGACTGAATGTTGCCGTGCCACGGGGCCCAGCCGTCGAACAACGCGTTCATGATGCCGGTGCCGCGCGTGTCGGTGAGAAACCGGGAGCGGAAGCCTATCAACCCGCGTGACGGCACGGAAAACTCCAGGCGCACCCGGCTCGATCCGGCGTGGATCATCTTGGTCATTTTTCCTTTGCGTACCGCCAAAAGCTGTGACACGACGCCGATAAAATCTTCGGGAATGTCGATGACCAGCAATTCCACCGGTTCGTGCAGCGCGTCGTTGATCTCGCGCGTTACGACCGTCGGCTTAGAAACCTGCAGCTCGTAGCCTTCGCGGCGCATGGTTTCGATGATAATCGCGAGTTGGAATTCACCCCGTCCGGTCGCTTGAAAAGAGTCTGGCTGCTCGGTTTCGGCGATGCGCAGGCTGACGTTTTTCTTCTGCTCATAGAGGAGCCGCTCGCGCAGCTTTCGCGAGGTCACAAACTCGCCCTCACGCCCGGACCACGGCGAGTTGTTGGCGCTGAAGACCATGGCAATGGTCGGTTCGTCGATCCTCAGCGGCGGCAGCGGTTTTGGATTCTCGCGGTCCGCGATCGTGTCGCCGATGCCAATGTCGTCGATCCCGGCGACGGCCACGATGTCGCCGGCTTGCGCCGATCCCAATTCTATTCGTTTCAAGCCTTGCCAACCGTAAACCTGGGTGACCTTGACCTGTTGCCGGGCGCCGTCGACGCGGCAGAGCGTGTACATCCCGGACGCGAGCTTGCCGCTTTTGACCCGCCCGATAGCGAGGCGGCCGACGTAATCGTTGTAGTCGAGATTGTTCGCCTGGAATTGCGTCGGCGCTCCGGCATCCACTAAAGGGCCGGGAAGCGTTTGAACGATCAGCTCGAACAGCGGTTTCAGGGTTTCGGCAGGTTGCTTCAAATCACGGGTGGCAAGTCCGGCGCGGGCGTTTGAGTAAACCACGGGAAAATCCAACTGGTCCTCGGTCGCATCGAGATCGATAAACAAATCATAGATTTCGTCCAGCACCTGAGCGACGCGCGCGTCGGCGCGATCGATCTTGTTGATGCAAACAATCGGCGGAAGCTTTGCTTCCAAAGCTTTCTTCAAAACGAAGCGGGTCTGAGGGAGGGGGCCCTCGGAAGCATCCACCAACAACATGACGCCGTCGACCATGGCGAGCGTGCGCTCCACTTCGCCGCCGAAGTCGGCATGGCCCGGCGTATCAACGATGTTGATTTTGATGCTGCCGTAATAAATTGCGGTGTTTTTCGCCATGATCGTGATGCCCCGTTCGCGCTCCAAATCGAGGGAGTCCATCACGCGTTCGGCCACCTGCTCGTTGGCCCGAAAAATGCCGCTCTGATGCAGCATGCCATCGACGAGAGTCGTCTTGCCGTGATCGACATGAGCGATGATGGCGATATTGCGGATATCGTCTCGCCGGTTGGTCGTCGTTTGAGCCATGGAGTTGTTATCAGGGAGCATGGGAGACTTGTCAAGCGCGGTTAAGCGAGGGTAGTGTTTCAATTTGGCCGAAGATCCCTCACTTCGTTCGGAATCTTTCTTGATGTTGAAAGTAGCCTCCGATCGTAGCTGAACCACTTCCCAAGCTTGTCGTTATCTTGATAAGGTTTGCCTCGTAGAGTATTTTAATGGATTCATGGGCCGGCTTAAGAGCTACGTTTGGCGCTATTGGCGGCGCTATCTAATCGGCGCGATTTGCCTTTTCTGGACGGCAACCCTGGTCATGTGGATCCCATGGTGGATCCGCGAAGCGGTGCGCATCATCGAGCATGGCGGCTCGGTACGCGACGTTACTTTCTACGCGGTTGTCATCGGAATCGCGGCCGTTCTTCAAGGCATTATACGAACTTATTCGCGCGCCCTCATCTTCAACGCCGGCCGTAACGTCGAGTACGACCTGCGCAACGATTTGTTTGCCCACCTGCAGAAGCTTCCTCTTTCATTCTATCACTCCCGGCGGACCGGCGACCTGATGTCCCGCGTCATTAACGATATATCGGCTGTCCGGGTGATGCTTGGCCCGGGCATATTAAACTTCGTAAACGCGCCGCTTTACTTCGTCTATGCGCTGGTCTTGATGCTTTCGATGGACTTCTGGATGACCTTGGCCGCCTTGTCGCCGTCTCCGCTGCTGATTCTATTGGCGCGCAGGTTTCGCGGCAGAATCATGAAGGGCTCGCTGGAGGTTCAACAAGAAATGTCGATGTTGAGCAGTTACGTGCAGGAAAATCTGAGCGGTATGCACGTTGTGAAGGCTCACAGCCAGGAGCATTACCAGACGCAGCAATTTGTCGCCCTGAATCGGACCTACCAAGAAAAGAGCATGGAGCTTGCCAGAATGAGAGGCATCATCAATCCGGTGATGCAGGGATTCAGCGCTCTAACCGTTCTGATCGTAATCTGGTACGGGGGTATGCGGGTGATTCGCGGCGACATGCTGGTGGCGGACATTGTTGCGTTTATCGCCTATCTCAATGTGCTGGCGTGGCCTACGGCCGCATTAGGCTGGATGCTTTCACTCATTGAGCGCGGGCGCGCGGCGATGAAGCGGTTGGAAGAGATATTCAAGGTCCAACCGGAAATTGCCGACGGCCCGGCTCCCCGTCCTGTGACCGGTTTGAAGAATGGGATTGAATTCCTCGACGTCTCCTTCGCCTATGACGCCCAAAAGAACGGCCATTCGGCTCTGCAGGACATCAATCTTTCTTTGCCGGTGGGTTCAACCGTCGCGCTCGTCGGCAGGATCGGCTCCGGCAAGAGCACCGTCGCGCAACTTGTGCCGCGGCTCTTCGAGGCGACCTCCGGAAATATTTGCTGGGATGGGCGAGATATTCGAACCTTGTCGCTGCGGCAGCTGCGGCAAACATTAGGCTACGTGCCCCAGGATCCTTTTCTCTTTTCGACTTCGCTCAGGCGCAATTTGACGTTCGGTCGTGACAACGTGCCGGAGGAAGAGTTCAATCGCGCGATTCGCTTGGCCCGGCTGGACCGGGATTTGGAAATCTTCCCTGACGGGGCCGGCACGATCGTGGGCGAGCGCGGCGTGACGCTCTCGGGCGGTCAAAAACAGCGCGCAACCCTGGCGCGGGCGCTGCTCATGGACCCGCCCGTATTGATTCTCGACGATTGCCTTTCCAGTGTCGATGCGCAAACCGAAGCCGAAATCCTAGCCGGCATTAGCTCGATTCTGAAAGAAAAAACCTGCTTGATTATCTCTCACCGCATTTCCGCGGTGAAGGAGGCGGATGAGATCCTTGTGCTCGACGATGGAAAGATCATCGAGCGGGGCACCCATCGACAACTCATCGAGAGCGGCGGAGTCTACGCCGAAATCTATGAACAGCAGAGGCTCACCGAGGAATTGGAGCGGATTTAGATGAGCGAGGCGGGCCAGCAAGAAGAGACTCTGGGTAAAGCTTACGACCTTCGGCTGCTCAGGCGGCTTTGGGCATTCATTGCGCCCTACAAACGTTTGTTTTGGCTGGCCATGCTATTGCTCCCGTTTCAACAAGCGTTCGGCTTGGCCCAGCCCTATATCATGAAGATCGCCATCGATCAGTTCATCGCCGGGCGCGATCCCTGGGGGCTGCAGAACATGGCGCTGCTTTTCTTCGGCGCGCTGGTCGGCGAAGTGGCAACCCTGTTTTTCCATTACTATCTGACGATGGTGGTCGCGCAAAGGTGTCTTGCCGATTTGCGCGTGGCGATTTTTTCCCACGTGCAAAAGCTGCCGATGAGTTATTTCGACCGCAACCCGGTCGGCCGCTTGGTGACGCGCATGACCACGGACGTAGACGTCCTCCAGGAAATGTTTTCGGCGGGAGTCATGACCTTGCTGTCGGACTTCGTCATGCTGATCTGGATCGTCGCGATCATGTTTTTTATTCACGCGGAACTGGCTCTTGTCTCGCTCGCCCTGATTCCGATCATGGCGTTCGCGATCAATTTCTTTCGCATCAAGGCACGCCAGACCTACCGGCAGATTCGCGAACGCATCGCCCGCATCAACGCCTACCTCGGCGAGGCGCTTTCCGGTATGGCCGTGATTCAGCTCTTTGCCCGGGAGGCGAAGACCTACCGCGAATTCGACGAGCTCAATGCCTCCCATCGCGACGCCTATCATTCATCGAACATGTACGAAGCGGCCCTCTATTCCATGGTCGAGGCCGCCGGTTCGGTCAGCGTGGCGTTGCTGCTGTGGTGGGGAGGCGGCGAGGTCCTGCACGGCGTCATCGGCATCGGCACCCTGGTCGCGTTCAAGGAATACATCCATCGTTTCTTTGTTCCCTTGCGCGATTTCAGCCAGAAATACGCGGTCATGCAGTCGGCCATGTCCTCTGCCGAACGGATCTTTCAGCTTCTTGATACGCCAATCAGGATCGAGAGTCCTAGAAACGCGGTGACTCCCAAACGGTTTCGCGGCGAAATCGTTTTCGACAATGTCTGGTTTCAGTACAGGGAAAACGATCCGGTGTTGAAAGGCGTCTCTTTCCGGATCGACCCAGGGGAGAGAGTGGCCGTCGTGGGCGCCACCGGCTCCGGAAAGACCACGATCATCAAGCTCCTGAATCGCTTCTACGATATCCAGAAGGGCGCCATCAAAGTCAGCGGCGTCGACGTGACCGACTGGGATCTCCAGGCCCTGAGGCGCCACATCGGCGTGGTGTTGCAAGACGTATTTCTCTTTTCGGGCGATATCAAGGGAAATCTTCACCTGGGCGACCGGTCGATCCCAATGGAGCGTGTCATGGATGCGGCGCGATTTGCCAACGCGGTTGGCTTCATTCAGCGGCTGCCCGACGGTTTCAACTCCCAGGTCAGAGAAAGGGGCAGCAACTTCTCCGGCGGCCAGCGGCAGCTGCTGTCGCTGGCGCGGGTGCTCGTCTTTCAACCGGACATCCTGGTCCTCGACGAGGCGACCTCGAGCGTCGATACCGAAACGGAGCTATTGATTCAGGACGCGCTGGAAAAGGCGATGCGCAACCG
>JBOHVS010000363.1:0-19624 GCA_050735975.1 Binatia bacterium | reverse complement strand
ATAGAAGACGAGCTGCTAAAACGTATCGATGCCACGGCCGGCGTGGTCGCCGAAAGCCGCGCCGGTTTTATTCGTGAGGCCTGCCAGCAGCGCTTGAAAAATTTGCGGGCTAAAGAGTTGGACCGGTTATACATCAAGGGGCATCAAAAGCGACCGGAGAAACTCGACTGGGCCGAGAGTTCCGCGAAACTGCTTTCCAAACGGCTACCCAAAGAGAAGTGGTAAATGACCCGCGGTGAGGTTTGGTGGGTTGATATGCCCCCGCCTGCCGGGCGGCGCCCGGCAGTGCTGTTAAGCAGGGATGCGGCGTACCGTGTGCGAGCGGCCGTCACGGTTGCGCCCGTGAGTCGTACCATACGGAATATTCCGGTCGAAGTTGCTTTGAACCGAACGGACGGAATGCCGGCTCGTTGCGTTGTCAACCTGGACGATATCACCACGCTGCCCAAAGCCCTTATCAAACAGCGAATCACCGCTCTCTCGGCAGAAAAGATCCAGCAAATTGACGACGCCATCCGTTTCGCATTGGACCTGGACTAACGCTCAGTTAAGTTCGCGACAGTGAATGGAGAGCGTTAAATTGAATCCCGCTCTCTAAATACCGTAATCTTCTTGAAACTCTCTTGCCTCACCCCTGATGCCTCTCTCATCCTATCTGTAATGCCTCATCCTTATATATAGAGGCGGCGGGCGTTAGCGTTATTGAGGAGGGATTATTAATTTCGGCTTTACGCTGCCTTCCCCTTTCGTCCTTCATGTTTACTTCATGATTTATGTTCATGTCCGTTATCTTTTCATCTCCTTGTCTCCCTGTTTGAATTGCTCCCAGCCGGTTCTATACTTTGTCTCCTTGTCTGATTCTTTCCGCTTTCATCCTTCATAATCATCCTTGTCATAAACCCGCTAAATCGTTTAAACTGCGGGCAAATTTTTCTATGCCCGGCAACGGGTTTAGCGTGCCGGAGTCCCCACGGTTTCCGTAATCTACTGTTGGAAGAGAAAATAGATGCAATGGATCGCACCGTCTGAGAGAGACACTGCAAATCAAACGCTTGAAAAGCGGCTGTGGGAGGCGGCGGATCAGCTTCGCGCTAACTCAGGGCTAACGTCGGCGCAGTACTCAACGCCTGTTCTCGGGCTGATCTTCCTTCGATTTGCGGAAGCGCGGTTTGCCAAGCGCCGCGCTGAATTAGAGAGTCCTCCCTCGCCCGCGAAAGCGGGAGAGGGCAAGGGTGAGGGCGCGTCTCGTACGTCGCGACGTGGACCGTCCCGTATTGACGATCCGGGCGCCTACCATGCGGAGGGCGTGATCTATCTCACTCCAAACGCGCGCTACGATCATCTGCTGAATCTGCCTGAAGGAAGCAACGTTGGCCAGAAGGTCAATGAAGCGATGGCGGATATCGAGAAGCACAATCCCCAGCTTGCCGGCGTGCTGCCGCGGACCTATCAGCTTTTCAACAGTACTCTCCTCAAGGAACTGCTCAAGAAAGTCTCCGAGATTCCCGAGAGTCTCGAATACGACGCTTTCGGAAGGATCTACGAGTATTTCCTCGGGGAGTTCGCACGCACTGAAGGACAAAAAGGCGGCGAGTTTTTCACGCCGAGCAGCATCGTCCGTCTAATCGTACAAATTCTCGAGCCGTATCACGGTCGTGTCTTAGATCCGGCCTGTGGTTCCGGCGGTATGTTCGTGCAAAGCGCCCGCTTCGTACACGAGCACAAGACTTCGTCACCCTCATCCGTCGCTGCGCGTCGCCCTCTCCCATTGGGAGAGGGAAGGGGTGAGGGTCTCGCGGCGTATTCAGGTGAGCCGAGCCGCGAGTTGTCCCTTCACGGCCAGGAGCGGGTCGGCGCCACTGTACCCCTCTCTCGCATGAACCTCGCTGTCCACGGGCTCGAAGGCGATATCCGTGCGGCTAACTCGTACTACGAAGATCTTCACAAGAGCACCGGCAGCTTCGACTTCGTCCTTGCGAATCCGCCCTTCAACGTCAATGCCGTCGATAAAGATCGACTCAAAGATTCAGTCGGAAAAGGACGACGCTATCCGTTCGGCCTGCCGCGTACGGACAACGCCAACTATCTTTGGCTCCAACTCTTTTACTCAGCGCTGAGCGACAAGGGCCGGGCGGGGTTCGTGATGGCCAACTCCGCCTCCGACGCCCGCGCCTCCGAGCAGGAAATCCGCAAGCAGCTCATCGAATCTCAGGCCGTCGATGTGATGGTCGCCGTGGGTCCGAACATGTTCTACACGGTGACGCTCCCGTGCACGCTGTGGTTCATGGACAAGGCGAAAGCTGAGCTTCCGGCTTGTCCACCCTCATCCCGGCCTTCTCCCAACGGGAGAAGGAGTTCGCTTGAGGGTCGCGGCGGATACAATTTCCAAGGATTGGTCGATACGGCGCGGGAGTTAAGGAAGAAGCAGACGCCGGCCGAGGAGATATTGTGGCAGATGCTTCGTAATCGACAATTGGCCGATCTGAAATTCCGCAGGCAGCACCAGGTCGGAGACTACATTTGCGACTTTTATTGTGCCGAGCACCGCTTGATTATTGAGCTTGACGGCTCCATCCACCAAAAAGCTAAACAACAAGTCCACGATCACAAACGCGACGCCTATCTAAGAAGCCTCGGCAACAAAATTTTGCGATTCTCAAACGACCAAGTCTTCAACGACACGGAAGCCCTCCTCGCCGAAATCTTGAGCGCCATTCCCTCGCCCTCTGGGAGAGGGCAGGGTGAGGGTCACGGTGCTCGCTATCGCGACACCGTGTTATTCATCGATGCCCGCCACATTTACCGCCAGATCGACCGCGCCCACCGCGACTGGACCGAAGGCCAAATCGGTTTTCTCGCCAACATCGTCCGCCTCTACCGCGGCGAAGAACTCGACTTCACCCTCGGTGGCGACGAGGCACGACAAAAAATAATCGAGGTGTTCTTCGACAATCCAAAATCCAAAATCGAAAATCTAAAAATCCGCGATGTTCCCGGCCTCTGCAAAGTTGCGACCCTCAACGAAATCAAAGCTCAGGGTTGGTCGCTCAACCCCGGCCGCTACGTCGGCGTTGCTCCCGGCCAATCGGTCAGCGATGAGGACTTCAAGGAACAGCTCGAAGAACTAAACGAGGAACTCGAAAAACTCAACGCAGAAGCGCACAAGCTTGAGGAAGCCATCGCACGAAATGTGACGGAGATATTAGAGGTTTAGCGGTGCAATCCTGGCGCGAGTGCAAGCTTGGTGACGTGATCAATCTAAAGCGTGGTTACGATCTTCCGCGACAGGATAGGACTCCCGGACCTTATCCCATTGTGTCTTCTTCAGGGATCACTGACTACCACGAGAAAGCAAAAGTTAAAGGGCCAGGCGTTGTGACTGGTCGTTACGGAACTCTGGGGGAAGTGTTCTATGTAGAAGATGACTTCTGGCCGCTGAACACTAGTCTGTACATCGAAGATTTCAAGGGCAACGACCCACGATTTATATCGTATTTTCTTCGGCAGCTGAACTTCGGAAGTCGAAACGCGGCCGGAGCCGTACCCGGTGTGAACCGGAACC
Organism: Binatia bacterium; assembly: GCA_050735975.1. GTDB lineage: Bacteria > Desulfobacterota > Binatia > UBA9968 > UBA9968 > DATMBL01. Next base: position 16,062 of record JBOHVS010000363.1, on the reverse strand, counting down.
ACTTACACGCGATGAAAGTTCGGTTGCCTTCGCCCGGGCTTCAACGCCGTATCGCGGGCCTCCTGTCGGCCTATGACGATCTGATCGAAAACAACCAGCGGCGCATCAAGATTTTGGAAGAGATGGCTCGCTCGCTCTACCGCGAGTGGTTCGTCAACTTCCGCTTCCCCGGACAGGAAAAATTCCCCCTCATCGATTCTCCGCTCGGATCTGTTCCAAAAGGGTGGGAGGTGGAGAAGCTCGGTGATCTGACGGCATATCTAAATCGGGGTCTGTCGCCGAGTTACGACGAAAACGGTGGTTCGATAGTCATTAACCAGAAGTGTATACGCGACCAGCGACTCAGCCTCGAACCAGCACGCCGACAAACGAAGCAGATTCCACCGGACAAGCGTGTTCGATTTGGTGACGTGTTAATCAATTCGACGGGGGTCGGGACGCTGGGGCGTGTCGCGCAGGTTTATGAAGAGTTGGGCGACTGCACCGTAGATAGCCACGTCACCATCGCTCGCCCAAACGATCAAATTTGTTTGGACTTCTTCGGCTGCACGCTTCTCGTTCAACAAGAGACCTTCGACCGTCTCGGAGCGGGCGCGACGGGACAAACAGAACTGAGCCGAACATCAATTGCAAACGTGGACTTGGTCGTTCCTCCAATTGAGATTCAAGATCGTTTTGGAGTGATCGTGCGCCCGATGCGGACAGCCGCAATGACTTACACAAAGCAGATCCAAAACCTCAGGCGCACACGTGATCTCTTGCTGCCGCGTCTGCTGTCGGGGCAGTTGGAACCGCCACGGGGCGCCGCATGAATATCGAGATCATCCATCACTATCCACCCGAGATTATCAATCTCTTGGTCGATACGATTCCTCTCTTGTGCCGCAGCAAGAATGACGTGCTCATATTCTTCAAGGGTGCAGGAGTACCGCGAGCGGTTACGGAGGATTTCAGACAGAAGCTGGCTACCGACCGCAGCAGCGTGAACAAATATGAAATCGTCCGCGAAGTTCTTGTTCGACTCAACGATAAGGGCGAGGCGAGCTTGCGCGAGCGGCGCGAGATTTTGAAAAGAGTCATTGAGTTTGAGGATTTCTCCACTTGCTGGCCAAATGACCAACTGAAAGCCAAAGGACTCGTCGCAGAAATCCGGCGTGTCGTGGACGTGAAGGATTCATTCGGGCGGATGCGACAGGAGCAAGAGGCGGAACGGAAAAAGCGGCTTGAGGAGGAGAAGCGAAAGGTCGCCGCACAGAACGAGCGGAAGGCGAAGTTGGAACAGGTGAAGAAAGACCTGTATGCGCTGTTCGGTTTGGCTGATCCACAGAAACGCAGCAAACAAGTTGAAGACGTGCTCAACCAGCTGTTCCAGACCGCTGGCATACTGGTGCGGGAGGCATTCACGCGTGTCGGACTGGCCGGCGAGGGTGTCGTCGAGCAAATCGACGGTGTGATTGAACTGGATGGCGAGATTTACCTCGTCGAGATGAAGTGGTGGGACAAGCCGCTCGGCACTGGAGAAGTGTCCCAGCATTTGGTGCGGGTTTTCTCTCGGAATTGCGCGCGAGGGCTGCTGATTTCGTACTCTGGCTTCACCGATCCGGCGGTCACTATCTGCAAAGAGTCACTGGCGCGCATGGTTGTCGCGCTGTGCGGGCTTCAGGAGATCGTGCAGCTATTAGAGCGAGAGGACGATTTGGCGGAGTTTCTACGGAAGAAAGTCAGGGCAGCAGTCATCGACAAGAATCCGCACTGCCGAATCTATGACTGAGGGCCGACATCGTTCGTTGCCGACTCCCAACCGGATGGCGGACCTGGTCCTGCCACATCTGTTAGGTTAACAGTATGTCCAACGGAGTGAACCCACATTCCATAGAACCGCCGGCGGGCGATCCGATTCGGGCCGCGTTGAGTGACATCGTGGCTTGGTCTCAGGATACGCCAGCGTGGCAGCGCGATGCGTTGCACCGTCTCTATTCCCAGTGGAAACTCGCGCCCGCGGATTTGGACGAACTTTTCATTCTCTGTCAGCAACCTCACAACTTGCTCGAAGCCGCCGAACCTGCACTGACTCCGCAGCCGTTAGAGGCGAGCCATGTCCCGGCAACCTTGAACACGGGCGGCCATGTCGCTCTAAAATCCCTGGGGCACACCCAGAACGTTAACGCGCTCGCTGATGACCAAACACTACAATTCGCTGAGACGGGCTTGACCATCGTTTACGGAGACAACGGCTCAGGCAAATCCGGCTACGGGCGCGTGCTCAAACGAGCGTGCCGGGCGCGCGACCAAGAGGACATTCTGCCCAATGCCTATTCGACGTCCACCGGGAAAGCATCGGCTCGAATCAAATATTGGGTGGGCGATCTGGTTCAGCCCGAGGTTGCTTGGCAGGATGGAATCGCGGTCAATCCAGTGCTTTCAAGCATCAGTGTCTTCGATTCGAAGTGTGCATCAGTGCATGTCGACGGAACGAACGAGTTGGCATACACACCCGTGCCGCTCCAGTTACTGCAAGGATTGGCGGAAACATGTCGAGATTTTGCAAATCGCTTGAAGGCGAGGAAGGCCGCACTTGAAGCTCAAGTTCCGGCATTCAGGAAAAAACCTTCCTCGCGCGAAGGAACAGCTGTCCATGAGATGCTTCTCAGTCTCTCCGCTACGACCAAGCTGACTGCCATCAACTCTCTTGCTCAGCTGTCGGAGCATGAGAGGACACGGCTTGAACAGTTGAAGCGCGACCTCACGGCCGACCCTGAGAAGGAAGTGCGCAGACTAAAAACGCAGAAGCAGCGAATCGACGAATTGGTTACGGTAGTCGCGAAGTCTAATGCGATACTACTACCGAGCACGATAGAAGGACTGCGCGAACTTCTGCAAGCCGCTGAAGACAAGGCTACTGCCGCACAACTTGCCGCGAGTGATGCCTTCAATAAAGAGCCAGTGTCCCAGGCCGGCTCTGGGGCGTGGAAAACGCTCTGGGGAGCTGCCCGCGCATTTTCGACTCAAGGGGCTTACCCGGCACAGCCGTTCCCGAACACGGACGCGGGGGCTGTCTGCGTATTATGCCAGCAAGAGCTTTCACCACAGGCAGCAGTGCGCATGAGAGCCTTTGAAAAGTTTGTCCAGGAGAAGTTCAACAGGTTGCCGCTGAGGCGAAGCTAACTGTCCAAACGCGAAAGGATGAAATAAAGAAGTCCTGCGCTTCAGACGATTCCCTGCGCGAAACCGTAAGGCTGCTGCGTGACGATTTGGACCAGCCACAATTTTGCAGAGATGTCATCCGGATTCTGGTCAGAGCGCGGGTCCGAGCACGCAGGCTCATTGCAGTTGCTGACCCGGCCCTACTTGGGAATCGACAGGTGACGACGCGAGTTGCAGCGAAGCTCGAACCGCTTACGGTGGAGTTGGACGAGCGCATTGCGCAATTAGAGAAAACCTGTGTCCCGGAGCAGCGCAAACTCCAAGAGAACGACCTTCGCGGACTGGAAGACCGCGTTTGGCTGGCAAGCATCGTAGCAGATGTTGAAGCCGAAATAGAGCGCCTCAAGGCAATCGTGGCTTTCGGCAAAGCTATTGATGACACTGACACAAACCGCATCACTCGCAAGGCAACGGAGATATCGCGGGCGCTCGTCACCGACACGATTCGCGATGCGTTTGCCGCCGAGGTTGCCACACTGAACATCGCCGATCGACGGCTTGAATTGACGCAAGAGGCGAGTGGTTACGGCTCGACTAGGTTCAAAGTCTCCCTGATCCGCAATCCTAAGGCGAAAGTCGCGAGCGTTCTGAGCGAGGGGGAAAATCGTTGTGTCGCTTTGGCTGCGTTCCTTGCCGAGCTGTCTACCGCACACAACCGGTCGGGAATTATATTCGATGACCCAGTGTCGTCGCTAGACCACAACTATCGAGAGGTCGTCGCTGCACGTTTGGTCAAGGAAGCTGCCACCGGACGGCAAATAATCGTGTTCACGCATGATATCCCCTTCTTGATGATGCTGGACGACGAAGGTCGCGGACAAGGGCAAGTGCCACTATACCAAAGCGTCAATAGAGCTGACGACCGCGCCGGCATCTGTAATCCGGGGGCGCCATTCAAAGCGAAGACAGTTCCTGAAATCCTGGCTAAGCTCGACGACCGCATTGCCACGACGAGTGTTTTACATGCAAACGGACGGCTCGAGGAATGGTCTGACCAAGTGAAAGCGATAGCCGGATTCCTGCGAGATGGTTGGGAACGTGCGGCGGAAACCAGTGTTGCACCCGTTGTTCGACGCTATGACAACCGCGTCCACCCAGGAGGATTACGTCAGCTCATAATTCTTACTGACCAAGACGTCGCTGATTTTGATGAAGGATACAAATTCGCCTGCACCTATTGTCACACGGACTCAGCCGCATTGAATCGTCCCGTCCTAATGCCGGCACAAGTCAAAGACGAAATCGAGCGATTGCGGAGATGGTCCGAGAGCGTTCGCACTCGGCAGGAGCAGAAAAAGTAGCGGGTTCATGCCACACGCGTATACCGAGGATGAACTGGTCGCAGGCAGATGCCAAGGGGCTGAAGGTTTGGGTGTCGGTTAGGAACAAAGAAGACCGGATCCATATTTGGCTTGAGGCGGAAGATTACGTCGTGGTACTGGCCAAAAGGAAAGACTATGTACTGCCACGGTCCGCGTTTCTCGTGAGTTATGAACATACCCGGAGGAAACTGCGGAAGGAATTCGAGAGATATTATCGTTCGGGGCGATAAAAATGCTAGTGCCGCCCGGAGGCGGCACCGTAACTCCTTCTACGCATGGTAGATGAGCTAAAGGCAGTATTACTGAAATCCGGGGAGAACGCAAGGGCGCCGAATCTGTGCAACAACCCGTTGTACAGACCGTTCGTGGTGATGGTGGCTGCGTTATGAGTCCCTCCGGCTACACCGAAGACCGCCTTGTTGAGCAGCCGGCGATTAGCCTATTTCACGAACTGGGGTGGCAACCTGTTTCTGCTCTTGAGGAATCATTCGGCTCTGCCGAACCCTCACCCCTGCCGTCTCCCGGTGGGCGAGGGAGTTGGTTGGGACGAGAGACCAAGTCGGAAGTGGTGCTTTTTCCGAGGCTCCGTGCCGCATTGGAGCGGCTGAATCCGACGTTTCCAGAAGAGGCGATTTGTTTCGCAATCACTGAGCTTACACGTGACCGGTCGGCGATGAGTCTCGCTGCGGCGAACCGGGAAGTTTGGGAGCTGGTAAGAGATGGCGTTAAAGTCTTGGTTCCGGATCGCGAGCGCGGTGGGCAGAAGACGGAACGTGTCCGGGTGATCGATTGGGATAATCCGCAGGCGAATGATTTTCTGGTCGTCAGCCAGATGACGATCATGGGCGAGCTTTACACCTGCCGGCCGGATCTGATCGGTTTCGTTAACGGGCTGCTGACTTTATTGTTGGGGAAGGTGGCGCCTGGCATCGGGCGAAAGGCCAGGGAAAAGGGGTTGCCAAGGTTCACGAAAAGATATAGGTTCACGTAAGCGTGAACTCCTTCTATTACATGAACATGAAGAACTTGTCAGCAGTAGGATTGGAGAAGGCTTTGGCGGCGAAGCTGAAGGAATTGCTGCGAGATGTAGACTGGCTCGGCGGCTGGCAGATCAAACACGTGGGAGAGGGGTCGGACGCCGGATTTGATCTGCTGGCCACTGTGCCGCTGCCCGGTGGTGGCAAGGCGGCGTTGTGCGTGGAGTGCAAACGGGAGTTGCGCCCGAGCGTTTTTCGGATGGTGGCGGACAAAACATTTTCACCGGCGGGCCGGCCCAAGGTGGTCGTGCCGGTGTTAGCGTTGCCGTGGGTGTCGCCTCGGGTGGCGGAGTTGTGCGCCGAACACGGCTGGAGCTGGTTTGACCTGGCGGGAAATTGCCGGCTGGATATTCCCGGGCTGCTCCACCTCCGGCACACAGGCAATGAGCCGACGCACAAGCAACCGCGTCCGACCGCGAACTTGAGCACGCCGGAAGCGGGGCGAGTCATCCGCGCACTACTGGTGCCCGAGAACGCCGGGATGCGATGGACGCAACGGGAGATGCAGAAGCACTGCGAGCCAAACGTGAGCCTTGGTTTGGTGAACAAAGTCGTGCGCCATTTGCGCGACGAGGCGTTCATCGAGATGGGCGAGGACGGCGGCTTTCATTTGCGAGATCCGTTGAAACTGTTGTTCGCCTGGCGGGATGTCTATCGCTTCGACCGTCACCGGCGGCACGGCTATTTCACGTTGCTGCAAGAGAAAAAGCTTCGTGACGCGCTGGCCGGACTCGACTTACAAACCGGCGGCTTCGCCGCTTACGCGACATTTTCGGCAGCAGAGTTTCAAGCGCCGCATGTGCGGCAGCCCAAAACCTGGCTATATGTACGCGAGAAGGACGTTCCTACGTTTGAGCGTCTGGTCGAGGCTAAGCTAGTAGAGTCGGGTGAAAACCTGGTGGTGCTGATTCCCGATGACGATGGAGTCTTCTATTTGGGCGACGGTGGCGCCATGGCGGACAACCGGTTGCGTTGCACCAACGCGGTGCAAACGTACGTCGACTTGTTTCACTGCGGGGGCCGTGGTGAAGAAGCGGCGGAAGCATTGCTGAATCAGTGCTTGAAGCCCGAATGGAAAATCCGTGGCTTGAATGTATGAATCCAGAACCGCGCCAACGTGACGATTACAGTGACCGGCAGGTAGCAGCCGCGCGTCGCGTGCTCGTGGATTTGGGGCAGGTGCTCGCCGCGTTCATGGATTGTCTCGTCGTGGTTGGTGGTTGGACGCCGGACTTGTTATTGCCGGATGCGGATGAGCCGCACGTCGGCAGCATCGATGTGGACCTTGCTCTGGATGCCGCCAAGCTGGAGGAGGGGCGCTACGCGGAATTGGTGAAGTTGCTGCTCGACACGAAGCGCTACCGGAAAGGTGCGAAGGATTTTCAGTTGGTCGTAGAGGTGGACTTGAAAGATGGCGAAAAGCCGGTGGAGGTGGAGGTTGAATTTCTCGCACCCAAGGAAGTGAAGCTGAAGAAGAACAGGCCGAAATTGCTCGCGGATTTCCGCGTGCTTCAGGCGGATGGTTGCGGTGTGGCATTTCACGCGCCGGTCGAACTCAAGCTACCCGGGCAGAACGTGCGCGGCGCCAAGAATACGGTGCGACTGCGGGTCGTTTCTCTGGCAGATTTCGTCGTAATGAAGGCGCACGCCATCGGTGGTCGAGACAAGCCGAAAGACACCTATGACCTGTGCTATTGCTTCGCACAATTCCCCGACGGAATGAAGACAGTGGCGAGTGATTGGAAGCAGCGGATGAAGGAAAGAGACGTGGTTAAGGCGATTGAGATTCTGCGGCAGAAGTTCGCCAGCGTGGAGGCTTTCGGCCCTCATCAATTGGTGGAGTTTAACTCTGCGCCAGACGCAGATACGCAGGCCATGCAGGCACGGCACGCTTACGAGTTGGTCCAGAAATTCTTGAGCCTGTTGTGACCGTCACATGAGCCCGCAAGGCTATACCGAAGAGCGGTTAGTCGAACAGCCCGCCATGGAACTCTTGGCGGAGCTGGGTTGGGAGACGGTGTCGGCTCTCGATGAGGCGCTGGGCTCTAGTGGTGTTCTTGGTCGGGACACGAAGTCAGCAGTCGTTCTCGCTCCGAGATTGCGTCCGGTGCTGGAGCGTTTGAATCCAACGCTCCCCGCCGATGCGATCAACTCTGCAATCAACGAGCTTACACGCGACCGATCGACGATGAGCCTGGCGGCGGCAAATCGTGAGGTTTGGGAGCTGGTGAGAGATGGCGTTAAAGTCTTGGTTCCGGATCGCGAGCGCGGAGGGCAAAAGACCGAGCGGGTGCGGGTCATCGATTGGGACAACCCGCAGGCGAATGATCTTCTGCTCGTCAGCCAGATGACGATCACCGGCGATCTTTATACTTGCCGGCCCGATTTGATCGGTTTCGTGAACGGATTGCCGTTTGTCGTCATTGAACTCAAAAAGCCCGGCGTGCCTGCTCGGCAGGCGTTCGATGAGAACCTGACGAGCTACAAGCATCTACAAAACGGTATCCCGGCACTCTTCTGGTACAACGTGCTGTTAATTGCCTCCAATGGCAGCGATAGCCGCGTCGGGACGCTAACTGCGGACTGGGAGCGTTTTACGGAATGGAAGCGGATCGAACGGGAAGACGAGCCGCGGCGGGTGTCGTTGGAGGTGATGATTCGCGGGCTTTGTGAGCCGACGCGACTGCTGGACTTCGTTGAGAACTTCACCCTGTTTTCCGAGCACAAGAGTGGCTTGGTCAAGGCGATTGCTCAGAACCATCAGTATTTGGGTGTGAACAATGCGATTCGCGCGACACTGGGGGCGAGGGCGGCAGGGCATGGGCGCGGCGGCGTTTTCTGGCAGACGCAGGGATCGGGCAAGAGCTTTGCGATGGTCTTCTTTTGCCAGAAGATTCTTCGCAAAGTGCCGGGCAATTGGACCTTCGTCATCGTAACGGACCGCGTCGATCTGGACGACCAAATCGCGAAGACCTTTGCCGCTTGCGGTGCGGTGAGCGACGCCAATACTTGCCACGCAGAGACTGGCACTGAGCTCCGTGAGCTTCTCGCAGGCAACAACCGTTACGTGTTTACCCTCATTCAGAAGTTCCAGACGCCTGAAATTCTATGCGACCGGCGTGATGTGATCGTGCTCACGGACGAGGCGCATCGCACGCAGTACGATACGCTGGCGCTCAACATGCGCTCGGCGCTGCCGAATGCGCTCTTTCTTGCATTCACGGGCACACCGTTGATCGCGGGCGAGGAGCGCACACGGGAGGTCTTCGGCGATTACGTTTCGATCTACGATTTCCAACAATCCGTCGAAGACGGCGCGACGGTGCCGCTCTTCTATGAGAACCGGACCCCGGAGCTGCATCTGGATAATCCCAATCTGAATGACGACATCTACGCCCTCATCGAAGACGCGGAGCTTTCGGAAGAAGGAGAAAAGAAGCTGGAACATGAGCTGGGACGGCAGTACCACCTGATCACCCGCGACGAACGGCTGGAGACGATTGCCAAAGATCTCGTCCAGCACTTTCTCGGGCGCGGCTTTCAAGGGAAGGCGATGGTGGTCTCCATCGATAAGCCGACGGCGTACCGGATGTATCACAAGGTCCAAAAACATTGGAAAGCCGAGCGGGAGCGCGTCGAAAAGGAGCTGCGGCGGCTTGATCTGACGGCGGAACAGCGGGTGGAGTTGGAGGATCGGCTTACCGTTATTAGGACCACGGACACGGCGGTGGTCGTCTCGCCGGGGCAGAACGAGATCGAACAGATGAAGCCGTTTGGAATCGACGTCGTGCCCCACCGGAAGCGCATGAACGATGAGGCGCTGGATGAGAAATTTAAAGACCCGGCGGACCCGCTACGCCTTGTGTTCGTCTGCGCCATGTGGCTTACGGGCTTTGACGCGCCGAGCTGCTCTACCATTTATCTCGACAAGCCGATGCGGAATCATAGCTTGATGCAGACCATCGCGCGCGCGAACCGCGTCTATCCCGGGAAGCAGAGCGGTTTGATCGTGGACTACGCAAACGTGTTTGCGTCGCTGGAAAAGGCATTGGCGATATACGGGAAAGGACGCGGCGGCGAGACGCCGGTACGGGATAAGAAAGAGTTGGCGGAAGAGTTGCGGAAGGCGGTTAGGGACGCGACGGCATTTTGCAGGTCGCACGGAGTGAATCTCGTAAAGATAGAAGAAACTCCAACGACGAATTTTGCGAGGGTGGGAGCGATTAAAGATGCGGCAAATCTGCTCATGGCCCCGGAAAACGTACGGCGGGACTTTTTGAGTAAGACAGGACTAGTCATTGCGCTTTACCGTGCGGTAAAGCCTGATCCGGTGGCGATCCAGTTCGCCGGGCGTTGCGCTTGTCTGGCCGCGATTGCGGATGAAATTCGCACCACCGTTGACCCGCCGAATATCGCACATGTCTTGCAAGGTATTCAGGAACTGCTGGACGAGTCCATTGCGGCCGTGCCGTTTACGATCGGCGAGAACAAGGGCGGCTACTTTGACCTGTCGAAAATCGATTTCGAAGCGCTGAGAAGAAAGTTCGATAAGAAAAAGCCTACCAACACCGACCTGGAGCGGCTTAAGGCAGCCGTCAAGGCACAGCTTGAGCGCATGGTGCTACTAAATCGTACCCGCGCCGATTACCTGGCAAAATTTCAAGAGCTGATCGAAGGATACAATGCAGGTAGCCGAAACATTGAAGAAATCTTTAAAGAGCTGCTCGCCCTATCTAGTATCCTGACGGAAGAGCAGACCCGCCATGTGAGGGAGAACCTTTCGGAGGAAGAACTGACCGTCTTTGATATTCTTACGCGCCCCGGCCCGGATCTCATGCCTCAAGAACGTGAGGAAGTGAAAAAAGTAGCCAAACAGCTCCTCACCCGGCTCAAGGACTTGCTCGTTCTAGGCTGGCGCCTGAAGATTGGAGCGAGAGCCCAAGTGCGCCTGGCCATCGAAGACGCCCTCGACGATGGTCTCCCGCGTGCCTACTCAAAGGAACTTTACCAAACGAAATGCACCGCTATCTTCGAGCACGTGTATGAGAGCTATCAGGGAGAAGGGAGAAGCGTTTATACGACCACGATATAAATTCGAAGCGCAACTGGACTATTTGCCCCTCAACACCGTTATGGATAAAGAGTTAGCTATTACACAGAAAAAATGCGAGAGAGCAGCAGAGGATTTAAAGTGTTCTACCGTTCCTTGCATTCTTTGGCCGAACGGTTGAAGTCCGCATGGCGCTTCCAACTTTCTTGTGAACCCGGTAAAAGCAGCCAAGTTCTATCCGTTGAATCTTTGAGGAGTTCTTTTGCTTATCAAGTTCAGGTTGCAACGGAAAATTTCTTGAAGCGCGAAACAAGGGTAGGGAAGGCCTGGGCAAGTATCAAAAGCTTCATCGAGAGTACTGCGGACACCAAGGAACAAGTTATTCGGAAGAATTATTTACGCTTGCTGGCTTGGGGCTCAGTAAAAGGGAAATGTTTAGAAGCGTTGTGTTTGATGTCGACTAAGTTATCACACAACACTAAGCAAGCTGGTCAACTGCCGGAAAATAGTTCACAATTAGTCTCAGACTGATGAGGCTATACAATTCGATGTTTCCAAATTGAACGAAATCCGGATAAGAATGGGTTGGGGTGTCTGTGAGTACGCTGGGGGCCATGGAGATCAAAACCGATGAGATTTTTGAGAACTTGCCGCGTGCGCCGATCGTCGAGGCGGTGATAGAGATCCGAGCGCGTGCGACGAAGACGCTGGAAGAGTCGTCCCTCCGTTCTGCTCTTGAGCCACGGTTGGCTGGCTATACCTTCCTCGATTCCTTGCGCGAATTTCACGGCGAGGTGAAGATCGAGGGCGGAAAGCCACCGACCCAGAAAGTCAGTGAACTCGGTTGGAAGGGAGTTCGGTATCGGTCTTCCGACGGGAAGCATATTGCACAGTTTAATCGTGACGCTTTTGTATTTAGCCGTCTCGAACCTTATGTAACGTGGGACCAGCTTTTCGATGAAAGCCAAAGGCTGTGGGCGATTTTCAGGGAGGTTGCGCAACCGGTCGACATTCAACGGATCGGACTCCGCTATATTAACAGAATTAAGCTACCGCCTGGGGAGGTTCGTTTCGAGGATTTTATCCAACCGGCCCCTTCTAACCCGCGCGAACTGGACCTCCCGTTCGATAGTTTCATGCATTATGACACTCTTGCCGTGCCAGATTACCCTTTCGCCATCAATGTAATTCGAACAGTCCAACGGCCGAGTGGTGCAGGAGATGCACGAGTCGCGCTGATACTCGATATTGACGTATTTACGACTCAGGGGTTCGACGTCGACGACGGTTTTTTCGGTCAGCGTTTGCTGGAAATGCGTTGGTTGAAGAACAAGGTGTTCTTTGGCAGTATTACCGAAAAGGCGCTGGAGATGTTCCGATGTTAATGGAAGTGACCGCCTCAGCTATTATTTCTCTGGGTGCCGTACCCACCTCTGGTACTAGCGATACAGCGCAATTTGTTGCGTCCCAAGTCGAACAAGGGCGTCGGCACCTGCAGGATTCCTATGCCTTTGGATTGAAGGCTAGAGGGGTATTCGGTGAACTTTATCAGACGCTCGAAGAGTGTCGCGAACCTAATTGGGATGGTTACGAAGCGCAACCAGTGCTAGATACAACTTACCAATTAGCGCAAAGATTCCTGCAGGCGTTGCCGCTAGGAATACCGGCGCCATCTATTGGCGCCGAACCCGATGGTCACCTTACCGTAGAATGGTACCGCTCGCCGCGACGAACACTATCTGTTAGCGTGAGTCCTGAGGGGGAATTGCATTACGCCGCTCTTATCGGATCAGCCAAAGCTTACGGTACTGAGCCGTTCTTTGGGGAAACTCCCAAAGCGATCGTTGATCTCATCCACCGGGTTATGGCCGCATGAGCAATGGCGGCACACTGCCAACGATAGACCCTGAGGAGTGGCTTGCCCGCTTTATTCATTATCACCGCTATGTTAGACAGGATCGGACAATTCGTCCGGACGCGTTCATTCCGCATCCTTATCCTGACCTTTCTGTAACCCGACACCTTCAACTCTCTGAAACTCAGCTATGGGAAATCGGTCACGATGTGGCTCGGCAGCTTGGCCAAACGTTACGGGGGCGAGCCGACGTCCAAGTCTCTGTTTTTCAACGCCAGGAACTACGCGTCGTCGAAGCAGCTTTGCCAGAAAATCCCAACCATGCCAACGTAACTGGTTGGCCAGCCGAAAAACCAGCGCAGAAAATCATCGCGCAGCAAATCGCCGTTGCTGCCGGTAAGGCATTGGAGCCCCCGCCAAACATGGTGGCCTAAACAGTATAGAGGAAGAAATGGGGACAGGCTGGTTTTTCAACCGCGACAAGCCTAGCCTCGACATCTTCTGGCTCCGCGACGAAAGCCTGGAAGAATCCGACAACCTTCCCGATCCCGGACGTTCTCGCCCCGCTCTGGAGCAATTCTGCGAAATCGGCGGAGACTTGGGCGGCATGGATCCAAAATTGGCTAACGCCTCCGGAAAGCTGTTCCGCCATTGGCGGGTCGGACCAAGCCAACTGCTTGATTTACCCACGTAAGGTGTACGTAAGGTGGCATAAAAGGCATCGTCCAGGAAAAGCGATGGGATTCGGAGAAGGCCGTTCAAACGTCCAACGAAAGTGAGCCGCTAAGGCTAAGAACACTCGGTCTTATGGAACGGAAACGCTGCAGCTCAGGACACATGGCGTGGTCCGACCCCGGTCATGTATCGAAGTTTCAGTGACCGCCGGCGAGTTCGCGAACTTGAAATCACAGATTGTGACTTCAAGTTGGGGCGGTTTGCGCCGGGCCATACCTTACGCCTTCACGGAGCAAGGCGTGGCCATGCTTTCGGGTAAGGTCACTGCCGCGTAGGACCAAGCCAACTGAGCTGCGGAGACATAGCGTCGTCCGACCCGGTTTAAAGTTCCCGGAAAGTCTCGGCGATCAAGCACGGCCGGAGAGTTTGGGAACTGGAAATCAGACAGACGGCGCGGTTAAGACAAATAGCAACAGCAAGGACACGTCGAGACGAGATGGCGAATAAGCCACAGAACCCAGGCCCTCGTTTGATCCCGGCACACGGCGGGTACCGCGAGCTGAAGTCCTATCAGAACTCTGAGATCGTCTATGACGGCACCGTGGCGTTCTGCGATCGCTTTGTGGACCGCCGTTCCCGGACTCATGATCAGATGGTGCAGGCGGCGCGGAGCGGCAAGCAAAATATTGCCGAAGGCAGCATGGCGTCCGGCACTTCCAAAAAGACCGAACTCAAGCTTGTGAACGTGGCGCGGGCGAGCCTCGAAGAACTACTGCTCGATGTCCAAGACTTTTTGCGGCAGCGAAGGCTGGCAGTTTGGGGAAAAGACCACCCGAGAGCGCAGGAAGTTCGAAAGCTCGTGTATAAGGCCAATAGGACCTATGAGATCTATAGGCCCTATATCGAAAACTCCTCTCCTGAAGTCGCCGCGAACACTCTTAGCTGCCTAATCAACCAAACGAACTATTTGCTTGATCAGCAACTGCGCCAGTTGGAGCAACAGTTTCTGAGAGAAGGCGGGTTTACGGAGCGCCTTTACCGGACTCGGCTTCAGGCGAGGAAGACTCGTGGGTAGTTTCACCGAATCCGTGGTCGAAGAGGCCGCGCTCGCGTGGTTGGAGAGCCTGGGATACGCGACCAAACACGGGCCGGAGATCGGGCCGGGTGAATTTCTTGCCGAGCGGGCCGGCAACAATTGCATAAAATGCAACAGTTCGATTCCGGACCACATCAGAAATATAATTATTTAAAGAGAACGAGTTTGACGGTTCTTCAGTTATCCGGAATCTCTGGATAACTGCCAAGGTGAAGGCGCGCAATTACAGAGGATTGCTCGGTGGTTCAGAGGAAAATGAAATCACGTCTAGGTGGACGTAGTGGACGTAAAGGGTTGCAAGGTCCTCCGTCAAGGGAAAAGTCTCCGGTTACTAATATTCAGAGCTTGGTAAACGCGGGCGGTGAGGTTGTTCTCTACGAGGCGCCGGACGGCCGAGTTCAGCTGGACGTGCGTTTGGATCGGGACACCGTTTGGCTCACCCAAGCTCAAATGGCCGAGCTGTTTGGACGTGAGCGTTCCGTTATCACTAAGCACGTTCGTAGCGTGTTTAGAGAAGGGGAACTGGAGGCTAAGTCAGTATGTGCAAATTTTGCACGTACTGCCGAGGATGGCAAAACCTACCAAGTAGATCACTACAACTTAGACGTTGTAATTTCAATAGGTTACCGCGTGAAATCCAAACGGGGCACCCAGTTCCGAATCTGGGCGACTCGGACACTGAAAGATCACCTGCTCCGTGGCTATACGCTCAACGAAAAGCGGCTTCGGGAACGAGGGCTCGGTGAGATCGAACAGGCAGTCGGTCTATTGTCGCGCACGCTGACGGCGAACGCGCTCGTTACCGACGAAGGCCGGGCGGTGCTGGAGGTTGTACAGCAGTACACGCGGGCGTGGAAGCTGCTGCTCGAATACGACGAAGGGCGACTGGCCGAGGCGCCTGTCAATCCGGTCAAGCCGGCCGCTGGTCTATCAGGCTGAGGTGTCCCCTTTTCACGGCGCATCCCATATAGGAGGACTGTATGATCAAAGAACATGACAGGTTGTTTTGAGAAAAGAAGTTCCTGAGCAAGGGTTAAAAACAGGCGATGTCGGCACCGTTATCCATGTCCACAAGAAGGGCGAAGCGTTTGAGGTGCAGTTTGTAGCTCTCGATGGCGAAACGTTAGCCATAGCGACTTTAGATGCTTCCCAGATTCGCCC
Organism: Binatia bacterium; assembly: GCA_050735975.1. Lineage (GTDB taxonomy): Bacteria > Desulfobacterota > Binatia > UBA9968 > UBA9968 > DATMBL01. The sequence continues at coordinate 662 of JBOHVS010000363.1, read as the reverse complement.
GGTCCAGAAAAAGGAGATCACGCCACAAAATGGCTGGTGTAAGAGAGAGTTACCAAGAGCTGAAGTTTGATCTGGTCAAGATTAAAAGTAGCCTTGGCCTGGCGGCTGCCCTGCCGAAATTTTTTCGCGAGCGCGTCACCCTCCAGCAAGCCGAAGAAGAGGTCAAGAATCTTCTCGATACCCGGGCCGAGCGATTTTTGCAGCTGGCCCGCGCGCAGATCTATGAGCGTTCAGGCAGTCCATATCAGAAACTGCTCGAGCATGCAGGATGTCATTTCTCCGATCTGCAGACAGAGGTTCAGCGCAATGGGTTAGAGAAGACCTTGGTGAAGCTAGCGGCAGAAGGGGTCTATCTTACGTCGGATGAGTTCAAGGGGAAGATTGACGTGGTGCGTGGAGGAAACTCGTTTCGAGCGTCGCCGAGCGATTTTGAGCGTCGCGACTCCTCGGCGGGGTTTGCCATGCAAAGCAGCGGCACACGAAATGCGCCCGTCAAGACGTTCAGTCCCCTCGAATGGCGTGCTCTACAAGCTCGGGGGGAAGCTGTTTTCTACGATGCTCATGATCTATTTTCTCACGCCCATGCGGTTTACGAGCCGGTGATAGCCGGGAGGATGCTTTTTATCCTGATCAACGGGAAGCTTGGGATACCGACGGATCGC
>JBOHVS010000362.1:0-7066 GCA_050735975.1 Binatia bacterium | reverse complement strand
AATAATGGGCTCCGGCTTGCTTTGCGTCGAGGCGCGGAAGGCTTCGCTTTCCGTAAGCCCTTCCGTGGTCCGGCCGCGCATAATCAGCAGCGTATCGCCGAATCCCCGAGTCGTTAGGAGCCCGGTTTTTGGTCCCGCGCGGGTAATCAGCGTGTTATCGGCAACGGTGCAGGCATGAAAAAAAAGTCGTGTGGCGCCCAAAAGCGCCGTCTCGCTGGCAAGGCCGAGGTTCTCCGCCGCATCGCGCACAGCATCCAGGGCGCCGAGGGCGAAATCTTCGGGAGTCGAGAGAGCCTTGCCTAAAGTTACCCTGCCCTGGTCATCGATGACCACGCAGTCGGTGAAAGTCCCCCCGATATCGACACCCATGATGTAGTGCTGAGAGTTCATACGCTTGAGCCCGCCCAAACCGAATCGTTTCTCGGGTCCTTTAAATATTGACCCGCATAAGAATTGTCAAACTACAAGAACCGCCTGCGCGGCGCGATCTCTCCGCTCCTCTGCGGTGAAAAACTCGGATTTAGCACCGCCGAGACACCGAGGACGCTGAGAAAGACAGGAGAAACAGTTCTTAAAAAGAATCTACCCCCTCCGCGGCTTCTGCGGTGAAATCTCCCCGTATTTAATCCTGCCTTTTTAATTGAATGGATCTCCCGCACCCTCTCCTACTCCTTCGAATTTTGCACACCTTTCCCAATTTACCTCTAACTTCTTTTTAATTTTGCCCTCCATATCTAATATATGTCCTTCCCGGCCCCTCGGGATAGTACGCCGAGATCTCGGCGTCTCGGGCTCTCCTAGCCGGATTGCCAGTCCACGGACCTATTTTCGCATTTAATAACTACTCCAAATGGCGTAAGATATGGCCATTTTAATGCTAAACAGAACGCTAGAACACGACACTTTTGGAATTCATTCAAGTGGTTACCAAGAGGAAACAAAGATCCTCGCATGGAGCTAACCCCCTACCACGCTAAATACTTTGCATACGAACTAACCAAGCGTTGTTCGTCCGACAGTCCGGAGAAGCTCGCCGGCGCGGTGATCGAAACGGAGAAACTGGACGGCTGGGCCGATGATCTCAAAACCGGCCTGGAACACGAGATCAAAGAACTCGACCGCCAGATCAAAGAAGCCCGTCGCGCCGCCACCGCAGCTTTGACCCTGGAAGAAAAGCTCGCCGGGCAAAAACAAGTCAAAGCTCTGGAATCCCAGCGTAACGCCAAGCGCCGTGCCCTTTTCGACGCCCAGGACGACATCGACCGGCGCCGCGAGCAGCTTATCGCGGAGATCGAAGGGAAGTTGCAGCAACGAGTTTCTCAGATGATGCTATTCTCCATTCGGTGGAGTTTGAGATGATCCTAAAAGTCCCCGCTAGTGAAAGCGAACTCTCCCGGCTTATGAAGCGAGGAGAGGGCCCGGCGCTGGAGTTCAAGCGCTCCACCGCTGAATTGCGGGAGGGCATGCAAACGGTTTGCGCGTTGCTCAACGGATCAGGTGGAATGGTTCTTTTCGGTGTTCGTCCGAACGGTTTTCCGGAAGGACAACAAATTTCTGACAAAACCCTTCGCGAAATCGCCCAGGCCTTCGAACGTTTCGAACCGCCCGTAAACATACCGGTGAAGCGAATATCCCTTGAATCGGGCCGCGAGATCGTGGTGCTCCCGGTTGATGGAACTTCAGATTCGATACCCTTCACATACGAGGGCCGTGCATTTGAACGCGTTGGTAATACTTCCCGGAAGATGTCCCAGGAACGATATGAAAAATTGCTCCTTGAACGGGCTCATAGCAAACGACGTTGGGAGAATCAGCCGGCAGACGAGATCAGTCTCAACGAGATAGATGCAGAGGAAATTTTTCGCATCGTCGAGATTGCGCGGTCCGTGGGAAGGCTGGCTGGACCTGTGGGAAGAAAGTTGCCGGACGTGCTGGACCGCATGGGACTTCGGAAAAACGGACGCATACTTCGCGCAGCCGTTGTGTTGTTCGGAAAAACTTTTCTGCCCGATTACCCGCAATGCGAGCTGCGCATGGCGCGCTTCAGGGGCACTGATAAGACCGAGTTTCTCGATCAGCGCAGTATTCGAGGACCCGCGTTCAAGCTGCTCGAGGAAGCAGAACTTTTCTGTCAACGGCACTTCCCGCTTCCAGCCAAGATTGTGCCCACCCAGATGCGGCGCGTGGAAACGCCGCTCATTCCGCCGGACGCCATGCGGGAGATACTTGTTAACGCATTGGTTCATCGCGACTACTCGATCGCAGGCGGAGCTGTTTCGTTGGCGATATTCGATGATCGCGTCGAGATCTGGAGTGCTGGCAGTTTTCCGCGAGAAATTACCCCTGCTGCCCTAACGCGAAACCATCTGTCAGTCCAGCGTAACCCAATGATCGCCGAAGTGTTTTATCGCACGGGACTAATTGAACGCTGGGGCCGGGGAACCAATCGCGTGATCGCCATGTGCAGCGACGCGGGTATTCCCGTTCCCGAATTTGAGGAAATTACCGGTGCTGCGGTAGTGACGTTCCGGGTCAATGTGGCCGGCACAGCTCAACGTATCCCGCAAGTCACCCCGCAAGTCACCCCGCAAGTCACCCCGCAAGTCACCGCGGTGCTGCGTGCCGCCGCCCCGCAGGCAAAATCGCGGGATGAACTCCAAACCAGTGCGGGAATTAAGGACCGCGAACATTTTCGCAAGGCCTACCTTGAACCTCTAATAGCCGCCGGTTGGCTGCAGCGAACCATACCGGATAAACCGCGAAGCCGGATGCAACGGTACAGAACGACGGAGGCGGGGCAACAAGCCATTAAACGGAATGAACGCAAATAGGACGGCTTTCAAATGAAAACGGGTCAATACGTTCGTGTCGGATCTCGACTCTGAAGCGCTCGACTTCAGAGTAGCTTCCGAGCTGGTTGCGCCGCGCCATCTTCGACGCCCAAGATGAGATCGATCGCCGCCGTGAGCTGCTCATCGCGGAGATTGAAGGCAAGTTGCAGCAACGCGTGTCGCAGACAACGTTGTTTTCTATCCGGTGGAGTCTGGCATAGCTGAAAAAGTGCTGGTTAAAGCAGTGCACTTGGATGGCAAGAATATGAGTTATAATTCACGAGGGTCCGTCTGGCATCGTTGGGACTTACACTTCCACACACCGAGTTCGTTTGACTATCACAACAAAAGTGTAACAAATCAGCAGATCGTAGATCAGCTTGTCGGCGTAGGAGTCCGTGTAGTCGCGATTACCGATCATCACATCATTGACGTCGCGCGTATCCGAGAGATGCAAGGACTTGCGAATGGTCGGCTAACAATATTGCCAGGTATGGAATTGAGGGACGATCACGGGAGCAAACCCGTTAATTATATTTGTATCTTTCCTGAAGACTGCGACCTCGACCATGTATGGACCACCTTGCAAGGCAGTTTAGAGCTAACTGCTAAAGCCATTCAAGAAAAAGGCGGGAATGAGAAGGTATATGTACCAATTGAACGAGGCGCTGAGACAACTCGAAAGCTAGGGGGAGTCGTATCCATTCACGCTGGAGCGAAGAGTAATTCGATCGAGTCGATCAAAAACTACGAACAGTTCCAGCAGCGGATCAAGTATGATATCACAAAACAATGGGTTGACTTGATGGAGGTTGGACAACTTAAGGATATCGACACTCACCTGGAAATTATCTTTCCGCAGACAGGGTTGGACAAACCGCTCATCGTCTGCTCAGACAATCATAAAATCTCAGAATATTCCGTCAAAGCTCCAATGTGGTTTCGAGCCGATCCGACATTTCGCGGACTGCTCATGATTTTGCGGGAACCAAGAGACCGGGTCTATATCGGTGAGCGACCACCGGAGATCGTACGTGTTGAACAGAACCCAACAAAATATGTGCGTAGTTTATCTTTCCAACGAAAGTCTGGAAAACAGTCGTCCGAAAATTGGTTCAGCGGGAATATCGAGTTTAGCTCCGGGCTAGTCGCAATAATTGGAAACAAGGGCAACGGGAAAAGCGCTCTCTCGGATACGCTGGGATTGTTGGGTGCCACAAAAAATGCCGAGTCATTCTCATTTCTTTGCAAGGATCGATTTCGTCATCCAACCGCGGGGCATGCCGCCGAATTTGACGCTATCTTAGAGTGGGAATCCGGTGAAAAGATTACGATCTGTTTGGCGGATAATCGCAAGCCCGAGGAAGTTGAGAGGGTCAAATACCTACCGCAGGATCACGTAGAGAAAGTCTGTAATGAGCTCGTGGGCATTGGTGAGGAAGGATTCGAACGAGAGCTCAAGTCGGTTATCTTTTCGCATGTTCCGGAGACGCATCGATTAGGTCACGCGACGCTCGATGAACTCGTGCGGTTTCGAGCGGGCGAAAAGCAAAAGCGGATCGATTCTCTGCTTAAGCAATTACGTGAGACCAGCCGGTCGCGGGCGCTGCTCGAAAACCAAACCGATCCGACGGTCAGGCGAGAGGTTTTAGAAAAGATCAAGAGGCGAGAGCTTGAACTTGAGGCGCACGATAGAGTGAAACCGCAAGAAAAGGAAAATCCGGCTGCCAGTCCTACTTTATCGGCACCGGATCCAGTCCTGATTTCCGAGCTAACCGAAGCAGAAGTCGAAAAGACAAGAATTAATGACTCCATTAAAAGTGCAGAAGCCGAACTTCGCGCGGCGGAACGCCGTCACGCAGTTGCCAAGCGATTATTAGAAAAGTTTGAGAACTTCGCCAAAGAGTTTGATGTATTCAAGAGGTCGCTGAACGATGATGCCGCTGAACTTGGCCTTGTGGTTGAAAATCTTGTCTCTTTATCGATTGATGATGGAAGCGCTATCACGATTCGGAACGACTCTGCCACGAACATCTCGGCTATCAACAAATCGCTAGACGGTGATGAACCGCCCGGTCTGCGGAAGCAAATACCTAATATTGAGGTAAAAATCGCTGAATTGCAGTCTAAACTAGATGCCCCTAATCGCACGTATCAAAAGTATCTTCGGGAATTGACCGAGTGGCAGGATAAGAGAGTGAAACTTGAAGGGGACACTGCCGATCCGGAATCGTTGATGGGGCTTAAGGAGCTATTGGCATCACTTGACCGATTGCCACAGAAAATCGGAGATATACAGGCTGCCCAGCGGGACCTTGCCATTCAGATCCATTCGGAGAAGCTCGCACAAGCCGAGATATACCGCGAGCTTTATGGGCCCGTCCAACAATTCATAGACTCGCATTCGCTGGCTAAAGACAAGCTAAAGTTGGAGTTCCGTGCTGAATTGGTTAATGAGAACTTTTCCACCCGCCTACTAAATTTGTTAGCCCTAAATAGGCGAGGTAGCTTTATGGGCATCGATGAGGGCCGCGCGAGAGCAGAGGGCTTAGTTGAAACAACAGATTGGCAGGATTCGGAATCGGTACGATCGTTCCTTAACAATGTGGATACAGCACTCCATGTTGATGAACGTGACAACGCGGGGACTTTCGTTCAGCTGAAGGATCAGTTGCCAAGGGCTACGAGGCCGGAAGAAGTGTTCGATCTGCTATACGGGCTCGAATACATTAGGCCAAGGTACATACTGCGTTGGGAAGGTAAAGACCTTTCGATGCTTTCTCCGGGTGAGCGCGGAACATTATTGTTGGTATTTTATCTTCTCATCGATAAAGGGGATACGCCACTGATCATTGATCAGCCAGAAGGCAATTTGGACAACCACACAGTGGCCAAGGTGTTGGTTGATTGCATTAAAGAGACCAGAAAAAAGCGGCAGGTCTTTATTGTTACTCACAATCCAAACCTTGCAGTCGTCTGCGACGCCGACCAAGTTGTTCATGCAAGCATGGACAAAGCCAACGGTAATGCGATCACATATACCTCCGGTTCACTGGAAAACCCTGTCATGAGCAAATATGTGACCGATGTGTTGGAAGGGACGCGATGGGCTTTCGACGTTAGAGATAGCAAGTATGAAGTTGGCGAGGATTGAGGGATTAAGAGGCGGCCAAATACCGGACGAAGGGCATGGCTCAAAAGACAAAACTTGAACTCACCTGGATCGGGAAGGAGAACCGGCCGAAGCTGGAGCCGCGGATTCTGCTGGAAGAAGCGGCACAATCCTACCATCCGCGGCAGCGAATTACTGACGATGATATTTTCGACAATCGGCTTATCTTCGGCGACAACCTTCTTACCCTCAAATCACTTGAGCAGGAGTTTGCCGGGAAGATCAAGTGCATCTACATCGATCCGCCGTTCAATACCGGTTCTGCTTTTGAACACTACGATGATGGAGTAGAGCACTCCATCTGGCTAACGGTGATGCGAGATCGTTTGGAGTGCCTTCGGAGGCTTCTCTCGGCAGACGGTCTAGTTTTTGTGCAAATCGATTATCGAGAAGGGGCGCGTTTGAAAGTCTTGATGGACGAAGTTTTTGGAGAGAGTTGCTTCAAAAACGAAATTGTCGTGCGACGTGGCACCAAGAACGTTCAAGCTCAATTTGAAACGATCGACGCGCTCTCAACAGGCCACGATAGAATTTACCTTTGGGGGAATTAAGGGGTCGGGGGAATTAAGGGGTCGGGAGTCTTTTTCGTGGGCCCGGAGTAGAACCCCGTGTGAGCCGGGTCGGACCAACGCAAGGTGTTGATTCAGAGATATAAGATTGCATAAATAGTGCGGGTAGAGGCTTAGCGATCGTTTTTTGCGTTGAAACGTACGCTCTAGGAGCAAGTAATGCTGCACGCCAACGGGTATGTTCTGCCTGGTCAGGTCCGGTACTCAGCCGCTGCGTAATGCGACAAAGACGACTAACAGCCTGCAGGTGGAGATCCTGCCGAAAGCGCCGCCGCCGAAAGGGCAGATGCAGTTGATTCGACGGACGGTGATAGCGCGAAATCGTGACATACGAGAAGAGGCAAAATAACGATGCTCCAACTTAGGGCAGAAGAACAAGCGTGGCTGGACGCCTATCGGGCGGCGCTAGACAAGGAACATCGCGGAGCCATTCAAGAGATGCTCATCTATGGCTCGAAGGCCCGAGGTCAGGCTCATGCCGATAGCGATCTCGA
>JBOHVS010000361.1:0-5020 GCA_050735975.1 Binatia bacterium | reverse complement strand
AACCTAAACCTCAATCTGTTTGTTTGGTCCGCAAGGCTTCGTTCAGGCTGCCGGTGCGGTATCCCTGGAGATCGAGGCTGACATAATTAAAGCCGGCCGCCTTGAACTGTTGCACGACCGCGTCACGAGTAGCTTTGTCAAACAACCGGTCGAATTCGTTTTGTGAAACCTCGATCCGCGCCAGGTCGCCGTGATAGCGGACCCGGAACTCGCGGAAGTGGAGCTGCTTTAGAAATAACTCGCAAGCGGCAACCTTTTTCAACCGTTCAAGATTAATTTCCGTGCCATAGGGAAAGCGCGAGGAAAGACAGGGGCTGGAAGGTTTATCCCAGGTAGCCAGGTTGAATTCTCGACTGTAGCGCCGGATGTCGTCCTTCGTCATTCGGGCCTCGACGAGGGGGTGCCGGATCCCCCATTCCGCCGCGGCCTTGAGGCCTGGCCGGTGATCTTTCAGATCGTCCAGATTAGTTCCATCAACGATCGTAGGGACTCCCAGCTGATCGGCTTGCGCGCGACAAATGCGGTAAAGTTCATCTTTACAAAAGAAACACCGGTTGGCGGGATTTTGCGCAAACGACGGATTCGCCAGTTCGTTTGTATCAACGACAATATGCCGGCATCCGAGCGACTGAGTGAATTCCTTTGCCGCCTCAAGCTCTCCCGGCGGGGCTGTCGGCGACGACGCGGTCAGCGCGATGGCCCGTTCACCCAGCACGAGGTAAGCGGCTTTGAGCAGGAAAGTCGAATCGACGCCGGCCGAGAAGGCGATTAAGACTCCATCGGTGCGCCGAAGAATTTCGTTTAGTTGGTCGAGTTTTGTGTCCATCGTTTGTCGCCGAAAAGATCGGTGCTGAGATAATGTTCGCCTTTATCCGCGAAGATCGTCACTACGATATGTCCTTTCCCCAGAGTTTGGGCCACTTTCAGTGCAGCGCAGCAGGCGGCGCCTGAAGATATCCCGACCAGAAGGCCCTCTTCGGCAGCGAGCCGCCGGGTGCAGGAGGCGGCATCATCGTCGCTGACGGTTATTACTTCATCCAGGATCTCTCGGTTCAAAACCGCTGGGATAAAGCCGGCGCCGATTCCCTGAATCTTGTGATATCCCGGCTCTCCTCCTGAAATCACGGGCGAGGAACTCGGCTCGACGGCATAGATGCGAACCTGCTTCATCTTGTCTTTGAGAACTTCTCCGACGCCGGTTATCGTGCCGCCGGTGCCGACGCCCGCGACGAATGCGTCGATGCGTTTGAAATGTCTCAAAAGCTCAACCGCGGTGGTCCTGCGATGCATCTCCGGATTGGCCGGATTGTTGAACTGCTGCGGCATGAAGTAGTCGCTGTGCGCCTGTACGAGTTCTTCGGCTTTGTGGATTGCGCCGCCCATGCCCTTCGTGTCGGGCGTCAGAATGAGACGAGCTCCATAGGCCGCCAACAGACTTCGCCGTTCTTCGCTCATCGTGTCCGGCATGGTAAGAATCAAACGGTACCCTTTGACCGCGGCGATCAATGCCAGGCCGATTCCCGTGTTTCCGCTCGTCGGTTCGATTATTGTCGCGCCGGGTTTGACCTTGCCCTCCCGCTCGGCCGCTTCAATCATGTTGAGGCAAATGCGGTCCTTCACCGAACCGCCGGGATTGAATGATTCCATCTTCGCCCATACTTCGGCGTCCGTCTTGCCTGGCAGCTTTCTCAGTCTTACAACCGGGGTCGAACCGATCAGATCCAGGATGGATCGGGCACCGTTAAAATCGCCCACTTTTTTTGCTCGTCTTTCTGAAGAGGGAGTGAAGTCGAAAAAATGTAAAGGTATGCTATATTCTTGCAGGTTCGAAGTCAATGAAATCGGAGAAATGGGAGCGCGTTCATGGGTTCCGTCCTGGCTCTTTGGTCTTATTCCCGGGGGCCCTGGGTGATTTCATTTGTCTCTTGCCCACCCTCGAGCTGATCGGCCAAGCTTCCAGGGTTGATCTCCTTGCCAGGATTGAGTTCGCCGATCTGGTTTCCTCTTCCGTAGCGGTTCGTTCGCTGGAGTGTGATGCGATCAGTCGTCTCTTTGTTCCGGGCGCCGGCGATGGACAACGCTTGCGAAGCTTCTTTGACTCCTATGCCTCGATCTACTCGTGGTTTGGTAGTGATCAGCTCGTTTTCGCTGACGAGTTGAGGCGTGCAAGTCAAGGCAAAGCGCTTTTGTTTTCCTTCCGGCCGTTTCACGACGGCACGCATCAGATAGATTATTACCTCTCGTGTCTAGAAATAACGCCGGGAGGAGTCCCGTTCATTCCGGTCAAGCGGGACGCTAACGCCTGGTGCGATGACTACTGGCGACGGCATGCATTAGAGAAAAAGCCGGTGCTGGCGTTGGCGCCTGGGAGCGGTGCCCGAGAGAAGAATTGGCCCGTAGCTTCGTACCGCGCCGTCGCCGATTGGTGGCGCGAAAAGGTCGGGGGCATTGTCCTCGTGGTTTTTGGGCCTGTGGAGGAGGACCGCGGAGCTCTCGATTCGATTTGCGACGGCGCGCTCGTCGCTCGAGGTCTAACCCTGGCGCAGTTATCGGCTTTACTCTCGCGGTGCGTCCTCTATGTTGGAAACGACAGTGGAACCACTCACCTGGCAGCAGCGCTGGGTGTCCGTACCGTCGCGCTGTTCGGTCCCTCCGACCGGCGCCGATGGGCGCCGCGCGGCGGTAAGGTTACCGTTATGACGAAGCGCCTGGATTGCTCACCCTGCGCGATAACGACGATGAAAAGCTGTCCGCACCGTGACTGTCTGGTCACTCTCGAACCCGCCGGCGTCATCAAGCGATTGGAAAGTCTGCCGGAATTGGCTACCTTGACAAGGTGGGGGGTAGAGATTACAGTTTGACCTGCGATTCCTGCCGCATCGGTTAACCGCGAAGAGCGCTGTTCAAGGACAAAGTTGCGCCTCGCGCTGTGCCAACCTAAGCTAGAACGAATCGTATCGAGACCGTTGCCTGGAAACCGGCCGCGAATTATCCGCGGGAACCTTTTCCAGGCTTTTTTCTCTTATAGGGAGAAAGGAAAATGGCTGGAGAAGAAGAAAAACAAGCAGGCAAAGGGTTTACCGTTCAAGACCGCCGCCGTTTTTCGCCGGAAACGGGACAGGCGCGTCCCGACGCCGACCAGCCGCCCGACGCAAGCCAAGCGACAACCGAGGGCTCAGCGAAGCCGCATATTGATCCGCACGGCTCGCCGGAGCCGCTTCCCGAAATTAACTTCTCCACTTTTGTCATAAGTCTCAGCACCCAGGCGCTGATGCATCTGGGCGAGATGGCGAATCCGTTAAGCGGGCAGTTGGAGAAAGATGTCCCTGTGGCCAAACAGATGATCGATATCCTGGGCATGCTGATGGAAAAAACGCGCGGCAATCTCGACTCGGGGGAAGAAAAACTCATCGAGGATATTCTCTTCGACCTGCGGATGAGGTATGTGGAAGCCGTGAAGAAAAAGTAGGAGCACGCGATGGATCTAAAGAAACTCTGGAGCGGCAACGTGAATTTTAAAACTGTTGTCTTAGTGGGGGCGACATCATTACTGGTCGGGCTTGGAATCAGCGGCAGTTTCGATTGGCTCGTTCCCAGCCGCGCGGTCAACCTTCTGAGTGAGGGGGCTCCGGAGGTCAGGCCGGCCGGTCCATTGCTGCCGGATTTTGTCGCGTTGTCGAAGAAAATGCGACCCATTGTGGTCAATATTTCCACGACACAGGTCAGCGAGGCGCGCGGGCAGGGCCCAGAATTTTCGAGCCCATTTGGGGAAGACGATCCGTTCAACGATTTTTGGCGCCGTTTTTTCGGCGGACCCATACCGCGAGGTCCCCAGCGTCAAAGGAGTTTGGGCTCGGGCTTCATTATCGACAGCGATGGCTCGATTTTGACCAACAACCACGTCGTCGAGAACGCATCAAAAATCGTCGTGAAATTCTCCGACGATCAGGAGTACGAAGCTAAGGTGATCGGCCGTGATCCGAAGACCGATATTGCCATCATCAAGGTAGATGCCAAAGGCGATCTAACCACGGCAACTCTCGGGGACTCGGATAATCTTGAAGTCGGCGAATGGGTGATGGCCATCGGGAACCCATTCGGGCTGGATAGCACGGTCACTTCCGGAATTGTGAGCGCGAAGGGGCGGCATATCGGTCAGGGGCCCTACGACAACTTTATCCAGACCGACGCTTCGATTAACCCCGGCAACTCGGGCGGGCCGCTGATCAATCTGCGCGGCGAAGTCATCGGTATCAACACCGCTATCTTCAGCCGGACGGGAGGAAATATCGGTATCGGATTTGCCATCCCGATCAATTTGGTCAAAGAGCTGCTGCCGCAGCTCAAAGGCAAAGGAAAAGTTACGCGCGGTTATCTGGGCGTGCTGATCCAAAGGGTGACGCCGGAAATCGCCGAGAGCTTGGGGATGGACAAGGCGCGAGGAGCGCTCGTCGCAAACGTGTCGAAGGACGGGCCGGCGGAGAAGGCCGGGGTCAAGGTCGGAGATGTCATCGTGGAGTTCGATGGCAAAGAGGTGAAAGATTCCGGCGACCTGCCCTTCATCGTCGCCCGCACGGCGGTAGACAAAAAGGTCCGGATGAAACTGTTGCGCGATAAAAAGGAAATCACGCTTACGGTCGCTGTCGGAGAACTAAAAGACGAAGAGGTGGTTGCCGCCGCTCCCGAAAAGGGCGAACTGGGGTTAACAGTGCAAAAGCTGACGCCGCAGATGGCGGAGAGTTTGGGGTTGGAAAAGGCGGACGGTGTGGTCGTTACCGCGGTGGAACCGGGAAGCGCAGCCGACGAATCGGGAATTCGCCGGGGCGACGTGATTTTGGAAATCGACAGGAAGCCGGTTCGGAGCCTTGAGGAATACAAAAAACTGGTCGCCGCGATTCGCAAGGGTCGAGGAGTTCTTTTTCTTGTGCGTCGCGGGGAGAGCACGCTTTTTCTCGCGCTGAAGCCGCAGCGCTGATCGCGCGCGGTTGGTGTGTTTTTAAGAGGGCCGGGTGCATAGCAC
>JBOHVS010000360.1:0-3796 GCA_050735975.1 Binatia bacterium | reverse complement strand
TATTCCATTGACGCTTCCACGTGAGGTGGAGCGTGTCCTTTCGGCTCCTCCTCGTTAAACTAAGAGATTGGCTAACCATCGGGTTGAGAAGGACGCGGCGGACCGCGCCTCTCACCCATAGCGTTAGATTGTTCGAGTGTGTCCTGACGATTGGTGCCCCTTTGAGGGAGGCAAAGGAACCTATGAAACCGCAGACACAGACGGTTCTTTCTCTGCTCGCACTGCTGCTCGTCAGTTCGCCTATCTTCGCGCAGTCGCTGCCGTTTCGTATCCTCGAACAAGAACAGCAAAGGAAAGGCGGTCTGAAGTATGTGCTTTTCGTCGTGAAGGCAGCAGTTACGGACCCCAAGGCAGACCTGACAAAGCCTAAAGTCGAAGCAACGCTCCGTCAATTATTGCGCACTGTGCGCGTCGACGCACAACGCAGTGGCGCTCAACTTGATGGCGTCACCGCCTTCTTGTATCAATCGCGCGATCATGTGAAGGGAGGCGATCGAGCGCTTGGGCGGGCCGAATGGTGGCCGAAAGGCCACAGTTTCAGCGCGGACAACATCGCGAACGTTCAGAATAAGGTCACGTACGTTGAGACTGTAGAAGTCTGGAAACTCCCGCGGCGGGCATCGTCAATTGTCAGCCGTCTTCGGGAAGCGACGCGCCGAGAGATTTTCGCCGCGTTGGTCCGCTTGGAGGACAAGGCCAGACGGGAGGCCGAAGCGAAATACCCAACTCTTGGGGACAATATCCCATTCGACAAACTGCGGAACTACGACTGGGAAGGAGCGATGAGAAAAAACATGAAGGAGAATGAGCGTCTGCGCGAGGAGTATGTGCGCAAACTCCTCCGAAAGTACAAGATCTCGAAGTCTGAGCTTCAGGAGATCGGGGAAGAGGCCGATGTGGAACAGTGGCCACTTCCTCCTCTTCGGTGAGATGAAGTTGGACAATCTAACCAACGGCTTGAGACAGATCTTCGGACCCACTCGCAAAGCTCGCGGGCCTCGGCTGCTCAGCCTTACGCGTTAGACCGTCTTAAGAGGCACGCTGATGAATAGAGAATGGATTCTTTTCCATCTTAGAGAGGCGCACGAAGAACTTACCCGCACGATTCAGGAGATGGAGCAAGATTTTAAGCGGGATTGGCAAAGACCGATCGGGTCACTTACCAGCGCGGGCCGGCGGTTGCTCGACGGCGTAGCGTACGAGCGCTGCATAACGGTAGACAACGTGAGCGAACTTGCCGTAGGGGGCGGTGATAAAAAGGCCGGCGACCATTCCCAGGTGAACGACCAGCAGCGTTCCCATCGCGGAGCTCTCGCGGAAGGCCAGCAATAGAAGTCCGGTAAAACTGGTTAGAAACAGCAATACAAGAAAGGCCACGTCCATGGTCAACATAGGTTCTGCGGAAGGATCACGGTCGCTCTTCCACTTCAAATAGAGCATCCCGCTCGTGCCGAACAGCAGCCCGACCCCGCCGACAGTGCCCAGAACGACGGGCCAGCTCAAAAGCGGATAGGGCGCTTGCCAGCCGAGAAAATGGTCGTAAAAGGCGGCGATGCTGGTCGCAGCGAAGTCGAGTAAAAAGCCGTAAAAGACCAGGTGGTGGAACCAGCGCCGCGATTGCGAAAATCTCGCATCCGGATAGTTGCAGCCGGCGCCGCCTCCCTTCATATAGGTGAGGCCGAACGCGTCCTGGGTCGCGCGCCAGAGCGCGCGAAGGTCGATCATTTCCGACAAGCCGCCTTGGGTCTCTCGCCAAAAACGAATCGTGCCGGCAAACAAAACCGCTAAACCGTAGAATGCAATGACCAAAAACGGCACGGTCATCGCGGTATAGGGAACCACCCGATAGAAAGCGCCCTCGCCCAGGTGAGTCGCAAACAAGACGTTAGTCCCCATAAACGCCAGCACGAAGAGCAGTATGATGATGAGCGCGGCGGCGGTGATCAGGCTCACCGCCACTCCGTTCCGTTTGAACAAACCGGAGAGAATGGCCGGCCAGCTATAGTCGCGGTAAGTGTCCGCGCGCAGCTCGGCCATGAGCTTCGGAATGTTAACGCCGAACTCGTGCGGCGGCGCATACTGGCAGGCGTAATAGCAGTCGCGGCAGTCAAAGCAGAGATTGGCGAGATAGGTGAGATCGGCTTTGGTGAAAGTACGGCGCAGCTCCATGGCCGGGAAGACCGCGCAATACCCCTCGCAATAACGGCAGGCGTTGCAGATCGCCATCTGCCGCGCGCCGTCTTTGAGTAGTTCAGGAGATGGCACAGCGCGCTGCCTCCCGTCCGGCAATCCGTCCAAACACCGAACCGATCGTCAATCCAAACCCCGCGAGATAACCTTTGCCGAGAATATTTCCAGCCATCGTTTCGCCGGCGGCGAAGACATTTTTCGCCGGCTGGTCGTCTTGCATAATCACCTGAGCCCGTTCATTCACCGTAACACCGAGATAGGTAAACGTGATGCCGGGTCGGAGCGGATAGCCGTAGAACGGCGGCGTTTCGACGGGCCGAGCCCAATGGCTTTTTGGCGGACTGAGACCTTCGGTGCGGCAATCGTCCAAGTTTCCCGGATCAAATTTGCCGCTGCGCACCGAACCATTGAATTCATCGACGACGGCCGCGAGCGCGCGCGGCTCAATTTCTAACTTCGTAGCTAGGTCGGTAATCGAGCCTGCTTCAACCGGAGGAAACACAGACGGCATGAAGTGCGGCAGTGCTTTAGAGTCCACGATGGAGTACGCGAGCTGATCCGGCTGCTCCGCGATGAGCTTTCCCCAGATCGCGTAACGCTTGGGCCAAAAATCCTCGCCCTCGTCGTAGAAGCGCTTGACCTGTTTGTTGACGACGATGCCGAACGGCACGCTGTCCAGCCGTGTAACGATGCCACCGTCGAACTTCGGCGCGCGCGCATCGAGCGCTACCGCGTGACAACCGCGGGGATCGCCCACCGGCTTTGCCCCTTGATCCAACAGCTGCTTTAACATCCGCCCTTGATTGTGAGGGGTGCCGCGGATGATAAAATTATCCGCAGCATCGCCCCAGTATTCTTTCAACCAGGGGATGTTGGCTTCGAAACCGCCGGCCGCAACGACAACGGCTTTGGCTTCAATCACGCGCTGCCCGCCATGAGCAGCAACCGACGCCGAGACAAACTCGCCCTGGTGCAATTTCAATTCGAGGACTTCTGATTCGTACGCGATCTCCACGCCGAGCTTCACGGCGGTGTCATAATAGGCGTTCATCATCGCCTTGCCGCCGCCAAGCATGAAGAGATTGGTCCGCGCCAGGTGCAGAGTGCCGCGCAGCGGCCGCTGCCAGCGCACGCCGTTGGCCGCCATCCAGTCACCCAATGTTGCCGACTCGCGAATGGTCAAACGGGCCAAACGCTCATTGGTTGCGCCGCCGGTAACCCCCCGAAGATCCTCCCAGAACTCCTCTTCGCCGTAAGGCCCTGTGACATAATCGGTGGCCGCAGGGTGCATATAACGAATGTCGCGCGTATGGCGGCTGTTGCCGCCGCGGAAGTCTTTGATCGCGCTTTCGAGCACGAGCATCCGCGCGCCGGCGCGTCGCGCGATGATCGCGGCGCACAGCCCCGCGTTGCCGCCGCCGATGACTAGAACGTCATATGGGTGATTTCGGTCTATCATCGAAGATTGAACTAGCTAATTAATGCTTATACGGTTGTTTCAGCAAAATACAACATATAGTGTAAGGAGGTGGCGAGGCCTCCGTTTCCACGTGGTCTGCGCGAATTCCAGCGACAGTTCGCTAGCGAAGAGGCCTGTCAGGAGTAT
>JBOHVS010000359.1:0-15657 GCA_050735975.1 Binatia bacterium | reverse complement strand
TTAAGTGTTTAATTCAAAGCGCCGGTTTAACGATCGCGATCGCGTCAGCGCGCGTTGGTTTGGTTTATGCGGGATTCTTTCTGTACGGGATCGGGCTTGGCGGAAGTTGGATTTTGCAGGAGTTGATTTGGGCTAATTATTACGGGAGGCTTTCGTTAGGGAGGGTGCGCGGATTGGGCGTCCTGGTCACGCACACGTTCGGGGCGGCCGGCGCGCCATTTTTCGGCTTTCTGTTCGACGCTACCGGAAGCTATGCGGTTTCGTTTGTGCTGTTCATTGCCGCCTTACTGCTTTCGGCCGTGTTGGTTCTATTCGTCCGTACTCCGAGGAAGCTAAGGCAGTCTCCTACCATAACATGCTAGAATACCTCGAAAGGCGGAACTAAGTTGTCATCCTCGTCTTCTTCCGTGGTCCTGCGCGAAGAGGGAATTCGCGACGGGGCGTATGTATTGTCGATCTCCGGCCGCCTGGATTCGGGCAGCACGGGGAAGATCTGGCGCCGCGCGACCGCAGCGGTGGCCGGCGCGAGAGCCTCGACCGTGGTTCTCGACGCTTCAGGAATCGACTACTGCGACGGATCCGGCATCGCGCTACTGATCCGGCTGCGCCAAGGGCAGCAAAGGTCCGGAGGACATCTCGAAATCCGCGGGCTGCGCGCCGAGTTTCAGGAGCTTTTGCAGGAGTGGGACCCCGGTGATCTCGCGCGATTGGAAGGCCGGCGACCGCGGGCAAAGAACATTGCGGAGGAGCTTGGGGAAGCAGTTGTCGGGATTTGGGCGGATATTCGCACCTTGATCAGTTTCGTGGGCGAGTTGTCCGCGGCGCTGTTGCAGGCTGCGCTTCACCCGCGCGGCGTGCGCTGGGGGGATACGGTGCAAGTGGCCGAGGCGACGGGCGTGAATGCGTTGCCGATCGTGGCGCTGGTGAGCTTTCTCATGGGCCTCATTATGGCGTTTCAGGCGGCCATTCCGTTGCGCCAGTTCGGCGCTGAAATTTTCGTGGCCAACCTCATCGGTCTTTCCATGCTGCGAGAGCTGGGTCCGTTGATGACCGCGATTATTCTGGCCGGCCGCTCGGGCTCGGCGTTCGCCGCGGAACTCGGAACCATGAAGGTCCGCGAAGAGATCGACGCGCTGAAGACGATGGGACTCGATCCGATTCGTTTTCTAGTGGTGACGCGCGTGACTGCCGCCGTCATCATGACTCCGCTGCTTACGGTATTTGCCGATCTCATAGGTCTGGTGGGAGGCGCGGTGGTGATGCTCTCGTTAGGATTCCCTTTGATTACCTATTTTCACCAGGTCCAGTATGCGGTGACTTACGGCTCGCTGCTGGGCGGGCTGTTAAAGTCGTTCGTATTCGGAATTCTTGTGGCCGCTATCGGTTGCCTCCGCGGGTTGGAAACCAAAACCGGCGCTACAGCGGTTGGAGAGTCGACCACCAGCGCCGTCGTGAGCGGCATCATTCTGATCACGGTCACCGACGGGATTTTTTCAGTGGTTTACTACTAC
Source organism: Binatia bacterium (assembly GCA_050735975.1). GTDB lineage: Bacteria > Desulfobacterota > Binatia > UBA9968 > UBA9968 > DATMBL01. Next base: position 14,146 of record JBOHVS010000359.1, on the reverse strand, counting down.
CTCGGAGTTTGAATGACGATGAGTTCGGAGCGCGAAGCGATCATCCGGGTGGAGGATTTCACCGCGGCCTACGACGGGAAGGTTATTCTGGCTCATGTCAACTTTGAAGTCTACGCGGGTGAAGTGTTTGTTATTTTGGGCGGCTCCGGCTCCGGCAAGAGCACACTGCTGAAACATATGATCGGCCTCTACAAGCCGGCAGCCGGCAAGATCCTGATCGACGGCAAAGACATCGCGGCGGCGGAAGGGGACGAGCGGCGTCAAATCCTGAGAACGTTCGGCGTTATGTACCAGAGCGGGGCTTTGTTCGGCTCCATGACGCTGCTCGCCAACGTCTCCCTTCCATTGGAAGAGTTCACCGACCTCCCACCGGACGCGATTCGGCTGATCGCGATGATGAAGCTGCAACGGGTCGGTTTAGGGGGCGTGGCCGATCTCATGCCGTCGGAGCTCAGCGGTGGGATGCAAAAACGCGCGGCCATCGCGCGCGCGATGGCGCTCGATCCCCGGCTGCTCTTTCTGGACGAGTTGTCCGCCGGTCTGGACCCCGTTACATCGGCTGCCTTGGATCAGCTGGTCCTCAGCCTGGCGAAAAGCTTGAAGATCACCTTCGTTGTCGTAACCCACGAGCTGCCCAGCATTTTCGCAATTGCGGATCGGGTCATTATGTTAGATAAACAAAACAAAGGAATTGTCGCCATGGGAAGACCGCAGGATTTGCGCGATTACAGCGACAATCCCGAGGTGCGGCAGTTCTTCACCCGGCAAGCATCTTCCGAGAACGGTGGTTGACATATTGGAATGGATCAGCCGAAGAACCGCTAAATCCCGACCGCCGGGGGGCCGAATTTGAGCTACTTTAAGATCGGTTTGTTCGTGATCAGCGCCGTGGCCATCGCCGTGATCGGCGTCGTCCTTCTTGGAGTCGGCGCTTTGCTGCAGAAAAAGACCATCGTCGAGACCTACATCGAGGAGTCGGTGCAGGGCCTGGACGTCGGGTCCGCAGTCAAATTTCGCGGCGTGCTGTTGGGTAAAGTGGAGCAGATCACGCTTACCAGCGTGGAGTATCCCACAAGGCGCCGATATGTGCTGGTACGGGCGGGCCTTACGTCCAGCATGTTTCAATTTCCACCGGCCGCCACGGAGGGTTCCGGCCTCCAGGCGGAGATCGCCAAGGGACTCCGCATGCGTTTAGCCGCCCAGGGACTAACGGGCACGGCCTATATCGAGGCGGACTACCTGGACCCGGCTCGCAATCCGCCTTTGGAGATCGATTGGCAACCAAGTTACCCGTATGTGCCTTCTGCGCAGAGCCGCATCACGCAGCTGAGCGAATCCTTGGATCGGATCTTGGAGAATATCGAAGAACTCGACGTCCAGCGGCTGACGCAAGGGATCGAAAAATCTTTGATCACCATCACCAGGGTAGCCGAGGGAGCCAACTTCGAGAAGATCGGCACGCAAGCCAACGCTCTTTTGACCGAGGTCCGGGAAACGAATCGACAGTTGAGGGGTCTGGTCGGCGGGCCCGAACTCAAGAGCGCCATGAAGGACGCGGCGGCCGCCGCGGGCACCGCGCGGCAAATCATCGAGCGCGCCGAGCAGCCGCTGAATCAAGTGCTCGCCGACTTGCCGCAGACTTCGGAAAAAATCAAAAACGTGGTGAACAAGCTGGACGCCGTCTCCACGGATTTGCCTGAAACCGCCGAGCAATTGACGCAATCCCTTCGCCGGCTGGACCGTTTCATTGAGACTCAGCAGGAGGATCTCGAAGCCTTTGTGCAGAATATTCGCTCGATCTCGGAGAACGTCAAAGAGATCACGGACGATGCGAGGACCTATCCCGGTCAAATCCTCTTCGGCGCTCAACCTCCTCCCGCGAAATCCATAGAGCGATGAAGAAACGCCGTTATCGATCGTGCTGGTTCGCGGTTGTCGCATTGGTGTCGACCGCCGGATGCGTGAATGTCAGCGTGGATAGAGGGCAATTGGAGCGGCGTTATTTCGTGCTCGATGTCACACCCGAGAAAGTTCCGGCCGGCGCCAACAGCGCGGGAGTCCTGAAAGTTTCCAACGTGCGCGTGGCCCCGCGCTACGATGGAAAGAGCTTTGTCTATCGAACGGACGACATGAGTTACGAAACCGACTATTATAACCAGTTCCTGGTTCCGCCGGGCGCTATGCTTACGGGCGAAGTGCGGCAAGCTCTGATTCAGGCCAACGTCTTTCACTATGTGGTCGATTCGGACAGCCACCTGCAGGCGACGCATCGGTTGGAAGGAACCGTGGACGCCCTATACGGCGACTTCAGCGACAAAACTTCGCCGGAAGCCGTGCTGGCGGTGTCGTTCTTGCTGAGCCGGGAGGATGCCGCAGGGCCGAAGGTTGTCTTTCAGAAGCGCTATCAGCAAACGGTTCCGGTCAAGAAGCGCACGCCGGAGGCGTTGGTGCGAGGCTGGAACGAAGGTCTGGAAACAATCCTCGGGTCTCTCATCGCAGATCTCCGGCCCGCAGCGACACAAGCTCAGAAGTAACTCTCAGATTTGTATCTCACAGCAAGGCACGCGGCAGCTTAAGAAGGCTAAGGCTGAGCTAAACCGCATTATTCATGGATTGCAAAATGCAAAGTGTAAATTGCAAATTGAAGAATGTCCGGACAGGGACTGTCGCTCGTTTTCGACCCGTTAAGGTTTTATTCATTTTGACTTTTGCACTTTACAATTTGAAATTTGCAATGAAAGAGTGTTCCCGGCCTCGCGAATAATCCGGGCTTAACCTTAACCTCAACCTGCTCTCCAGCTAGGCGGGCTTGACGCGGCATAGATAGGAACGATGAGGAAGCGAGCCGCTGATAGGATCGGCTAGTTCCGTGTCGATGAGGGTGGAGGGGTTGGCGCCGCCCGGCTCGTAGGGGTCGTAGCCCGGCAGGTCGAGTTGACGGCAGTTCTGCCACCAGCCGTGTTGGCAACAAACGACGCCCGCAATGATATTCATGGTCACATGGGCGCGTACTTTGATCGCGCCTTTCGGACTCTCGACGATCATCCATTGCTTGTGCTTGATGCCGTAGCGGGCGGCGGTTTCCGGGTGAATATCAGCGCTCGGCTCGGGTGAAGATTTGCGCAAAGTCGGCAGCGCGCGCTGTTGGCTGTGCACATACGTGGTAAATTTCGCGTTCGTCAGCACCAGCGGGTATTCGGCCGCGATATCGGGCCGACTGACCGGGCTGAGAGCGGGTTCCACGTACTCGGGGAGCGCGGGAAAGCCATGCGCGGCGAAGGCGTGGCAATAAAGCTCGACTTTCTTCGAAGGCGTGGCGAAACCCCGCGGGGCGCCGTCTTTGCTTTGCCTCCTATACTTCTCGTAAGTCGCGTCAATGGGCCGTGAAATTCCGCCCGGAGAGTGCTTCAACTGCTCAAGGGTAATTTCCGTCGCCGCCAACTCGTGAGCGTATCCGGCTTCGATGTCTCCATTCCAGAATTCGGCGCTAAAGCCAAGCCGCTTGGCCAGTTCAAAAATGATCCAGGTATCCGAGCGGCGTTCGGCCAATGGCTCCACGACGGCCGGACGATACTGCAAGTGAGTCTTGCCCGCCTGCCGATGCTCGAAGGCGGTCGTGAGGTTGGCCATTTCAAGAAAGCTGGTTGCCGGCAGTACGTAGTCGCAGAGTTCGGCTGTCGGCGACATGAAGAGATCCGCCGCCACGCCGAATTCCAGAGTCTCAAGCCCTTTTCGCCCGCGCCGCGAGTCGGCAGTGGACATGACCGTATTCGAGCCGAAGTTTAACAGGGCCTTCACCGGATACGGACGCTCTTCCAAGATCGCGGTGAAGAGATCATACGCGGCGCAGTTGCCGGGCTTGGCCGGCGGCCCCAGCGGTTTGCGTTCACGGCCGATGCGGACAGCCGCCATTTCTTGGGGCAAAAATTCCTTGCCGCTGACGTCATTTACGGGCAGCTTTGGAAAGTTGACATTGCCGCCTCGCCGATCAAAGTCGCCGATGAGCGCGTAAAGCGACGCGATGGCGCGGCTCGTTTGTGTGGCATTTGTATGCTGGCCAAGACCATTCCACATGTACATGCTCACGGGTCGGGTGTGCGCGAGCAGGAGAGCAGCTTTCCAGACTGTCTCGGCCGGAACCCAGGTAGTTCTTGCAGAGCGCTCCGGGGCATAAGGCGCCGCGATCTCGCTCAACATCTCGAAAACCGGCTTGCAGGAAATCTCTTCCCCGTCTTTACTGCGCAGCGATCTCGTACCGAAAAGCCCAGGCTGAGCGCCGTCGCGATCGAAGCCTCCGGTCGCCGGGTCATAGATAGCGGGTTCGTTCTTGAGCTCGTCCCAAACGACATAGAGATTAGGGCTGCCGTCGGAAACCAGGTCGGCTTCGGTTACGACTCTAGTGGTTCGCAGATTCAGCAGGAACGGTCCATTGGTCCACTGGCGGGCAAAGGCGGCGTCGTACCAGCCTTCTTCCATGAAGCAATGAATCAGCGCCAACGCGAGGGCGCCGTCGGTTCCGGGTCGCGGCTGCAGCAAGATATCCGCATTGCTGCCGATGCCGACCCGACGGGGATCGACGACGATGGTTTTCATTCCACGCGCTCGGGCGGCCACGATATCGTGGGCGAGAATGAGCGACGTGGAGCTGGGATTGTGTCCCCACAAAAGGAAAGCATTGCTGTGACTTAAATCCGGCGTTGGCAGATTGGCGCCGAACGTGTAGCTAAACCCGGTATCCTTGTGCCAGTTGCAGACGTGGGTAGTCGAGACCCAATTGGGGCTGCCAAACAGATACAGGAAGCGGCCCAACCAGCGTTCGACGTCATCGACCGAAGTGCCGCTCTTGGTGCCTTTGGCCAAGGCCACGGCTTTCGCGCCGAAGCGTTCGCGGATCGCTATGAGTTTCTGAGCGATGTCGTCCAACGCTTCATCCCAACTCACTCGTTGCCAACCCGGATCAGGATTTCCCTTGGGCCGCGTGCGCTTGAGAGGATAATCGAGTCGATCGGGATGGTAGACAAGCTCAGGCGCGGCCTTCCCTTTGATGCATATGACGCCGCCATTCGGGTGGTCGTGGTCGGGGTCGAGGCGAACGACGCGGCCGTTCTCGACGGTAGCGATAGTTGCGCAATGCGCGGTGCAAAGCGCGCAGTAACCGCGAACGGTGTCAGATGAGTTTAAAGGTGGAATGACTTCTGACATGAGTGAATGTTCTTACCGATTTAACGGACGTTTGAAAAGGCGCGCCTACCTTTATCGCTGTCGAGGAACCGTGTCGCGAAGAACCTGAACTTCAGGAGACTGGCTGCTCTTTCAATCAGGGGAACAGGCAGCTTTTGTCCAAAACGCGCCTCCCATCGGATTAGCACGGGTTCAATTACTTCCCCCTTTTGAAAAAGGGGGAACGAGGGGGATTTGTTGAGATGACCTGACAACCGAGCAGTTCGGAAAATCTCCCCTTGCCCCTCTTTTCCAAAGAGGGGAAATTGACTCCGGCCAACCCGAACGGAATAAATCTGATCAGACCTCGATTCGAAAACGGCGAAAGCCGAAAAATAAGAGCGATAAATCAATCCTCAGCGTTAAGACTGACTTATTTTGGACAGCAATGGAACAGGCAGCTTTTTTGCACTAACCAAAAAAACAGCCAGTCCCCGAAAAGTTTGCCTGTCCCTGTTTGGAGCGCGATCGGTCTACCCATTATGGTCGATTAGGCTTGCCGACGAAGCCAGGACCGAATCCCGCCTCGTGCGCCGCCCATGCGCCGGCCACCCGTCCGCCGAAAATCGACGGCCCGAGCATCGTCCCTTCCAGACCGGCTTTGCCATTGATGTGACCGCCGGCCATTCCGGCTACTTCGCCTGCGGCGTATAGACCAGGAACGGGTTCAAAATACTTGTTCAGCACGCGGCAACGCAGATCCGTTTTAACTCCGCCGAAGTTCTTGCGCGCCAGCGGAAAAAGCTGAATTGCATAATAGGGCGGCGTATCGAACTTCTTCGACAGCTTTAGCGATTTGCCGAACGCCGCTTCTTTTTCGAGTGCGAGGTCGAAGGCCTGATTATACCGTTCAAGTTCGTCGAGAAAAGCCGGCACATCCACTTCGATTTTCCTCCCCAGTTCGGGGAGAGAATTCGCTTTGCGGATGTAGGGCGAGTTGTCGAGCAGCTCCTGGACCTTGTCCTTGCGGACCTTGTCGCCGTCCCGGTAGTAAGGATCGGCGACTTCCATCTTGGCCGTCATCGGCGTGTCGAGAATGGCCCAGGCGTGCGGCGGGTTCTGCGCCAACAGCGCGGGCGTCGCCGACGCGCCGCCGGTGAGGGACTCATTGTGAAAACGTTTGCCTTGCTGGTTCACCCAAACGTAACCCGGGGTCAGCCGAAAGACCAAACCCCGCCGGCCGTTCGGATCGCGGTAATCCGGCGTTGCGTAGACGTAAAACCAAATATGATCCATGTGGGTGAAATAGCCATTGGCCTCGCGGAGCATTTTGTGGCCGATCCCCATCGCGCCGAAACCGGAGCCCTCCATAACCTTGAAATTTTTAAACTCCGGACGGTTCTCTAAAATCATGTCGAGATTTGAATTGAAGCCGCCGGTGGCCACCACCACAGCCTTGCAATGAATTTCTATACTCTCATTTCTACCGTTTGTCGCAATGACTCCGCGAACCTTGCCTCCGTCGGTGAGAAGCTTTCCGGCGCTGGTCGAAGTCATGATTTTGACATTTGGCAGAGATTCGGCAAATTTGATCAGCGCCGTCATCAAGCCAAGCCCGTTATTGTCCGGCCGGTGCCAGCGTTGCACGCGATTCCCTTCCTGAAACTTCATGTCCACCCATTTCGCGCCGCAGCTTTCAGCCCAAAAATAGAGATCATGGAGCGTGTGTTCGATATAGAACCTCGCCCATTGCTCATCCGCCGAGCCCTGTCCCCACTTCACCCAGTCCTCGAACGCAAGATCGGGTGTATCTTTGATACCCTGCGCCTCCTGCAACGGCGTCCCAACGATCAGGCAGCCGCCGCCGGAAATCGCAGCCGTTCCTCCCGGCGATTCCGCTTGCTCCAAAACCGCGGCCTTAGCGCCGGCTTTGGCGACTTCGATCGCAGCCGGGATTCCCGCGCCGCCGCCGCCGATGACGGCAACGTCCACTTCGAGACGGCTTTCGTTAACCATGCGAAATTCCTCTTGAGGCTCCCTGAAAGGAACCAGCCCAAAGTTACGGACATCGTCCGTGATTCGCGGTTTACCACCGTTATCACTTTCCGGTCAAACCGGCGAGAGGCTGTTCATGTGAATCGGCTCCGGGGTAATCGGGTGCGCCGGAAACTCAAACTTGTTCCCCAACAGAGTCTTTGCTAAACAGTTTTGCAATCGTACCATGCGCTTCGCTCGGACACCCTGGTCTATCGCCGCGCTCGCGTTCGTTGTTCTCGGCTTCTCTCGAGGTCTCCATTCTTCGTTTGGCGTTTTCTATGTCGCTCTGCTGGAAACATTCAGTTGGAGCCGGGGCGCCACGGCCGGGGTCTTTTCGTTTGTGCTGGCGGTTGACGCAATTTTGTCGCCGGTCGTCGGTTACTTGCTTGATCGCCACGGGCCCAAGAAGATCGTCACCGCCGGTTGCCTGACCCTTGCGGGCGGGCTGCTTCTCACCAGTCAAGTCCAGAGCCTATGGCAGCTCTACTTCTTTTTCGGTTTGGTTTGCGCGGTTGGCTTTACGTTCACCGGGATGGTCCCGCACGTGTTTTTGGTTTCCGAGTGGTTTTCGTCGAACCGCGCCTCGGCGATTGGCGTGGTTTATGCGGGTTCAGGCGTGGGAATCTTGCTGCTGGCGCCGCTGAGTGAGTGGCTGCTCTCGAGTTGGGGATGGGCCGGCGCGTTTCAGGCGTTCAGTGGGATCGTTCTGGTCTGCCTTCTGCCGCTCGTGTGGATCTTCTACCGGCATGGTCCTTCCGGCGAAAAGCTGCGCGCCAAGAAAGAGTCCAAAGCGAGCGAGAATCAGTGGACGGCGAAACTCGCATTACAGAGTTTACAATTTTGGCTTCTTTTTTTTGCCCGCATTTGCGCGGCAGCAGGAACGACCGTGATCGTTACCCACCAGGTCGCTCACGTCGTAGACGCCGGCTATAGCCGGCTCTTCGCGGCGTCGATTTTCGGCTTGGCGGGGATCACGAGCACCTGCGGCCGCATGATTTTTGGCTTTGTCGCGGATCTTCTCTCGAAGCAGGCCGCCTACACGCTTAATATTCTTGCGACACTAGTAGGCGTCGGGGCGCTGATGTTAGTGAACGATGGGTCGCAAACCTGGCTGCTCTACATTTATGTTGTCTTTTTTGGGATCGGCTTCGGTTCGCGCGCCGTCATTTTCTCGGCGCTAACCGCCGATATCTTTTCCGGGAAAGGTTTCGGCTCCATTCTTGGATATTCAACCGTCGCGGTCGGCGTTGGCGGGGCTCTCGGTTCGTGGCTGGGAGGCGCGCTTCATGACTGGACAGGGACTTATCTAGTTTCTTTTGCTCTCTCCTCTGTAGCCTTGGCCGGCTCCGACGTATGCATCTGGCTCGCAGCGATACCATGGGTTGCCGGTTACGATCAACGGCTCTGGGCCAGGAAGACAGGTTAAGGCTAAGACTGAGGCTCAGTCCCCTCCCCGCTCAACCTGAACCTAAACCTGCCACTTGTTCGAAGTTCGAGGTTCGAAGCTTAACCTGAACCTTAAGCTGATCCTTAACCTGCTTTCTCTGCCTTGAGGGCATGAAGGTTAGTTGCTACTTTAAACGTGGATTGTTCCAATGGATGCTCGGCTACGAGAAGGCATTCGTCTGTTCAATGAAAGTCGTTTCTTCGAGTGTCACGAAGTGTGGGAAAGTCTCTACTCGGATGCTGAAGAACAGCACAAGCCTTTTCTCGAAGGCTTGGTGCAGTTGGCGGCCGCATTCAGGATTTTCGCCGATTTTGGCGAGACCAAGGGGCCCGTACGGATGATCTATCAGGCCCTGATCCGTTTCGAGAATTACCAACCATCTTATCTGCAGATCCGGCTTGAAGAGCTCAGCGAAGCTATGGAGGCTTGGGCGAAAGAAACAGAGAAGGGAACCGGAAAACCGCCATCAGCCATACCTAAAATTCGCTGGCAGCGTTTTAGCTTTTTTTCATGAGCGTCGCATCCCTACAAGACAAGCTCGGCCGCTTTCTCCAGGAGCAGTGGACCGGCGCTAAGCGCGTGCAGGGATTGCAGGGTGGCGCGCGCGCGTTCGTGCTCTCACTGGTGGCGGAAACGAGCCGGCGGCCGATTTTGATTGTGACGCCGGCCGCGCGCGACGCGGAGGTCCTTTACGACGATTTGGCTCTGTTTCTGGGCGAAGAGCGTTCGCTGCCGCCGTTTCGTCGCCGGCTTCACCTCTTTGCGCCCTGGGAGATCCTGCCTTTCGAAAAGCTCTCGCCGCATCCGGATAACTTGGCGGGCCGCCTGGAGGGACTCTACAAGCTCGTGGAGGAGCCCGCCCCTGTATTGATAACCACTCCCGCTGCGCTCATGCAGAAAGTTATTCCTGTCGAGGCGCTCAAACGCTCCTATCTCTATCTGGTCGCCGGACAAGAATTGTCACGCGAAGGGCTGCTCGAACATCTGATACAGTGGGGTTTCCAAAACGTTCCCTTGGTCGAAGAGCGTGGGGACTTCAGCGTGCGGGGCGGCATCGTCGATCTTTTCTCACCCGGTTACGCGCGCCCGCTCCGGCTCGAGTTTAACGGCGACCGGTTGGAATCGATTCGCGAGTTCAGCCCCGCGAGCCAGCGTTCCGAGGAGCCGCAGGAGGATTTATTGCTCTTGCCGATGAAGGAGTTTTCGCTCAAAGGCGCTGGTTTGGACGATGCTGTACGTCGCGTAGAGGCGAGGGCCGCCGAGCTGGAGCTCGACCGGCGCTCGAAGAATGCCTTGCTCGATTCTCTACGCGAGGGGATTGCTTTTCCCGGAGTGGAATTTTTAGCGCCTTATTTTTATCGTTCGCTCGCGCCCGTTTTTTCTTATCTGCCGCCGGAGACGCTGGTTTGGTTTGACGGGGCGGATCGAGTCGAGGCTGAGGTGGAACGCTTTGGCCGGCTTGCTTGGGAGCGGAATGCCAGGGCCAGGGAAGAAGGCTCTTTGATACCTCCTGTGGAGGCGCTCTACCTCAATGAGCATGAGTGGCGCGACGCTCTGGAACCATTTGCGCGCGCGCACGGCGAGTCGCTGACGATGCTGGCTGCGCCGGAACGGGGTCAGGAATCAACTCTGACGGTGGAATCGTTTCTAACCAGCGACATTCACCACGAGACCCTCGCAAAGCACGGCAAGGAGCCCTCGCTCGCTCCATTGGTGGAGCGATTGAAGACCTGGGAAGGGGAGCGGGTATTCTTCATCGCGCCGACGCGGGCCGATGCCGGCCGGTTGGCGGAATTGCTCGCTCATTATGAGATCCACATCCCTGTGGTTTCCGAGCCTCTACCGGCGCTCTTGCAGCGCGCGGATCTCACGCGCGCGGTGGCGCCCGGACATCTCAACCAGGGATTTCGTTTGCCTGAAGCTCATTTGGTTTTACTCACGTTTGACGAAATCTTCGGCACGAGAAAGCGGCATCCAACGATTCCAACGAAGAGTCATCCGAGCCACTTCCTCACCAGTCTCAGCGAACTCAAACAGGACGATTACGTCGTTCACCTGGATCACGGGATCGGCATCTACCGCGGTCTCAAATTTCTCAAAGTCGCCGGAGTCGAAGGCGAGTTCTTGCATCTGGAATACGAGGGCGGCGACCGGCTCTATCTACCGGTAGACCGCATCAACATCGTCCAGAAATATATCGGCGGCGATGGCGCGCAACCCTCGCTGGATAAGCTTGGCGGCACATCGTGGGAAAAGGTCAAGGCCAAGGCGCGCAAATCGATTTTCGCCATGGCCGAAGAGTTGGTGCAGCTTTATGCGGTTCGCGAGGCGCGCGAAGGAACGGCCTTTGCGCCGCCCGACGCCTTGTACCGAGAATTCGAGGCGGGCTTCGAGTACGAAGAGACTCCCGACCAAGGGCGAGCCATCGATGAAACTCTCAACGGCATGCAAAACAAAAAGCCCATGGACCGGCTGATTTGCGGCGACGTCGGTTACGGCAAGACCGAGGTCGCGATGCGGGCGGCGTTTCTTTCGGTGGAAGGCGGAAAACAAGCGGCTGTTCTCGCCCCCACAACCATTTTGGCGCAGCAACATCTTCAGACCTTTCGTCATCGCTTTCGCAATCACCCGGTGCGCATCGAAATGGTGAGCCGATTTTTAACCGCGAAAGAGATAGCCGAAGTGCTGCGAGAGACTGCCAAAGGAAGCGTCGACATCCTGATAGGAACGCATCGCCTGCTGCAGAAGGATGTCGAGTTCAAGGATCTGGGCCTCGTCATCATTGACGAGGAGCATCGGTTCGGCGTCGTTCACAAAGAGCGGCTGAAAAAGCTCCGCCAACTGGTCGACGTTGTGAGCCTCACGGCGACACCGATCCCGCGCACGCTGCACATGTCGCTCGTCGGCATTCGGGACCTGAGTATCATAGAGACGCCGCCGGTGGACCGGCTCGCCATTCAGACTTATGTCACTCGCTACGATGAACGGCTGATCCGCGACGCGATCTTGCGCGAAGTCCAGCGCGGCGGCCAGGTTTTCTTTCTCCATAACCGGGTCGAGACCATCGACCGTCTTGCGCTGAAACTCGCCGATCTGGTTCCGGAAGCCAAGTTGGCTGTCGCCCACGGCCAGATGAAGCCCAAAGAGCTGGAAAAAGTGATGCTCGATTTTTTCGAAAACAAGACCCAGGTGTTGGTTTGCTCGGCGATCATCGAATCGGGACTTGATTTCCCCAACGCCAATACGATCATCATCAACCGAGCGGATAAGTTTGGCCTGGCCCAACTCTACCAATTGCGCGGGCGAGTCGGACGCTCGCACCGGCACGCTTACGCTTATCTGTTGATTCCGGGAGAACAAGCGATCACGGCGGACGCCGAGAAAAGACTGCGGGCGCTGCAGGAGCTGGACGGGTTGGGCGGTGGATTCAAGCTGGCCTTACACGACCTGGAAATCCGCGGCGCGGGAAATCTCTTGGGGGAGCAGCAGTCCGGGCAAATCACGGCCGTCGGATTCGAGCTCTACACCGAGATGATGGAGAACGCGATACGCGAGCTGAAAGGCGAGGAAGTGGCGCCAGCGGTGGAGCCTGAAATCCGATTGGGAATTCCGGCCTACTTTCCCGACGATTACATCCCCAACGCCAACCAGCGGCTGCTTTTCTACAAACGATTGGCAAGCCTCGGCAGCCCGCAGGAATTGGCGGAGATCCGAGAGGAGATTCGCGATCGTTTCGGTCCGTACGGCAGTGCCGTCGCAAATCTCTTACTGGTTATGGATCTCCGGCGGGTGCTTAAAGGACATCTGGTGCAACAGATCAGCGTCTCCGAGGGTAGAGTATTTTTGCTCTTTCATCCTCAATCGCCGGTCAAGGTCGAAAAGCTGCTGGAGCTGATCAAAAGACCCAAATCCCGCTTTCGCCTATCGCCGGACGGCCGGCTTTCGTTCGCTCCTCAGAACGAAAGCTGGGAGGCGTTGATCGGCGAGGTGGTTCAGTTACTCCACACGATTCATGAATCTGAGCGCGACCTGAAGCTGCCGCTGCCATTGGCCCACATTGAAGCAGGTTGAGGCTAAGGCTTAGGTGGCTACTCCACCGGTCAGGGCCTGAACCGAACCTCCACGTCCCTGTGACCGCGGCCTCCAGACTCGCCCCCTTGGCGGCGCCGTGGTTTGGCTTTTCCGGCCCGGTATGGTAAGAGTTGCGTTGTTAAAGATTTGTTTCAGGTCAAATGCGCCCATGGCGAGGCAAAAGATTTACCAAAGCCTCCTCCTCTTCTGCTTCGTAGCGGTCCTTCTTCCCAGTGCCGTTCAGACGAGAGTTGTCGAGCAGCTGGTCGTGGTTGTTGACGGCGAGCCCTACACGCTTTCGAACGTGGAACTCTATGCGAAAACAAGGATGAAACGAGAGTTTCCGTCCGGTGATCTGAATAACATCAATACCAGCGATCGCGAAGTGCTGGAGTATTTTATTACTGAGAAACTGGTGGAAGCGGCGGTTCGCCAGGCGGGCATCAAAATCACCGATGCCGAAGTCGATCAGTACATTGAGCAAGTGAAGAAAACGAACCGTTTGACCGACGATGAGTTCACGGCTGCTCTGAGCCGCGAAGGACAGACGCTCGCGGGCTTCCGGGCGTGGGTGAAGAGCCGGCTGGAGCAAAACGATATCATCGGGCGGCAAGTACAAAGGCGCGTTAATATCACCGACGAGGATGTCCAGCGATACTATAAGCTTAATGCAAAGAATTACCGGGTTGGTGATCGGGCGCGCCTGCGCCACATTTTGTTGCCACTTTCGGAAAACGGCTCTCCGGATCAGGTCGAAGCGGCCATGGCAAAAGCCGATGATCTCTATAAACGGATCGCTTCCGGCGAGGACTTCGGCAAGTTGGCGGGCGAGTACTCCGATGGAGCGGGTCGGGAAGCCGGTGGAGACATCGGCTGGGTGAGCCGGGGAACCTTGCTCAAGCCGATCGAAGACGTTGCCTTCGAAAAACTCGCCGTCGGACAGGTCAGTCGTCCGTTCCGGAGCAGTCTGGGCGTGCATGTCGTCAAGTTAGAGGCAAAGGAAGTCGGGACTGTGCCGCCGCTGCCGGAGGTGGCGTCGAAGGTTAAAGAGGAGCTTTATGCCAAGGCGGTTGAAGAACGACGCCTGAAGTGGCTCAAGACCGATCTGCGCCGGAAGTATCGAGTGGATGTGAAGCTCCCGGGCGTCGTTTTTAAGCCGGAAGATTCGAAGGAAGGCACGGTTGACTCGTTGGTGGCGAAATCCAGCCGCGTTAACAGAAAACAAGAGCGCAGCTTGCTCAGTTACCTAAATCCGTTTTCTTATCTCTACGAGGAAACTCCGTTCGAAGACGACGATCCGCAGAGTCCGTTGCGCGACAGGAGTATCGTAAGCGTATTCGGTATTCCGCTCTTCACGACGGAGAATGTGGAGGAGGTCCCTGATGTTCTCTCAACTCCGGCCGATAAGTCAGCCGAGAACGACTCCTCGTC
>JBOHVS010000358.1:0-5430 GCA_050735975.1 Binatia bacterium | reverse complement strand
CAATCGCCTATTTCTCAATGGACGTGGCTATCGAGTCCGAAATCCCCACTTATAGCGGTGGATTGGGCATTTTGGCCGGCGATATGCTGCGCTCAGCCGCTGACTTGGAGCTCTGTATGGTGGGAGTCACCTTACTACCGCGTAAAGGCTACTTTGACCAACGGCTCGACGCACAAGGAAATCAGTCGGAGAGCCCATCAAAGTGGTCGCCTGAGGACTACTTAGAACCCTTATCCCAGCGGGTATCCATAACGATCGAAGGACGTGACGTAAGAGTCCGCGCATGGCAGTTTCTCTTTCGCGGAGTCACCGGTCACTCGGTGCCATTGATCCTCCTCGATACGGATTTGGAAGAAAATGAAGCTCAAGATCGCGCGCTGACCGATCATCTTTACGGCGGCGACGAGCATTACCGGCTATGTCAGGAGGTCGTGTTGGGCTTTGGCGGTGTGGCAATGATCCGTGCCCTGGGATATCTAGACGTGGGGACCCACCACATGAATGAAGGGCACTCGGCTTTTGTCTCCCTCGCGTTATTGGAGCAACAAGTTAAGTCCCGCCCGGGACAGGGGTTCTCGGACGTCGATGTAAAAGCAATCCGGCGCCAATGCGTGTTTACCACCCATACTCCGGTACCGGCCGGCCATGATCGTTTTTCGACCGACCTTATCTACAAGGTTCTGGGCGACGGTCGAGCGGCGCTGCTGAGCCGGCTGCAGGTGTTGAATGCTTCGTTGAATATGACCGAATTGGCGCTTCGGCTTTCCGGGTTCGTCAACGCGGTGTCGATGCGTCACCGGGAGGTTTCCCGGGAGATGTTCCCAGGCTATCCAATGGAGGCGATTACGAATGGCGTCCACGCAGTTTCCTGGACGTCGAAGCCAGTTGCCGCATTGTACGATCGCGCTATCCCGGGATGGCGGCGCGATAACTGCTATCTTCGCTACGCGATTGGAATTTCGCTCCGAGACATCCAACAGGCCCACCAGGAAGCAAAGAAAGACTTGTTTCAGCAGGTACGGTGGCTGACAGGGACACAGCTGGATCCGTCGGTATTCACTCTGGGTTTTGCCCGACGCGCAACCGGTTACAAACGGGGTGACCTCCTGTTCACTGATCTAGACCGGTTGAAACAGATTTCCCGCCAAACGGGTCCGTTGCAGTTGGTCTATGCTGGCAAGGCTCATCCAAGAGACGAAGGCGGCAAGGCGATCATTCGTCGCATCTTTGAAGCAGCGGCCGTCTTGGCAAACGACGTCCGCGTTGTCTACCTGGAAAATTACGATATGGCGCTAGGAAAGCTGCTTTGCTCGGGGGTGGACGTTTGGCTGAACACGCCGCTGCGACCGCAAGAAGCTTCCGGTACCAGCGGCATGAAGGCGGCTCTTAACGGTGTGCCCAGTTTCAGCGTGCTTGACGGCTGGTGGATCGAGGGCCATATAGAAGGGGTAACCGGTTGGTCGATCGGCGAAACCACCGGCCCCGAGGTCGATCCGGGCACGGAGATCCAGGCGCTCTATGATAAGTTAGAACGTCTCATCTTGCCGCTGTTCTACCGAGAGCCGGATAGGTTTGCAGAGGTAATGCGTTCCGCCATCGCCCTCAACGGCACTTTCTTCAATACGCAGCGAATGGTGTCCCAGTACTTACGTAACGCTTATTCGCGCTTTACCAAAGCGGATGAACCGTTAGACTGAAAAGAACCTTGCCGCCCAGAGGGTCGCTACTCTCAGCTACCGACTGAACTTTTCCAGCCTGTGGGCGGTCATTTAGTCTTTGTTTCCGCCCAGGCGATAAATTCCTTTATGGCTCGAAAATAAGCCAACCCGCCAACCGTATGGGTGTCGTTATGTCCGGCACCCACGATCGATAAAGAAGCAACCGCTCGAAAGTAATTTCACGCGCAGCTCGCGAGCTATGTTTTGAAGTATGCGTCCAGGTTAGTCCAAACGGAAACGATTCGCTCGATCGGGTCGTGTTAGTGTTTGTGTTCTCCTCTGAGCTTCCACTCGAGCCCGTCAATGATGCACTCGACACTCGCCTGTAGGATGTCTGCGGCAACGCCCACGGTTCCCCACCTGTCGGTGCTATCCGAAAAGATCGCCAGAACGCGTACCAACGCCGCCGCTCCCGTATCATCATCTCCACCCTGCTGCAGCAAGCGGACGTTAAATTCCTCCAACCGAACTTCCGCGAGTTGGGGATAATGCTTCTCGAGAATCTTCCGCATGGCATTGTCCACGGCGTGCACCGGTCCCTGTCCGCTGGCAGCGACCAGTTCCTGCTCACCGAAGATCTCGATCAACACGCTGGCTTCGGTTGCGCTTCGAGGCGATTCGAACGCTTGAAAATCGACCTGGTCGTCAATCTTGCATCGGAGCACGCGAAAGGGTCTTAAGTAATCCTGCCGGCGGCGGATCGACATCAACTCGAATGATGGCCAGGCGCCATCGAGTCGAAAGAATTCCTCTTTCAAGTCCCTCGCCATCGAATCCTCCCTCCTAATAAATGTCCCAAGAATGGAGTTATTATATCGCTCTGTTGAAAAATGGCTAGCAGCTGGAGTTCGAAGGGATCTCGGCCGGGGCAGATAATACAATCTTTTCAAACATCAATGCCTTTGGTATCATTGACAACAACGGGGCAAGCCAATGGAGAAGAAAGTTTCAGAGAAGAGCCTTCATAACTTCTTTCTGAACGTGGTTCGCCAGAGCTTTTGGCAGCTGGGGATTCACGATGCAACCGTAGCGAGTTATGTGGCCGATGTGCTTAGCGAATTCGCCAGGGCCGATAACCTGTACCGGCTCAGGTCACGGGCCGGCAAAAGAATGGAAAGTGTAGTTGAGATGCTCGCGCACGAATCTGCCGGAAAAGCCGACGAAACCGATCTGTTGAAAGAGCGATCTCTGCGCAAGTACGTGGGTGATTATGCTCTGTTCATGAGCGGGATCTTCCGCAGTCACGTGGAGGGCAAGGGCTTTCTCGACTACTACATCCAAGAGGGAAGTCGTTCCTACTGGACCGTGTCCGAACTCGACCTTTCCCTCTATCGCACGGGATTTATCCTGTTTCAAGAATTGTCCAAAAAATTCGAGTATTACTCGGGTGCCCTCGATTATACTCGCAAAGCTTATTTCGCTCCGGAGCCCGGCGAAGACCCTTTCGGCGGTTTTTTGCGGCAGATTGAGGGCTGGTTAAAGGGCAATCTGACGGAAAACTAGCTCAAGCTGGATCGTCACCCGTCTGTTCTCACCGCGCTGATTTGATCGTGAAGTTCATGTCTTCAACGTTGTTGCTGATAGCTATCGCCATTCTGCTTTGCGGCGTTCTCCTATTCCGGCATATTTTTTACCCGGCTGCTCAACCGCCGGAGACCGTGGAATTCAGAGTCGAACAGGGAGAACCCTTCTCATCAGTTGTGCGCAGGCTTCGGGAGCAGAAAGTCATCTCCAGCGAAAGGATTTTTTCTTTATGGGCCCGACTTTCCGGTTCGGAAAAAAAGATCCAATGGGGGCTCTACCGCTTTGAGCTGCCATTGTCGCCGCGCGAAGTCTTAAAACGAATCGTTGCCGGAAAAGTTGTTTTCCACCGCGTTACAATTCCAGAAGGGCTGACCGTCGAAGAGATTGCGGAGCTGCTGGCGAGAATGGCGATCGTTGATAAGGAGCGATTTCTCGCCGAGGCGGCAAATCCCGAATTGTTGTCGGCTTTGGGATTGCAGGATAAGACGATCGAGGGTTATCTGTTTCCCAATACGTATCAATTTACTCCGTCGACACCGGAGAAGGAAATCATCCTTATAATGACTGAACAGTTCCGGAAGGTATTCGAGCCTCTCGTCAATGGGGATCGACGGCACAGTGATCTGACCCCCTATGAGATCTTGACTTTGGCCTCAATCATAGAGAAAGAGGCCGGCATCGAGGCAGAAAGACCGTTGGTTTCCGCGGTGTTCCACAACCGTTTAAAGCTCAACATGCCTCTGCAGAGTGATCCCACGGTGATCTATGGGATCAAAGGGTTTAACGGCAATTTGACTCGTAAGGATCTCCAACACCCGAGCCCTTACAACACTTATCGCATACCGTCATTGCCTCCCGGACCGATTTGCAATCCGGGTTTATCGTCGATCCAAGCGGCCCTGCAGCCCGCCTCGGTTCCGTATCTCTATTTCGTTTCGAAAAACGATGGCACTCATCTCTTTTCCGAAACTCTCGAAAGTCATAACCGCGCGGTTAAAACCTATCAGTCTCGCCAGGAGGCTACGCTGCCACGCAAGACCCAATCGCGCTCTCGGTGACCTCGCGTTTCTGATACCGAAGCAACATGGTATAGTTACAGACCATGCAGTTTTACCCGGCCCCACAAGGCGAAGTGTCCCCGGAGAGATTGCTAGAGCGTATGCACCAGCGCCTGCGGAGCCAGGTTTTACGAGATTCCCTCTTAAGTTTTGTTGCACCGGTGATTGTTTCCGTGTACTTATTGGCGCACCTATATCGTGCGGCATGGATTCCGCAGGGCACTTTCGTCGTCCTCGCTGCTGCGGCGATCGGCATTGGCGTGCTCGCCATCGTGGTACGTTACCGGCCGATGATTCCATCGGTCCGTTCAGCCGCCCGGTTGGTCGATGAAAAGGCGGCCGGGGAAGATCGATTTCTCACCTTGGCAACCGTTGAATCATCGTCCTGTTCTCAGACCTTCCATTCCCGTCTGCGCGAGGAGACAGGTGGTCTTCTCGGGCGCGTCGACCTAAGACGTGACTTCCCGTACGAGATCAAAGGCTCGTTTTACTGGTCGGTCGTCGGCTCAATCATTGCGGTCGCCTTGTTTCATTTGTTGCTGCCGCTGGCGGAATCCATCTCTGCGCGGGTAGCGCCGCACCAGCAGATCAGTCAACTGGCTGAGAAAATGGCGCAGCACCCGGATCTGACAGACTTGGCCCGGGATTTCCAGTCGCTCGCGGCTAAGCTGCAGGATCCGAATATGGCGCTTGCGGAAAAGCGGCAACTGATTCAAGAGTTACAGAAAGAGGTCGAGAAACAGCAAAAAAACCAAGAGGAAAAGGCTAGCCAAGATCTTTTGGGCGAGGCAGCGAGCACATTGAAGGGTATGGAACAGCAGTCAGGCAACGCTCAGCAAAGGGAGCAGGAAGGCAGCGGCGGGAGCAACGCGCCGCAGGATGGAGAGGGGCAAGTAAAAGAGAGTCAGGGAAGCGGTGGAGACGGTAAGGGCGATCTCGCCGCTCAGCAAAACAAAGAAATGCAGCAAGGGAAAACCTCTCAGGCGGATCCGAAGGAAAAAGGGGAAAATCAGGGCGGGCAAGCAAATCATCCCGACAAAAACCAGGCCGGAAAAGAGCAAGGGAAGGAGATGACGGGCAAAACCGAGGGGGGCTCCGAGGAACAGTTAGGAAAAAGCAGATCGGAAGGG
>JBOHVS010000357.1:0-15388 GCA_050735975.1 Binatia bacterium | reverse complement strand
AGTAGCAGGACCCAGACAGTGGCGATCGTTCCGACGATCGCTCCACCATAGCAGAGAATAGAGAGAGGCTTCTGGGGAAGGCCAAGCTTCATATCGTTCAAGGCAAAATAGAAGCGGTGGGCCCAATGGAAGAGAGGTAACGCGATGAGCACAAAAAGGTAGATCCTGACGAGCCAGTTGTGATATAGCGTCCCGTCGTCAGAGATCCAACCAAGTGGTAATGCAAAGCCTGCAATTATGATGTGAACGGGGACCAGAAAGGCGGCTACGACGCCTCCCGCTGAGAAGAGCCCCCACCAAAAAGGTTCCGTGGTTTTTTCCGTAGTCATCTTTCAGCCTTTAAGCGCGACAAACAAAATCAAAATCGCAAGCGATACAATCCCCCAGGCGCCAATGTGCAGTGCGGTGACAACCCGGCGCGGGACCAGACGCTCTCCTATACGTACAGGCAGCACCACGGATGTGGATTGAAACCATGTGAAGCTATGATAAAGCGCGAACAGAAGAGCCACGAAGTGGAAGACCAGCCACCCTGGCGAGCTCAGCCTTTGAGCAAAGGCGACGTACGCCTCGGGGCCTTTGGTTAATTGATAAATTTGGGCAAGATAGACCATCAAGAATAAAGCAATGAAAAGGCTCGAAAGCTCGCGGAGCATGAAAAGAAAATAACTCTGTTGCTTCAGCCACCAAGTGGCCGGCATCTTCCGATGGTAGAGCTTGGATCCGTCCGGTCGCAACGCGCTCATCCTTCGATCCTCCTCAGGATGACCCTGAGCTTGGTCGATGGGTCATCGTTGTCCCCATGGCAGTAGAATTGATTTGAACCAGTTCTTCGTCGTGTCCACCTTGGCGCGCTGTATCGCTGCCGCCGGGTCTACGTCTTTGGGGCAAACCACGCTGCACTCTCCCACAAAGGTACAGTCCCAGATGCCGTCGTGGTCGCCGATTTCAGCGCGCTGGTCTTTACCCTGGTCGCGCGAATCAATGTTGTAGCGGTAGCCGAGAGCGATCGCGGCGGGGCCCAGAAATTTCGGCTCGAGACCGTAAACCGGGCAAGCCGCGTAACAAAGCATGCAGTTAATGCACTGTGTAAATTGCTTGTAAGCTTCCAGTTCTGCCGGCGTCTGCAGATACTCACCTTGAGCGACGGGTTTTTCCTCCTTGCGGATAATCCAAGGCTTTACGCTTTTCAGTTTGTCCAAAAAGTCGCTCATATCGATGATCAGATCGCGGATAATGGGAAAATTGACCAGAGGCTCGACCCGAATCTCCTGCGGATAATACTCGCGCAAGAAGGCTGCGCACGTAAGCTTGGGGACGCCGTTGACCATCATACCGCAGCTGCCGCATACTCCCATGCGGCAAGACCAGCGATAGCTAAGAGTCCCGTCAATCTGGTCCTTGATGTGATTTAGAGCGTCCAGAACGACCCAATCCTCCCTGTAAGGTATGGTGTAGGTCTGTGTTGTTGGAGCCCGGTCTTGCTCCGGACGGTAGCGGGTAACGTTTAAAGTTATCGTCGGTTCGGCCATGATCTCCTCAAACTACGCTATTGCAAAATGAAAAATTGCAAAGTGTAAAAGTCAAAATTTCAGATAACTAAGCTCTTCCCTTTTATATTATATCTCCTGAGTTTGCATTTTGAAATTTGCAATTATTTTGATTTAAAGCTCTTTAATATTTGCGTTCTTCGGGTTGCCAGCGAGTAATGGTCACCGGCAGGTATTCGATTCTCGGCCCGTCGAGTGTCCGGTAGGCCAGGGTGTGCTTCAAGAAGTTCGCATCGTCGCGCTTTGGGAAATCCGTGCGAGTGTGCGACCCGCGTGACTCTCTACGCATAAGCGCTGAATTGGCCACAGCCTCGGCCACGTCGAGCATGAAATCCAGTTCCAACGCGCTGATGATTTCCGTGTTGAAAGTGCTGCCCCGATCCTCGATGATAATGTCCTCGAAGCGCTCCCGCAGGCTCCTCAGCATCCTGCAAGTTTTCCGCATTTTTTCTTCGTCCCGATAGATCCCCACTCCCTCCTCCATGGTTTTCTGCATTTCCTGGCGGATCGTGGCGATTCTTTCCCGGCCGCCCTCCTTGCGCAGAAACTGGCGGTCCAGGCGGCGCTGCTCGTCTGCTGCCATTGCCGAAAGCCGCGCGGATTCCGGGGCGGGTTGGGACCTGGCATATTCCGCAGCGGAACGTCCGGCTCTCGTCCCAAAGACGAGCAGCTCGGTCAGCGAATTGGAACCTAGCCGGTTGCCGCCGTTAATGGAGACGCATGCGGTTTCACCCGCGGCGTAAAAACCCTCCAGCGATGTTTTCGCGTTGATGTCGGTGGAAACGCCTCCCATCATGTAGTGCACCACGGGCCGCACGGGAATAGGCTCGTACACCGGATCGATACCCACATACTTGTGCGCCAGCTCGCGGACGAACGGCAGTTTCCTGTTGATGACTTCTTCCCCGAGATGACGCAGGTCGAGGTGAACGAAGTGGCCGTAGGGCCCTTCAAACGTTCGCCCTTTGGCCAGCTCCTGCATGTGGCAGCGCGACAGGATGTCGCGGGGTCCAAGCTCCATTTTACGGTGCGTCGGTTTCTCGGTCGGGGGGCCGAGACCGTAGTCTTGAAGGTATCGGTAGCCGTCTTTGTTCTTAAGCCATCCCCCTTCACCGCGTGATGCTTCGGTGATCAGAATGCCGGTCCCGGGTAATCCCGTGGGATGGTACTGGACAAATTCCATGTCCTTCAGGGGGACTCCGGCACGGTAGGCCAGCGCCATACCGTCGCCCGTTTTTATCGCGGCGTTGGTGGTGAAAGGAAAGACGCGCCCGCCTCCGCCGGTGCAGAGAATGACGGCCCTGCCGGCGATGACTTCAACTTGCCCGTTATAAAGGTTGATGGCTGTCACCCCCCGGACTTTGCCGTCGTCGACGAGAAGCGAAGTCAAGAAGCACTCGTCGTAGCGAATGATGTTGTCGTATTTGAGGGAGGTCTGAAAGAGAGTATGGAGCAAATGGAAGCCGGTCTTATCGGCGGCAAACAGGGTGCGATCGACGCTCATACCGCCGAACGACCTGACGCTGACGCGCCCGTCCGGATCGCGACTCCACGGACAGCCCCAGTGCTCAAGTTGGATGAGTTCTCCGGGAGCCTCTTTGACAAAGGCTTCGACCGCGTCCTGGTCAGCCATAAAATCCGCTCCGAAGATCGTGTCCTTGGCGTGAAGGTCCAAACTATCAAATTCACGCAGCACCGCTGCGGTGCCCCCCTCGGCGGAAACCGTGTGGCTCCGCATGGGGTAAACTTTGGAGACAACGGCGATAGACAATTGCTTCGATGCTTCGGCTGCGGCGATCGCCGCGCGCAGGCCCGCACCTCCGCCTCCAACGACTACGATATCATGGGTGTACATTTTCGGGCTTGGACGATTACAGAAAGTTTGTGCTTTCTAAAGACGGGTCACTTTCCAGCAGGGCTAGGAGAAGCGGCTTCCTGTTTCTTATCTGATTCTTCGAGCTTTAAGTAGGTTTCAATGATCTGCGGAATATCGTCTTTGGTAACCTTCATAAACCAAAGCCCCTCCGGCCAGAT
This sequence comes from Binatia bacterium, assembly GCA_050735975.1. Classification (GTDB taxonomy): domain Bacteria; phylum Desulfobacterota; class Binatia; order UBA9968; family UBA9968; genus DATMBL01. The sequence continues at coordinate 11,804 of JBOHVS010000357.1, read as the reverse complement.
CATCATGTTCGGGCCGAAGGCGCAGAGATCAAAGCAGCCGCTCCGGGCAACGCGAAGTTTTCCCTTTAGGTTCATCTCCTTCGCCACTTTTTTGAGCTCTTCCGCGATTTCTTCGCCGCCGCTATAACCGCATGACGGGCTTTCGCCGTTGCGGTTATTGATGCAAAGATAAATTTGTCGTTTATAGGGCTGTGGTCTTTGAATCATGAAGTTCCCCTCGATCGTTTTTTAGCGCTGCTGAATTTATAGCAAAAAAATTATGGCTTTGCACGCCGGTGAAGCAGGTTAAGGTTTAGGCTTAGGTTGAGCAAATAGAAACAGGTTGAGGTTTAGGTCCAGGTTGAGATTCCAACCCATCGACTTGAGTTGTTGTTTCAGGCCATAGCAGGGCAAGCCAGGGTCGCCGAGCTAGGAACGTCGAACATCGAACTCCGAACGTCGAACATTGAACCTCGAACGCGGAACTTTCCGTCTTAAACCTTAACTAGCCTAACCTTCGCATACGGCGCTCACGGTCCGGTCATCACCCGTGGGTCAAGCAGTTTATCAAGCTCTTCGTCCGGCAGAACGCCTTGGACCCGGGCGATTTCTCGAACCGTTTTTCCCGTCTCGAACGCTTCCTTTGCGATCTTGGCGGCTGCGTCGTAGCCGATTCTCGGCGCCAATGCGGTAACCATCGCTAAACTCCGCTCGATCAGCTCCTCACAGCGCTCCTTATTGGCCTCGATTCCGACCACGCACTTTTCACTGAAGGCTTCCACTACATTGGCGGTGAACCCGATCGCCTCTAGCAGTCGTAAAGCCATGATCGGCATCATCACGTTCAGCTCGAAGTTTCCCGCCTGGCCGCAAACGGTGATGGTCGCATCACAACCGATCACGTGGGCGGCAACCTGCAGGACTGATTCACAGATTACCGGATTGACCTTGCCCGGCATAATCGAGGAACCGGGTTGAGTGTCGGGAAGTCCGATCTCGCCAATGCCGCACCTGGGACCGGACGCCATCCAGCGCAGGTCATTGGCAATCTTTGTCAGACTAACCGCCAGGGTTTTCAGCGAGCCGCTTACATGCACGGCCGCATCCTTTGCGGCTTGGGCCTCAAAATGATTTTTGGCCTCGCAGAAGGGCAGACCGGTCGTTTCTGAAATTTTCGCGATCACCTTGCGGGCAAATTCCGGATGGGTATTGATGCCGGTCCCTATGGCGGTTCCGCCCAGCGCCAACTCCTCTAAACCTCCAGCAGCATGCCTGATTCGGTCGATGCTGAGCTCGATCTGCCGGGCGTATCCCGAAAATTCTTGTCCCAAGCGAATTGGCGTCGCATCGGCCAAGTGGGTGCGGCCGATCTTTAAGATCCCGTCAAATTCCGCCGCTTTGGCTTCAAACGCCTGCCGCAACGCTTCGAGCGCCGGCAGAAGCTTGTTCTCAATAGATTGCAGCGCAGCTATATGAATGGCGCTGGGGATCACGTCATTGCTCGACTGCCCGATATTCACGTGGTCATTGGGATGCACCTCTTTACTGCCTCGCGTTTTCCCCAAGAGTTCCAGCGCGCGATTGGCGATCACCTCGTTCGCGTTCATATTCGTCGATGTCCCCGAACCCGTCTGAAAGACATCGACGACGAATTCCTTGTCGTGTCTTCCGGCAACGACCTCCGCCGCGGCTTTCCCAACGGCGTCGGCAATTTCGCCATTGAGCAGACCAAGTTCTTTGTTGACTTCCGCTGCGGCGAGCTTTATTCGAGCCAACGCCTGGATCAAGCTCGGCGGAAAGCCAATCCCGCTAATGGGAAAGTTTTCGACGGCACGCTGAGTCTGCGCACCGTAGTATGCCGCCTTGGGGACCCTAACCTCGCCCATGGAATCTCTTTCCATTCGATACTCTTGATCAGGCATGGATAGAACTCCTTTCCTATTGTTTAATTATCGCGTTCCAATTTGCGAGGCAACCATCTAATAAAACTAACTTTTTAGTTTTAAATTCCTAGTTTTTAGTTGGCAGCAGGCTGCGCTAGTGGTAGGGTTCTCATCTAATTTATGATCACGAGCATCATAAAAGACAAGAAAAACTCCAACTCAGAACCAAAAACTCAAAGCTAAAAACTCTTGACTCACGGCTAATGTAGTTGCCATGCAAAATTTGACCGCACTTAACAGCGCCATCGTGAATTGTAAAAAGTGTCCCCGGCTGGTGCGGTGGCGAGAGGGAGTAGCCCAAAAACCGCCGCGCCGCTACGCGGGGCAGGCTTATTGGGCAAAGCCGTTGCCCGGTTTCGGCGATCCGGGCGCCCGCCTTTTGATTGTGGGGCTGGCCCCTGCCGCACACGGAGGGAATCGGACGGGGAGAATCTTCACCGGTGATCGGAGCGGCGATTGGCTTTACGGCGCGCTCTACGCTGCAGGCTTTGCCAACCAAGCGAGTTCGGGTCATCGCGACGACGGGCTCCAACTCAAAGACTGCTACGTTACAGCTTCGGTGCGTTGCGCGCCCCCGGACAACAAGCCGACGTTAAGCGAGTTTGCCCGCTGCCGGCCGTATCTCATCCAGGAATTGAGGCTGTTCAAGAATCTTCAGGTGGTTATTGCATTGGGTAAGATAGCGTTCGATTCATTTCTGTCGGCGTATCAGGAGACGGGCGCGCCGGTTCCTAAGCCACGCCCTAAATTCAGCCACGGCCGCTCGGTTGTCCTGCCAAGCGGCCTGACCTTCATAGCATCGTATCACCCGAGCCAGCAGAATACGTTCACGGGGAAGCTCACCCGGCCGATGTTTGAAGGCATCTTTCAGCAGGCGAAAGCGGCTCTATAGGAAAGCCCCGAAAGGGCTACTCTTTCGGTAAGGGGACAGGCAGCTTTTTGCAATACGAAAAAGCAGCCAGTCCCCTGAATGTTTTTTTTCCGGCAGCCGGGCTGGAAATGGCCACTGGCCTTGTACTAGGTTGGGTTAAAAAAGTGAAGGGTTCAAGAGTTTAAGGGGTTAACTACAGAGTGGCAGGAGCCGCTATGAGTTCGAGTGCGAGCAGAGACTATCACGAGATTGAGGCGGAACTCCGCAAGCGGATTGACGGCGCGGTGCAGTTCGATAGGTACACGCGCCTGCTTTACTCCACCGACGCGTCCATTTACCAGATCGAGCCCATCGGTATCGTGGTGCCGCGCCACAAGGGCGACGTGCAAGCAACCATCGAGATCGCCAAGCGCTTCGGAGCGCCGATTTTGTCAAGGGGCGGCGGGACTTCTCTTGCCGGGCAAACCGTCGGTCACGCCATCGTGCTCGACTTTTCGAAGTACATGAATGGCGTTCTGGAGGTGAATAAGGAAGAGCTGTGGTGCCGTGTCCAGCCGGGGCTGGTGCAAGACGAGTTGAATGCGCACGTGCGTTCCATGGGGCTGCAGTTTGGTCCCGATACGTCGACCTCCAATCGCGCGACGATCGGCGGCATGATCGGCAACAACTCGGCGGGCGCGCACTCGTTGACATACGGGAAGACTCTCGACCACGTATTGGAATTAACCGTTCTTCTATCCGACGGCAGCGAAGTGGTGCTCAAGGACCTTTCGCCGGAAGCGTTGGAGACGAAGTGCCGGCGCGAAGACCTGGAGGGTCAGCTCTATCGCGAAGTGTCCCGTTTGACCCAGGCTCACAAGGGTGAAATTCTCGCTCGTTATCCCAGAATCATGCGGCGCGTGTCCGGGTATAATCTAGATGAGTTCATCAAACCTCAGGCGTTCAATCTCTCGCGTATTCTGACCGGCTCGGAAGGCACGTTGGGCGCTGTGGTGGAAGCCAAGATGCGTCTGGTTCCCAAGCCAAGGTGGACCGCGCTCGACGTCATTCATTTCAACGACGATATCGAAGCTCTGGAGTGCTCCCAGGTGGTTTTGCAGACAGCGCCTTACGCGGTGGAATCCACGGACAAGATGATTTTGAATTTAGCGCGGGGAAACATCGTACAGTCCAGAAGGCTGGGGTTTGTCCAGGGTAATCCGGATTCGCTGTTGATGGTCGAATATGCCGGAGAAACGGAAGAAGAAGTCAGAGAGCAAGTTCTAAGACTCGAAGAGCTGCGCAAAGCGCAACGCATCGGGTACGCCGCGAGCCTCGCGTTCAAGCCGGAAGAGGTGAAAGCGATCTGGGGTGTTCGCAAAGCGGGACTGGGTCTTCTGCTTGGCACGAAGGGCGACAAGAAGCCGATCGCATTCGTCGAAGACACCGCCGTCGCGCCGGCGAAACTGCCGGAGTTTATCAGGCGATTCAAGGAAGTCATCACGCGTCATGACGCCATTGCCGGCTACTACGGCCACTGCTCGGTCGGCTGCATGCACATCCGGCCGCTGATCAATCTCAAGGAACCGAGTGAAGTCGACAAAATGGTTTCGATTGCGAACGAGATTGCCGATCTCGTTCTGGAGTTCAACGGCGCCATGTCGGGCGAGCACGGAGACGGACTGGCGCGCAGTCACTTCAATGCGAAATTATTCGGACCAATTCTCTACGAAGCCTTCCGGCAGGTAAAGCGCGCCTTCGATCCGAACAACCTGATGAACCCCGGGAAGATTGTCGACGCGCCGGCCATGACCGAGTCGCTGCGCATCAGCCCGCAATACCGGACCTGGCAGCCGCAGACGACCTTCGACTTCGGCGGGCAAGGCGGCTTCGCCGCGGCAGTGGAGATGTGCAGCGGGATGGGAGAGTGCCGCAAGAAATTAGACGGAACTATGTGCCCCTCCTACATGGGCACCCTCGACGAAGAGCACTCAACGCGCGGCAGGGCCAATGCGCTTCGGGCCGTGCTTTCGGGCAAGGTTCCGCATGAGGATTTCACCGGAAAACGTCTCTACGAAGTGATGGATCTCTGTCTCGAGTGTAAAGCCTGCAAGGCCGAATGTCCGTCTAATGTCGACATGGCCAAGCTTAAATACGAATTCCTCGACCACTACCATCGCGCCAACGGCTTGCCGCTGCGGAACAGGCTCTTCGGCGGGATCGAGAGATTAAACAGGATCGGCTCGCAGTTTGCTCCCATTTCCAATTGGATCACCCAATCGAAGGTGAATCGCTGGCTGATGTCGAAGCTCGCGGGAATCGATCGCCGGCGTCCATTGCCTCAGTTTGCAAGTCAGACCTTCGAAGATTGGTTTCACGGCCACACCGGAGAAGGCGAAGGAATCAAGGGCGACGTGGTCCTGTTTCATGACACCTTCAACAACTTCAATACGCCGCATGTGGCGATCGCCGCGACCAGGCTTCTGGAGCGCCTCGGCTACCGTGTGCTGCTGGTGGACAAGCGATGCTGCGGCCGGCCTATGATTTCAAAAGGAATGCTGGGCGAAGCCAAAAACAACGCGGCCTGGAACGTCGATCAGTTGGCCGAATACGCCGAGCGGGGCATTGCTATTGTCGGCCTGGAGCCCTCCTGTTTGTTGACGCTGAGGGATGAGTACCCGGAATTTTTGCGCACGAGGCCGGCCAAACGGGTCGCCGCGCATAGTTTTCTGCTCGAAGAATTTCTACTAAGAGAGCGCGATGCAGGAAGGCTCTCGGTGAGCTTTGGAGCTGCTGGAAAGAAGGCTCTGCTTCATGGCCACTGCCATCAAAAAGCGCTTGTGGGAACCGCTCCCACAGTGGCTGTGCTAAAAGCAGCCGGGCTTGAGGTCAGCGAGGTCGATTCCGGTTGCTGCGGGATGGCCGGCTCGTTCGGCTTCGAAAAAGAGCATTATGATCTCTCGGTTACTATCGGTAACCGCCGCCTCGCGCCCGCCGTCAAAGCTGCTGCCGCGGAGGTCGAGATCGTTGCGCCCGGGATCTCCTGCAGGCAGCAAATCGAGCATCTCACCGGGCGAAAAGCCAAGCATCCGGCGGAGTTGCTGTGGGAGAGCATCAATGGCAGTGTTGAGTAAAAAATGCGGGGGCCGAGCCGCCTTGTTGACCGGTTCAAAACGTTCAAACAGTTCGACCGTTTGAACGGAGCGGAGCGTTCAAGCGGCGGCCCTTTTCGCTTTGATCTTTTGGTACACCCACAGCAAGACGAAGGCGCCAACAATAGAGCCGATCCAGCCGGTTGCCTCGCCGGCCTGATACCAGCCGACCGCCTGACCCAAATAGGTGGCCGCGAGCGACCCGGCGATCCCCAGCAAGGTCGTCGCGATGATTCCCATGTTTTCCTTACCGGGCATTATGAATTTTGCGATTATGCCAACAACGAAACCCACAATGATGGTTGTCAAAAGTCCAAACATAGGATGCTCCTTTCCGGTTTCGGTAGTAGCGGCCTAGTATCGGATAACGCCCGCGCTGTCAAGTTCGTTCTTGGCGAGTGTGGTAGTGTAGCCGACGGAAACAGAAGGCTTGACAAGGAATCTATCCTTGTTAAAGTAAGGACGTGAGTAAGGTAACTAGTAAACTGCAAGTAACTCTTCCCAAATCCGTGGCGGAGCAGCTCGGCATTAGACCGGGAGACCAGATCGATTGGGAAATTGCAGGAGAGGTGCTACGGGTGATACCGGTGGCAAAACGATCTCATAAAAAAAAGGGTTCCCAGGCGGGGCTTCGGTTGTTCGACCAGGCTACGTTGCGACAGCGGAAGCGGGAGAGCGCAATCGATCCGTCCTTGCTTCATAACAGACAGGCGGGACGTGGGTGGACGCGGGAGGATCTCTATAGTCGTAACGATGATTCGTACGCGGGCTCGCAACTCCCCGAAGACCCTGACCGTCAAGAAGGCGGCAAAAGGAAGGCATGATTTGAACCCTCTGCAAGGTTAGAGTCGGATCAGAATCATGGCGGCCTTGGTTGACACGAACGTCCTCGTCTACCGGTTCGATCCTCGCTTCCCAAACAAACAGCGCATCGCCTCGGAGTTGTTGCGTCACGGAATCGAAGCGGATTCAATTCGCGTTCCTCACCAAGCCATCGTCGAGTTTGTTGCCGCGGTAACACGTCCTCTGGTTGGAAATCGGTCTATTTTGACGCCCGATGAGGCCAGACGCGAGGCTGAAGAATTTCTAGTGCAGTTCAGCATTCTCTATCCATCCGAAGCGCTCTTGCGGCTTGCGTTTCGCGGCGCTGCGGCCTACGGGCTGAGCTGGTTTGATGCTCATCTTTGGGCTTATGCTGAGCACTACGGGCTTTCGGATTTGATCTCTGAAGATTTCCAGCATGATCGTCTCTACGGCACCGTAAGAGCGGTAAACCCATTCTCGCCGGAAGAGACCTAGCCGGCCGCTGAAAAAGACTCATAATGCCGATTGCTCCTTCGATAAACTGGACAGGCTCTGAGCATTGTCGAAGGGTGCGCTCAACCGCCTCGCTCCAATGTACGAATTGGCAAAGCGCATGGAGCAGGGAGCATGGAGCCAAGCGCAAAGGGCAAAGTAGAAAGAGCGAAGAACACGGAGGCAGCGAAGTCCAATCTCTGACGTCTGACCTCCGACCTCTGACTTGTAGGCTCCGCCCCTTGCCTTTGGCGACAGATTCGCGCGCCTCGCCTCTGAGATCTTTTTGAGCAGCTCGCAGATCGCGTTTTTCAGCGGCCTGCTGGTCTAGTAGCAGGAAGTTGGGATCGAACGCGGACATCATAGCTTATGGGCAAGATCAGATCGTTACGCTGTCCGAAATGCGGCGCCGAATCGAGATCCAAGACCACGTTTGATTGTAACTCTTGCCGAAGCATTCTCGAGGCCAACGTCGTAATCGATCATTTCACCAAGGCAGATCGAGACGCGCTCCGTAACAGCCGGAATCCGACCATCTGGCGTTGGTTCGATTTTTTTCCGGTTGAGCATCGTTCGTCGATCGTTTCTCTCGGTGAAGGAGGCACGCCGCTACTGCGCTCCGAACGGCTTTCGGACCGCGTAGGGATCCCACGCCTATATCTGAAGAACGATACCGTTCTACCCACCGGATCGCTCAAAGACCGGAGTAACAGCGTCGGATTGTCCGCGGCGAAGGAACTGGGCTTTACAACAAGCACCGTCATTTCCACGGGCAACGCCGCCGCTTCGGTGGCTGCCTATTCAGCGGCGGCCGGATTGAAAAGTATCGTTATGGTCCCGGCAGGGACGGCGCCGTCGAAGATCATCCAGGCGCGCGCCTATGGGGCGATCGTCGTGGTCGTAGACGGCGACTTCGATTACGAAGTGGCGAAGCTCTACAAAGCCGCCGTTAAGGAATTTGGTTGGTACGATTGTCTTTCCTCCAATCCTTATCGGGACGAGGGGAAGAAGTCATACGCCTATGAACTGGTCGACCAACTCGATGGAGATGTTCCCGATTGGGTCATTCATCCGACCGCCGGCGGTACGGGCATCTTCGCCATGAGGAAGGGGTTCCAGGAGTTCTTGTCGTTAGGTTGGATTGAGCGCGCGCCTAAGCTTGTGGTCGCGCAGAGTGAAGCCGCGGCGCCGATCGTTGCCGCCTTCGAGAAGGAACTTCCTGAGATCGAGCCCGTGGTTGTGCGCCCGACGGTCGCTGAAAGTATTCAAGTGGGTAATCCTGTCTCCTTGGGTTGGCGTGCGCTCCAAGCGATACGCGCTTCGGGAGGCCACGCTGTAGCTCTCACCGACGCGGAAATTATCGAGGCGCAAACTGTGCTCGGCCACCTCGCCGGAATTTTTGCCGAGCCAGCCGCCGCAACGTCGGTGGCAGCGGCAAAGAAATTGCGCGACGGCGGCGTTATAAGTCGGGATGATCTTGTCGTTTGCAACGTAACCGGGCACGGCTTGAAACAGCCATCGGCGATTCCAGTTCCGGAAAACGCGCTTCGTCCCATTGCGCCGACGTTAACGGCGCTCAAGGAGCACATTAAAAGAAGTGCTGAGTAGAAAGCGCTGAGTCCTTAGTAAAGAAGAATAAGGCCGCACTGTTACACGGCGAAGCCGTGCTCGCGATACCACCTCTCGGCGCCCGGATGGAGCGGAACATCCCGCGGAGCCGCGTCGCTGTCCTGTCCAAGCTGGCCTATTCCGGTATACGAATCCTCCCAGAAGATTTCGTCTTTGCGCGCGTTGATCGCATCGACCACCTTGTAGGCGTCGTTATCCGGCAAAGAAGCGCGTGTGTAGAGCGGCCACCCGCTGTAATCAATGCACTCATGATCAGCTTTGAGGTGAGCATACCGTCCCTTAGGAATCAGCACTCGGCGCCAGCCGAGCGCTTGAAGTTTGTCGAACGCCCAGTCCTCGAGGATTACGGGCCGCATGTCAACTGCGAGCGCCTCATCAAACCAGAGCACGAGCCCCTCATCAAAAATCGCATCGATGGTTCCCGCCCGCATGGCGTCCAATCGTCTCTGATCCCCTGGGCCGCCGTTGAGTTGGAGACTTCCTCCCCACGATTCCAAATCAGCGAGGGTGAAGCCGTACACCTGTAACGTTTGATCCAGCAACACGCGCGTCGAGTGCGTCTTGTCCTCACGGATGGAAAGCCGCAGCGGATACTTTTTCTCTTTAATCTCGGCGAGCGATTTTAAGCCGGTGCGGGGATGGATGACGTGTACGTAACGATCCCAGGACGGGTAAGTCGCGAGCACGCGAACCGGCAAAGGCTCCGGGAACAATCCGGTGCCGCGATAAGCCTGCGTGAGGAGTCCGGACGGATTGATCATGGTCATTTCCAAATCGCCCCGGCAAATCCCATGGGCGAGGATGGGCGATCCGGTCGACATCCGTAGCCAGGGTCGGAAGTTTTCGTGCGAGCCGCTGCCAACGGAGATGCACATATCTCGCGGCCCGTAATACGGCGTGTTCGGGTCGCCGGCGATATGCAGGCCGATCTCCCAAAGCATCTTGGCGCGTTGAAAATTCGCGCCACGAGGAAGCGGTTCCATGCTTCTTACCTCCGAAGTTTATAGGACCGCGTTACCATATGGGTCTGCTGACTGGCTGTCAAACGAAAGAGAACCAGGCGGACTACGGCTACGTGAAGAAGCGTGTTATGTTATAAGAGGAAGCAACAAATCACGAGCGCGCACCATGGGTTTCGACCCCCAAGCGATTCTTGCGAACCTAGCAGAGAAGGAAAAGATCAAGGGACATCACTCTCCGGAAGGCCGCGCAATTCGCACGGTCAGCCGAGCGATGAATGGCTGGTCGTCGGGCAACCTTTCCGAACTCGATGCCTTGGTCCTTTGCGATCAGGCGATGGAAGACTGGCTAAAGGCGCGGCTGCACGCGCCTCCGTGGTCTGCGCGCAGTTTGCCGGAGTTGTTAGAGAAGGCGGTGGATAAGGAGCTGATTATGCGTTTGGAGGCCGTGCGCTTGCAGAGAATTCGCAATATTCGCTTTCGGCTGCACGACGAGGGCGAGAGCATTGCCACGCACGAAGCTGAAGACATACTGGAGTTTTGTATTCAGCTTCTCGAAAAGTGTTGGTGAAGAACAAGCAAGTTGGACGTTCGATGTTCGAACGTCCGAGCGTTCGAGGTTCGGCGTTCGAAGTATTAACGATGCTCGCGATCGGGTTAAGATTGCAGTTACATTCTAGAAACTTCCGGACATTTACCTAACCTCAACCTAAACCTAAACCTTAGCCTTAGCCTGCATCATGACTCAACTCACGACATCTTGGATTGCGGCGGTCAAACGTTACGGCATTGTCGCTCTCGCTTTTCTTCACATCGCTGTGAGCCGTGGCCTGCACGGCACATTTGGCGTGTTCTTCGTGGCCATGTTGGATGCGTTCGGCTGGTCTCGCGCTGCAACCGCGGGAGCGATCTCGCTCGCGATTGTTTTTGAAGGGATGTGCTTACCGTTGGCCGGCGGCCTGATCGACCGCATCGGAGCGCGCAAGACCCTGATGCTGGGCGGCTTAGTGCTCGGCGCCGGCTTAACTTTTAGTTCGACAATCTCTTCAATTTGGGAGTTTTATTTTTGGGTCGGTGTGGTAAGCGCCGCCGGCATCGCCTTGATCGGCATGGTCCCGCATGTGGCGATCATCTCGCGGGAATTTCCACGGCGCCGCGGGACCGCGCTTGGAATTGCCTGGGCCGGCGGCGGCGTAGGCATCGTTATGTTGGTGCCCGTGACTCAGTTGATGATCAACAACTGGGGTTGGTCAGCGGCTTATATCGGCCTTGCGGTGATCACGGCGCTTTTGGTGATTCCACCCGTCCCGTTGTTAATGCCGGCCGGTTCTCCAACAGCTCCGAGAGAAACTCCAGGGGCAAAAGCGCCGGTTGAAGAACAGGAAAAAACGGATTGGACGGTCAAGCGGGCGCTCACTAATCCGGCTTTCTGGCTGCTGTTCATCGCACGAACCCTGGCGAGCATGGGTAATCAAATCATAGTGACCCATCAAATAGCCCATGCCATAGACATGGGTTATGCGAAAGTCTTTGCCGCATCGATTTTCGGACTGATGGGAGTGATTAGCGTCTTTGGCCGGGTTCTTTTCGGCTACCTGGCCGACGTAATGAAACGGGAGACTGTCTTCACCTGGGTGCAGGCGATCTCGGCCGTCGGCGTCTTTGCGCTGCTCGTGATGAACGATAATTCCCTGCCATGGCTCCTCTATACATATGCGCTTTGCTATGGCCTTGGCCAAGGCTCTCGGGCGTTGGTGTTGTCGGCGATCTCCGCCGATATCTTCCACGGCAAACATTTCGGCGCGATATTCGGGTATTTTACTTTTAGTATCGGGATCGGCGGCGCGGTCGGGGCGTGGCTCGGCGGGTTCCTCTTTGACATGACAAAAAGTTACGCGATCGCTTTCTGGGTTTCTCTTGCATGTTTGGTTATTTCTGTTTTTATCGTGGTGGCGAGCGGACGAATAGTCAGAGCCCAAAAAACTTAGCGCGGCTA
>JBOHVS010000356.1:0-3291 GCA_050735975.1 Binatia bacterium | reverse complement strand
GTCGCGGGATGGGAGCAGAAGGGAACTGGAAGAGAGCTTTGCTGCTCCTCGCACTCCGGTCGAAAAAGCACTAGCAAAGATCTGGGCTGAAGTACTGAATCTGGATCGGGTCGGTTCTAACGACAATTTCTTTGAGCTGGGCGGGCACTCGCTGAAAGCCATGCAGTTGGTATCGAAGATATCCCGCAAGATGAACATCGATTGCTCTGTGAAACTTTTGTTCGCGCACCCCACCGTTTCATCCCTTGCGGCGGCGATTGACAATCCAGATCGCTCTGGTCCGTACCCCGGCGGAGCCCGGTTGGAAACCTCCCGCCAGGGCATCACGGAGGAGCCGCCTCCTACCGCTTCCGGGTGGCGGGAATCGAGCTATATAACAATCGAACGGCGCCCGCTGCTGTCTCTGTTTGCAGCGGGGAAAATCAGGCCGGTTGATGCGGCTGCCATCGGCTACCTCCCAGACGCGTTTACCGGATATACAGGGTTAACTCGCGCCGAAATTCTTCATGATTGGTATGACGAACTGCCGACGATGGCGGCTATTTCAGAGATGTTTTTAGGCAGAATTGCCACAATTGTCTTGCCGCTCTTTGCCTGCGAGCTATATCGCAGACAAGATGTTCTGGTAAGGATGCTGATTGAGGCTTTGGAAGTCGCAAAGAGAATAGGCGCGCGTATGGTTTCCCTGACGGGTCTCATCCCCTCGGCGACGAACTACGGTCAGGCCCTTGGAGAAGCGCTGGCGGGCCGTGACGATTTGCCAAGGTTCACCACCGGTCATGCCACAACCGCGGCCGCAATGGTTCTTGCCATCGAAAGAATCCTGCGTGAAGCAGGGCGCGATCTGAAGCAGGAGCGGATGGGATTTTTAGGTCTCGGGTCTATAGGCCTGACGGTTCTCCGCCTGATGCTCAGATGCTTACCCCATCCGAAGGAGATCATTCTTTGCGATGTGTATAGCAGGCACGACTCGCTGTGTGATATTCGCGAAGAGATAACGAGCGCCATGGGCTTTCACGGGCTGGCGCGGGTCGTTGAATCGAAACAAAGCGTACCTGCGGAGTTTTACGACGCCACCTTTATAGTGGGCGCGACGAACGTTCCGGAGGTCATTGACATAGAACTGGTTCGGCCAGGGACGATCCTGGTAGATGATTCAGCCCCGCATTGTTTCTCTGTCGAACGGACGCTGGATCGTTTCCAAAAGCAGGAGGATATACTCTTTACCGCGGGCGGGGTGCTACAGTTGCCGCAACCGATCCGCAGGCTAAGATATCTTCCACGTTTTGTGGCAAAAAAGGCCAATTCCCAGTATCTGAAAGCCGTCCACACCCCTAGCCCGTTGCAAATCGGTAGCTGCGTTCTCTCGGGGTTGCTTGCCGCGCGTTTCCAAGAGCTCGCACCGACCGTGGGTCCTGCGGATCTGGGTTCCTGCATCCAATATCGTGAACGCCTCGGTGACTTGGAAATCCAGGCCGCCGAATTGCATTGTCGAGATTTTCTTTTACCCGAAGAGTCCGTGCGCGATTTTGGGCAACGGTTCGGCTGGAAATGATAGCGATGTAAAAGAGCTGCCGGAAGGCCAACGATAGCGCATGGCACAAAGTATGGCGGCACGAAAAGAACCTACGCGCTCGGTATTCCATAGCGGCAATTTTCCCCTCCCTCGCGACTGCAACGCTCCAAATCCGATGAGAACACGGCATTTTTCAGGAACACGATGATACAGGAAGGGTTCGTTTTCCCTCTCTCTTTTGCCCAGCAGCGGCTTTGGTTTGTCGAGCAGCTTCAACCGGGCACCGGCGTTTACAATTTGCCTGTCGCTTACCGGCTGCGCGGCCCGCTTAACCTCGTCGCACTGGAGCAAAGCCTGAACGAGGTCGTCCGCCGTCACGAGATCCTGCGCACCACTTTTTCACTCGTGCAGGGCGAACCGGTGCAAGTCATTGCAGAGAACTCGAAAATAAAAGTGCAGGCGGTGGATTTCCGTGATCTCTCTGAGCCGGCGCGTGAAATCTCGGCAGCGCGGTTTGTTTCCGACGAATCCCGAAGACCTTTTGATCTTTCGAGATTTCCTCTATTGAGAGCCAGCGCGCTGCAACTCACGGCAGAACAGCACATCTTGCTGCTCGTCATGCACCACATCATTTCGGATGGCTGGTCGATGGTGGTGCTCTTTGGCGAACTTGCGGCGCTCTACGAGGCGTTCTTGCAAGAAAGACCCCCGCCGTTGCCGGACCTCCCCGTCCAGTATGCGGATTTTGCTGTCTGGCAGAGGGAGTGGCTGCAAGGGGAGGTTCTCCAAACCCAGCTTTCGTACTGGAAGAAACAGCTGGATAACGTTACGACGCTGCAGTTGGCTACCGATCGGCCGCGACCGGCGGCGCAGAGTTTTCGCGGCGCCGAGCTGTCGTTCGTGATTTCTGCAACCTTGACCGACGCGCTCTCTGCTTTGAGCCGGCGGGAAGGCGTTACTCTGTTCATGACCCTTTTGGCGGCGTTTCAGGCGCTGCTCTATCGCTATACGGGTCAGGAAGATATCGTCGTAGGCTCACCGATCGCAAACCGTAATCGGCGGGAGATCGAAGGATTGGTCGGGTTTTTCGCCAACAATTTGGCTTTGCGCAGCAATCTATCCGGCAATCCGAGTTTCCTTGAGCTACTGGGACGGATACGCGAGGTTTGCTTGGGAGCATATGCCCACCAGGATCTTCCTTTCGAGAAACTGGTGGAAGTATTGGAGCCGGAACGGGACTTGAGCCGCAATCCGTTATTTCAGGCGATGTTTGCCCTACAGCAGCACACCAAACCAGACCTCGAGCTATCGGGGTTGACCGTGACGGCAGTGAAAATAGACCGGGGAAGCTCGAAGTTCGACCTGACCTTTGAGTTGATTGAGAGAGGGAAAGAGCTTTCGGGAGTCTTGGTGTACAACACCGACCTGTTCGATGATCTGACCATCGCTCGCCTGTTGGATCATTTCCAGGCCCTGTTGACAGGCGCCGTGGCAAATCCGAAGCAGCGACTTTCGGACCTCCCTATGCTATCGCAAGCCGAAAAACAGCAGTTGCTGATTGAATGGAACGACACCGAGAGAGAGTACCCGGAAGACAGGTGCGTCCAGGAGCTGTTTGAAGAGCAGGCGGAGAAATCGCCCCACGCTGTCGCGGTCGTCTACGAGGACAAGCAGCTCACTTACCGAGAGTTAAACCACCGGGCCAATCAGCTCGCGCACTACCTAAGAAAGCTCGGCGTGGGACCCGAAGTGCTGGTCGGCATTTGCATGGAACG
>JBOHVS010000355.1:0-3019 GCA_050735975.1 Binatia bacterium | reverse complement strand
CATGCCAAAGAGGCTGAGTTGGCGGTCCAGGGTCGTTATTATGAGACCGCCGAGAAGCTGGCGAGCCAACAAGTGTCGGTAAAACCGGGAACCCGACTGGTCAGCATGCACCGCCACCCGCGGACCTGAATGGCAAGGCGGATAGCGCCTCGCGGTCGGCAGCGATCTCATTGAGGAGGCATTGTGCCCAACTTGGAAGACGGAAAACACGTATCCGTTGACGGAGTGAAAACTTTCTATATCCAGATCGGTCGCGGCCCCGCCGTGCTTCTGGTGCACGGCGGTTCGCCCGGCGCTTCCTCTCTGGTGAATTGGAAGTTCAACATGGAGCCGCTCGCCGCGGCGGGTTTTACGGTCTACGCCTATGACCAGCCCGGATTCGGCCACTCGGATAATCCGAGAGACCACTCCATGGACTACCGGGCCGATCATGCCAAAGCTTTTGTGCAGGCCGTCGGGCTCGAACGCTTCTATATCATTGGCAATTCCCAGGGCGGCTACGTGGCCGCTCGGGTCGCGCTCGAGCACGAGGGCGTCGCCGCCTTCATCACGACAACCAGCGGCTCGCTGGCGCCAAAAGGCTCGGGGGAATCCCAGGCGCTTGCCAAGAAGCATGGCGAGGAGCTGAGAGAGTATACGCCGAGCATGGAGAATATGAGGAAGCTGACGCTCGGCACGATCTTCAAAAAGGAGCTCGTCACGGAAGAAGCCGTGCGCGAGCGGTACGAGATGAGCACCGGGAAGAACTTTGAAGCCCAGAAAATGAGGGAAGCGAGTCCGCCGGCGAAGCCGATCCGTGAGGATCTCCGCCGGCTAAAAATGAAAAGCCTTCTTCTGTGGGGCAACAACGATCGCGGGGTGAGCGTGGAGCGGGGAGTGTTGTTGTTCCAATTTATACCAGGCGCCGAATTCCACCTCTTTCACGATTGCGCTCATTGGGTCCAGTGGGATCAGGCTGCCAGGTTCAATCGGATCGTTATAGATTTTCTCAAATCGCTCTAGGAAGATCGGCTGCTCTCTCGCTTTGTCGCAGATTCAGGATGTGAGGAACGCATGGCTCAGCTTATCGGTTGTTTGGCTTTGTCTCATGGACCCCAGTTGTTGATGCCTCCCGAGAAATGGCATGAGCTTCCAACGAGGGTCGAGAGTGAAATTCCTGAAAAGCCCGAGCTCGCCGGCGCACTTACGTTGGAGGAGAAGCAATCCAGATTCTCGCGGTGCCGGAAAGCTATGGAGGCATTGCGCAGGACGTTGGATAAGTGGGCGCCTGATGTCGTCGTCGTGCTTGGGGACGATCAACACGAGAATCTCCTGGATGACAATATGCCCCCCTTCCTGATCTATGCAGGAAAACAGGCTGCCGCGACACTGAAATTCGGTTATCTCGGCGAGCGGCCTACGGAGCAGATGACGGAATACCCGACTCACCCTCGTTTTGCGCTTTCTCTCATTAACGAGCTCATGGCGCGGGGCTTTGATCCGGCGTGGTCGACGAAAACACGTTATGAAGCGGGACTGGGGCACGCGTTTGGAAGACCTCTCTCCTTTATTTCGCCCCGCCGCGTGTATCCGATCGTCCCGCTCATGGTCAACACCTATTTCCCTCCCGTGCCTTCTGCCAAGAGATGTTTCGAAGTTGGCAAAGCTCTGGCCAGGGCGATCGAAAGGTGCACAAACGTTAACAAAGTCGTCGTGGTGGCATCGGGAGGATTGAGTCACGTGAGGATCGATGAGGCTTTGGACCGCGAATTTATCCGAGCGGTAGAAAAGCACGATGAAAGGTACTTATCGTCCGTCCCCGCTTCGGTACTGGTCGACGGGACCTCGGAGCTTCTAATTTGGATCATTATTGCAGCTGCAGCGGGTAAGGACGGGACCGTGCTCGATTACGTTCCCTGCTACAGGACGATAACAGGAATAGGCTGCGCTATGGGCTTTGCTTATTGGGAAAGGAGTTAGGTTAAAGGGGATGGTTCGACTCGCATGCGGGATCGAAAAGCAATTCGCTAAAGCATCGGGAGTTTTACTATGAGCCAAATGGCGGTTAAAGATCTTCAGAGTCATCTTCGTCAACTCGAGGAGAACGGCAAGCTGATACGCGTGAGGCGGTCGATCAACAAGGATACGGAATTGCACCCTTTGGTGCGGTGGCAATTTCGAGGTCTTCAGGAGAAGGATCGCAGAGCTTTTCTTTTTGAGAACGTCACGGGCAGCCGGGGACAACGCTATACGATGCCCGTGGCGGTTTGTGCTTTGGCTGGGTCTCAGGAGATTTACAATTGGGGTTTGGGTTGCAGCGATGGCGAAGAGGTGCATGAGCGGTGGCTGCGCGCGCTAAACCATCCGGTTCCGCCGCGGACCGTGGATAGAGGGCCTGTTCACGAGGTGGTTCACGCCGGGACGAGCCTGCTGGAGCACGGCGGGCTGGAGGAGCTGCCGGTGCCGATATCGACGCCGGGATTCGACAACGCGCCGTATTTAAATTCATCGATTTGGGTGGTCAAGGATCCTGAGACGGGTATTCAGAACATGGGCATCTACCGAGGTCAGATCAAAGGCCAGCTGAAAACGGGGGTGAAAGACGATGTGCATCATGACTTTGCCCGGATTTGGGAGAAGCATAATGCGCGCGGTTCGGCGATGGAGGCGGCGGCTGTGCTCGGCGCGTCGCCGAGCGTGTATTACGCAGCGACAGAGACGATGCCGTACGGCGTGGACGAGATGGACATTGCCGGCGGTCTCGACGGGGAGGCCGTGGAGGTGGTGCGTTGCAAGACGATCGATCTAGTGGTTCCGGCGCACGCGGAGATCGTGTTGGAGGGGAAGGTTCGCACGGACATTCTGGAGCCCGAGGGGTCGTTCGGCGAGTCGCACGGGTATTGCGATCCCCGGTTTTTGACGATGGTTTTCGAGGTAACGGCGATCACCCATCGGCGCAATCCGGTGTTTTTATCTATTGTGAGCCAAGTGACGCCGAGCGAGAGCAGCAAGAGCAAGCAGAAGGGCTACGAGACCGAGT
>JBOHVS010000354.1:0-5164 GCA_050735975.1 Binatia bacterium | reverse complement strand
GCGACGTTCCGGATCGTGAGCTTGTTGTCCGAATAGGAGAGCAGAGATTTTCTTTCATTGATGATGGTTTCTAAAGCGACCTGGCGGCCCCAGAGCTGGTAGAGGTATTGGAGGCTTTTTTCCGCATATTCCAAATGGAGGTCTCTGCCATCGTGGGAGTGGGTCAAGAGCAGTGTGCGGTTCTTATTGAAGTCGGCGTCTTCTACTTTGATGACCGGTATCATTCCCATGCCGACGTTGCGAATCAGAGTTTCCTTGATGTCCTGCCAGTTTTCTTTGTCGGCCACCCGGCTGACGACTTTATCGCTGCCGCGCGTTTGATACTCAAAAAGTTTGAGCTCGCGCACCAGATCTTCGGTCAGAAAACGGCGCAGAAAGGAGACGTCCCTATCCACCTCCCGCACTTCGAAAAGTTTTTCCATTCCAGTTTCTTTTCTGGCGCCGAATTCCCTTTCATCCTCCGGCGACGGATGGTCCCAGCGCTTTTCGATATCTTCCCAAACTTTCATCCCGACATGGTACGGATTGATGTTTCCGGGGCTCGGGCACAGAACCTGGTTGTGCCTGACCATAAACTCCAGGCGAATTCCTTGGGGAAGATCCAGAGTGTCCATGATGCGTTTGTGCCAGAAGCTGGCCCAACCTTCATTCATGATCTTGGTTTCGATCTGTGGAATAAAGTATTGGGCTTGCTCATGAACGATCGTTAACAAATCCTTTTCCCATTCAACCAGGCGCGTATTATGATCGCGGATGAAGAGCAGGAGATCCTCATCCGGATATAGCGGGAGCTTGTTGAGATCCGGCGGAGTGTACTCCTTGGGCCGGTGAATGGCGCGAAAGGGGTCGGGCGAAGGTTCCGATTCGCGCAGGCGCTTCTCCTGCTGCTCTCCCGGGCCCTCTTTACGAACAGAAAGATTCCGTTGACACTGCATGGAAAGAGCATGAGCGGCATCCATAATCCGCTCTACGTTGTCCAAGCCGATGCTCGGGTCCTCGACGTAGCTGCGCACGCGATCGGCGTGAGTTTTGAATCTTTCTATCGTGAATTCGGCGCGAATGGTTCGAAACGTGAAGTTGTTGCGGAAGAAGTCGTTGTGCCCGTAAACATGCGCCATCGTCAAAACCTGCAGCGCGAGAGTGTTGTCTCGCATCAGATAGGCGATGGCTGGGCTGGAATTGATAACCATCTCGTAGGGAAGGCCTGAGATCCCGTAGTCATAGAGCGTTTTGAGTTTTTCAAAGCTCTTGCCGTAAGACCAGTGCGGATAATGCGAGGGCATGCCGGAGTACACCATGTACGAGAGCATCTGTTGGTGGTCGCAGATCTCGAACTCCTGGGGATAGGTTTGCAGGCCGAACTGCTGGACGACTTCAATTATGCGCTCATTCCATTCTTGTAGATCTGCGATCGAATAGGGCGAGGCCATTACACCCCTCGTCAGGCGGCGTCTTCGCGGGCTCTATCTTTGGTCAGGAAGATCTTAAATGAAGGCCAGATGTCCTCTTTGCGCTGGATTTGCACCGTTTGGAAGTTCTCCACTGAAATCTGGCTGAAGTATTGGATCATGCTGCCGCTGTAGTAACCGGAACCCAACGGTTTGATTTCACCGTAGCCGAAAAGGTTCGAAACACGGGCGAGCTCCGTGGCGGCCTTGAGAGCCGCCGCGTTATCGGATTCAAAATTATCGCCGTCCGAGCAATGGAACGCGTACACGTTCCAGAGGGTGGGATGATACCTCTCATGGATAATCTCCAAGGCCTTGACATACCCGGAAGATATGAAGGTTCCGCCTGATTCTCCTTTGTGGAAAAACTCCTCTTCGGTGACCTCGCGCGCTTCAGTGTGGTGCGCAATGAAAACGATCTCGACGTTCTGATAGCGCGTGCAGAGAAAGCGATAAAGCAAAAAGAAAAAGCTGCGCGCGAGGTATTTCTTCATGGTATCCATGGAGCCGGAAGTATCCATAATGCAGAACACCACGGCGTTCGACTCCCGCCGCTTCTCGGTCACGGTATGGTGGTAGCGGAGATCATCCTTGTGAAAAGGAAACCTTTGACCGTGAGCAGCCGCCAGGTGGGATCGCTGCGACGCTTTTTTCCGCTTCACGCGAGAACGCGCCGTGCGCTTTTTGTCCAAACGTATGCGAATGCCGATCTTGCGATATCCTTTGCGGCGATACTGCTGCTCGACCTCCATTTCTCTGAGCTGTTTTCGCTCCAGGTGCGGGAGCTCCAAATCTTCAAACATCAACTCGACTAGTTCGTCCAAGCTGATATCGGTTTCATAGTAATCCACGCCGGGCTGATCCCCGGCTTGGTCGCCCTTGCCGGGTTGGTTGCCCTGGCTGATCGTTTGCCCGGGCTGCGTGTCATCTCCGCTGCCCTGGCCGACTCCGGGGGCATTGTCGCCGAACACAAAACGATATTCTTTAACGCCGCGCAGCGGCACCTTGATGATGCGGTTATTGTCCTTGCCTATGATCGATTCTTCCGCGACGATATCCGCTATGTTGTTCCGTATGGCTTCACGGACTTTTTGGCGGTGACGCAGGCGATCTCCCGCGCTGCGATCGCTCCGTTGGGCGGAGGAAGGGTCATAGTTACGGAAGATCGTGTCCATGTCAGGCCGGTGAAAAAGACTCACCTGCGTCGTTGCGCTCGCCTGATTTGCTCCGACGTACTGCCGGAGTACGCCTGCGCTCATCAGCCTTCGCGCGCCTAGCATCTAAGATCTTTTTGACCGGCCTGCTGATAGCGTTTTTAAACACTCTGTTGAGGCCGGCCCGGGTTAGGGTGCTAGTCCTTCCATAGGTTGTTGGCGGCATACTTGAGGACCACATCGACACAGCTTTGGCAGTAGCCGTTATCCAGGAGATTTTTAACCATCGCGTTATACTTTTCCGATTGTTCCTCGTCGCGGGTCCTGGCTTTGGTGATGATCCGGCTGAGATCGCGCACCGAGGTCATAAGTTTTTTCTCGATTGCTTCCTTTAACGGTTCATAGCTCCGATACTCGATCTTCTCACCCCGCCGGTTGGCCGCCCAAAGGTAGGAGATAACCTCTTGGCGGAAGCCGTCAGCCGCCGATCCGATGATTGCGATCTGTTCCTCAATGGATTTCATAAAACCTTCATCGGGCGAGAGCTCTTCTTTCGTGTTTCGATCTTTGACTTTGCTTTTGTTGACATAGGCCTCGGCATGGTCCAAATAGTTTTGGAACAGCGCCTCGGCCTGTTCGGTATAGGAATATACAAAGGCCCGAGTAATCTCCTTTTCCAAATTTTCGAGGTACTCCTTGTGCAGGGTATCCTGCAGGAATTCGAGGTATTGCTTTCGGGTGTCATCCGACAGATCGGCTTCCTTTACCATATTGGTCAAAGCCTCGCGAACATTGATCGGGTTGATGCAATTGCCGGCCGAGTTATCGGACAGGGCATTATCGAGCGCCTTCATGATGAACCGAGTCGATATTCCGGTCATGCCTTCCCGCTTCGAGCTTTCTATCAGTTCCTGGTAGTCGACCTTCTTGGTCCTCCCTTTCTCCACGACCTCTTCGCCATTGTAGATCTTCAGTTTGGTCATGACATCGCATTTGTTCGTCGGTTCGAGCCGCGAGAGGATGGCGAACATCGATGCGACTTCCAACGTATGGGGCGCTACATGCGCTCGGAAATCCGAATTGCGGATGATCTTCTGGTAAATCTTTACTTCCTCGGACAAGCGTAGATTGTACGGCACCCGTATGACGACGATGCGGTCCAGAATAGCTTCGTTCGTATGATCGGCCTTGAACTTCTGCCATTCGGCTTCATTCGAATGAGCCACAATGACCGTGTCGACATAGACCAAGCCGTGTCGCCCGGGCGCGGGAATGACTTTCTCCTGGGTCGCCGTGATCATGCAATGCAGGTATTCGATTTCGTTTTTAAAGACCTCGATGAATTCTACAACCCCCCGATCGCCGACGTTCAGGGCGCCATTGAGTTCCAGTACTCGCGGATCGCCTTCCGAATACAGATCCAGTTTGGAAATATCCTCGCTGCCGATCAAAACCGAGGTGTCCTGGTTATTCGGATCTACCGGAGGCACAACTCCGATGCCGACGCGCGCCCGCTTCGAGAACTGAACAGTGCAGACCGGAAATTCTTCATACTTACCGTGGAATTCTTCCTTTAGACGATACCGGCATACAGGACAGAGATCCCCCTCGATATGGAGACCCAACATCTTCTCAAATTCTTTGCGCAGATGGCGCGGAATTAAATGAAGCGGCTCCTCAAACATCGGGCAGCCGTCGATAGTGTAGATAGGCTCGGTCTCTTCGAGTCCCCGGTGCAATTTCTCGATCAGCGAGCTCTTTCCGGAACCCACCGGGCCCATGAGATAGAGCACCTGCCGGCTCTCTTCACCCTTGAGCGAAGCTGCGTGAAAATAGCGCACAATATGCGAAACAGTTTTCTCGATGCCAAAGAACTCGTCGGCAAAGAAATTGTAGATCTTAATCAACTCATCTTTATAAAGCCTTTTGATGTGAGGATCGTTCGTATCTTGAATATCTCGCACGCCGGGCTTCATGATTGTGTCGTAGAGCCGCGCGTGCGAGAGCTTGGTGATCGTGGGTTCCGCTTTAACCTTATCCAGATAGCCAAGCAAATTACCGCGCCATGGAGTAACCTGTTGCCGGTCTCTATCCCGGCGGATCAAGTTTTCGAACTCTTTGCTATTCGTCATTCAAGCACCTCTTTCTCTCGGCGTTGATCTTATCGGGCGGCACATTCAGCTTGATTTACAACCGTATATGCATAATCCAAGCCAGGCTACGGACTAAGGCAGGTATGAATATCGACGGCCGGAGATGCCGGGAGCGGACTCTAGAAGCGGAATTTCTGGGGCTATGCATTCGACCTCCTGAAACTGACCTTGGTCGGCCACCCTTTGTGTTCGTTAACGGTTAGACGACGTAACGAACAGTTTCTTCCGTTTGTCGTTTATTGAAGCGCCGTTTGTGGCCAAAGTCAAGACAAAACTCCGCTCGGTAGTGGTTCAGTTACGGTCGGAATCTACTTTTACATCAAGAAAGATTCCTCGCTGCGCGCTCGGAATGACACCTAAAAAGGATTTGTCATCCCGAACGACAGACTGTGTGAAAACTCTTTCGAAC
>JBOHVS010000353.1:0-2827 GCA_050735975.1 Binatia bacterium | reverse complement strand
GATTGCCTCCCGCGTCTTGCACCCACACGAAGTCGGGCGCGACATAGTGCGCTCCGGCCACCATAAACATCTCGGCCGGGAAAGCGAACTCTTTAGCTAAACCACCGCGCCACGCGCCACCGTGAATGAAAACGTGGATCGGAGCGTTACTTTGTTTGGTTTTGTAAATATCCAGCTTTTCGATCTCGGTTGGACCGTAAGCCAGGCGCTCCGGCTCGCCGACGCGTTCGACCATCCGCTCGCTTGCCAACCGCCGCCGCTTTCCAACGTGCTCCCGGTTCGGTGCCCAGACGCTCTGGTCGTAGGCGTCATCGAGCTGTTTCTGGTCCATGTCGAGCCAGACGGACGGTCCCTTGACGTGCTCCGGTTGATGCTTCGGTGGCTGCGATGGAGCGGCGGCAGCCTCCGGTGCCGCCCCGCTACTCGTTCGGTTGATTTCACTCAAGCGATCCTCCTTAACGCTCCTGCCATGTAGAACGGTAGATGAGTGTTGTCTATGCATCTTTCACGTAGTAATAAAGTAAAAACTATTGGCTTCAAAATAGGGCACGTATAAGGCTGCCGTCAAGAATAATCACGGAGATTCCGATCTTATCCTAGACTGTATAAGCGAACAAAAAGAACGGAGGCAACGTATGGAGGCAATACGACACATGGCGAATTGCACGAACAACAATCGCCGGCTAGCGAGATTTTACCGGCTCATTTTCGGCATGGAAGAGGTCTGGAATGAGGAGCAAAATAGCCCCTACGCTTTTTATGTCACCGACGGCTATTTTAACCTTAATTGTCTGCAAATCCACCAGGCTATGGCCGAAAAGAAAAGGAATGTCGGGATAAACCATTTTGGCTTTCAGATCAGCAGTCTGAAGGAAATTGAAAAGAAGCTGGGAGCGCTGGATCCACCCATTCGCTTAGCTCAAAGACCGAACGACGGTCGCTACACTGAAGTGCGCATTCAAGATCCCGATGGTAATGGAGTGGACTTGGCGGAAAAGGGTTGGGGGACCGGAAACGAGAAAAAAATTCCCGGAGTGAGGCACGTAGGCATCGGGACGGAAGATCCCGTGCGTCTGGCAGATTTCTATAAATTCATCTTCGGTATGAAGGAAGTGGGCAGGAAGAAAATAAAAGAAACGAGCACCGAGGCGACCTATCTATCGGACGGTACCATCAACTTAGGGTTGGTTAAGAATTCTCCTGTAGCTGGGCCGGGGCTTCAGGTGTTAGGATTTCAGGTCCCTAACCTTAAGGAAGTCGAAGATCTGCTGAAAAAACCGCTCGCGCTGACCTACAAAGGCGAGCCGCCGCTCGAGTTGAAGCGGAGCGGCGTGGAGGGTCCTTATGAGTCGGTCCATCTCCTGGATCCGGACGGAACGTATATTGCGGTTTCCGAGGAGGGTTGGGAAGTTTAGCGGCGCATCCGGAGCGAACATTGCTGGTGGCCGTCAACGTACCGACGATTTGAATCTTTAGCCTGCAAACTTCTCAAAGCGCTGTTTACAGCGCTCGCGATTAAAGGCTACTCGGCTCGCGGAAGGGTCACAGGCTCGGTCATAGTTACGACAGACTGTGTGAACCTAGCGACCACCCGTCTATCCCAGGATGGGCATGGATCTCAGCCGCGAACAGAACGTCGTGCAGGCGCTTCCCTGTCGACGATTTTCATCCCGCACTTCTCAAAAGCCTGCCGAGATTCGAGATGTCATCCACCTTTTCGACCCTCTCGACAGTGTCTACCAACCGCTCCAATTTCTTCTCGCTAAGCATCCGGCGGGTTAAATTCCTCGCCTTCTCTTCCAGCTCCGATTTGCTCATCGGGTTGCGCGGAGTCCCCTTGAAGTGAATCACCAGCACCGAAGGGCGCCTGCCGTCCCCGAGTGACAGCGTCACTCGGGCCGCGCGGTCCCATCCCTTCTTTTCGATCTCAGGATCGACGCGGAGCCGGACTCTTCTCATCATGGTCAGAATTTTCTTATCCGAAATCCTTTTTTCAGCAAACGACTCCGGGTCCTTCGCATCGTAATAGAGACTCAGCGCAACGCAGAAAGGGATGCTGTACTGCGCCGCCATCAAATCTTTCGGTTGGTAAATGGCGTGGTGGGTGACCAGTTTTTCTATCCCCGCGACGACAATCTCCCGGACTTCCCGCGGATCGAATCCATTTTGCCGGGATAGTTTTTCCAGTCCCTCGATGGGCGCATGAGCATTGATGTGACAGGCGTAGCGCTTGACGCAGATATTAAGAGACTCAAATTCCCGCCCCAGACGGTAGGTCAACCGGGAGAGCTTAGGGTCATCGGAAAAAGCCCGGCAAAACCCGAACTTTCCTTCGAGAACACTCTCCGGCCCGGCGAACCCGCGGCGCGCCAATGAAGCCGCCGTCACACCGCCTTCCGCGGCTTTGCCGAGGTGCAGACGCTTGATCATCGAGCCTTCTTGGCAGCGGGAAAACTCAAGCAGCCCGCCGGAATATGATCCGGCGATGCCCAGCGCATGAACCATCTGTCTTTCATCGAGGCTCAAGAGTCGACCTGCCGCTACCGCGGCGCCAAAGGTTCCCGTCAACCCGGGCGCATGGAAGCCGCGCTTTTCAAGCGAATTTCCCGCGGCTACCCCGATGCGAGACATAATTTCACAGGCCGCCACGAACGCCGTCAGGAAAGCTTTCCCGTCGGCCCGCTGCAATTCCGCCGCGGCGAGCGCGGGCAGAAAGGCGGTTGCGCCGGGGTGAACGCCAGCGCCGGGCTGGCGGACGTTGTCCAGCTCGAAAGCGTGGGCCATCGTTCCATTGGCCAACGCCGCCAGATGCGCCGGCGCGCGCCGG
>JBOHVS010000352.1:0-14533 GCA_050735975.1 Binatia bacterium | reverse complement strand
ACAGGAGATTGAGGATTCCTTGCGCCGCCTGCGAACGGATCGGGTCGATATCTATCAAATTCACTGGCCCGACTCGAAAGCGCCGTTCGCGGAGACCGCGAAGACGCTCGCGGAGTTTTTAAAGGAGGGGAAAATCCGTGCCATAGGTGTCAGCAACTTTAGCCCCGCGCAGATGGATGCATTTCTCAAAGGCGGCCCGCTCCATACGACACAACCACCCTACAACCTTTTCGAGCGCGCAATCGAGAACGACGTCCTGCCATACGCCAAGAAAGCCGGTCTTACCATGCTGGCTTATGGCGCGCTCTGCCGCGGGCTTCTTAGCGGAAGGATGACCCGCGCGCAGCGCTTTGAGGGCGATGATTTGCGCAAGACCGAGCCGAAATTTCGCGAGCCGCGTTTCAGCCAATATCTCGCGGCGGTCGGGGCTCTCGATCAATTCGCCCGCGAGCGCTACGGAAGGAATGTTCTCGCCCTGGCAGTGCGCTGGATCTTGGACCACGAGAACACGATTGCGCTGTGGGGCGCGCGCAAGCCGGAACAGCTCGCGCCTGTGGCCGATGTTTTTGGATGGTCACTCGACGAGCCCGCGAGGGCAGAAATCGATCGCATCTTGGAGCGAACGATCACCGATCCTGTCGGCCCTGAATTCATGGCGCCGCCGGAGTGAGCACGTTTTATTTTTCCATCGCGGATATGTGTTCCCCAAGTCTGTTTGATCAATACCCGCAGCTTGCGCGTATCGGGTTTGAGTCTTGACAGAGACCGTCGTTCCCGGCTTTTAGCGGTGGTTCGACCGGGCTCGCCACAGGCGAAACTCAGACTGGACCCTCCATCCTTCGACTGGTTGCTCAGGGTCGTGAGCAGGGTCGAAACACGATAAAAATATTCGGGGGATGACAGCCGCCAAAGAAATTTTCATATTAATTAACGAAGGTTCCGAACCCCGGGCCTACCCCTTGACGGAACTTAGCGGAGAATCCTATAAACCGAAGGTAGTCCAGGATACACGATTTTCTTTCAGGAGGGAGCAACGATGCTTAACCGTGAAGAGAATGAGCGACTGACCAGGGTTGGACGCGGAACGCCGATCGGGGAGCTGATGCGGAGATTCTGGATGCCCTTCTTAGTGGTGAGCGATCTGCCCGAGCCTGATTGTCCTCCAGTCCGGGTTAGCTTGTTGGGAGAAAGGCTTGTGGCATTCCGTGACACTAGCGGCCGAATCGGCCTCATCGAGCGTCTGTGCGCGCACCGCTGCGCCGACCTCTTTTTCGGGCGCAATGAAGAGGATGGCCTTCGGTGCACCTACCACGGTTGGAAATACAACGTGGAAGGAAGGTGCGTGGACATGCCCACGGAAGACGCCGAGAGCACTTACAAGGACAAAATCACGCTCGCCTCTTACCCGGTTCGGGAGAGAGCGGGAGTCCTGTGGACTTACATGGGACCAAAGGAACAGATGCCCGAATTGCCGGAGCTTGAATGGACGCGTGTTCCGGAGACTCACCGGTATAGTTCCTGGAGCATTCAGGAAAACAACTATGCTCAAGCCATCGAGGGCGGCATCGATACCGTTCATTCGGTTTTCCTGCATAGTACTCTTGACTCCCATCGCAATCTTGAAAAGTGGCAGGAGCAGGGAAAAAAAGAAGGCCAGCCGCGCCAGCTCCATCGGGTTCGGACGAATCCCCCCAAGCTCTACACCAAGGATACCGACTTTGGCTTGATGATCGGCGGTCAGTATCGTGGAAAGGAAGGCACGGACTACTGGCGCTGCAATCTCTTTCTTATGCCCTTCTACACCATGCCTCCCGGCAACCCGGACCGTAAACTTTGTCACGCGTTTGTTCCCTTGGATGATGAAACCACGGCGCGCTGGGTCTTTTCCTGGAACGTCGAGCGGCCGTTGACGACGAGAGAGTTAGCGGACATGCGCGCGGGCGGCTACGTTCACGCCGAGGCGATCCCCGGCACCCATATCCCTTTGCGGAACAAATCCAACGACTATCTTATCGACCGTGAGATTCAACGGAATCTCACGTTTACCGGGATCAAAGGAACAGGCGAGCAGGACTTTTCGGTTCAAGAAGGCATGGGAGCTATTGTGGACCGAACTCACGAGCACCTGGGAACCAGCGATATTGGCATCATCGCCTTGCGTAAACGATTGTTAAAGGCGGCGGCGGATCTCCAGGAGGGCGTTCCACCCTACGCTGCGTCTCATGGAAGCGTTTACCGCGTGCGGCCGGGTGAAGCGGTGCTTCCCTCCGGGGCGAAATGGGACGAGGCCGAAAGTCTGAAAGACGCCATGACGGCGCGTTGGTAGGGCCGAAGCGCACGCTGTTGAGATTGCAAGTCGAGCCAAGGGAGGCGGCGCCATGATTCTGATCACAGGCGGATTGGGGTTCATTGGACTGCACACCGCTAAGCGCTTTCTGGACATGGGCGAGAAGGTCGTGCTCACGCATTACCGTGTGCGGCGCGAGCCTGACTTCATCAAATCGGAAATCGGAAAAAGTGTTTTTATAGAAGCTTTGGATGTCACCAGCGCTCACGACGTGATCGATCTGGCGCGGAAGCACAAGGTCACAGGTATCGTGCATTTGGCGGTCCCCGGTCTGAACGCCCTTTCCGCGGCAGAAGATTATCGGGTGAACATGACGGGATGGCTAAACATCCTCGAAGCGGGGCGACTATGTGACGCCAGGCGTGTCAGCTTGGCAAGCTCTATAGCGGTCTACGCGGGCTTACCCGCAGGTCCGTTTCGAGAAGATATGCGCCTGCCGGTCAATTCGGGAAATGCCACCGAGACGTTCAAAAAGGCAATGGAAATTTTGGGAATGCACTATGCGTCGCGCACGGGCATGGAAGTCGTGTCCTTGCGCATCGGCAGCCCATTTGGACCGCTGTATCATTCGCTGGCCGCACCCTCGAGCCGCATCTGCCATGCGGCGGCAAAAGGAGTACCGGTTGATTTCAAAGGCGCTCGCGGCGGAGCGCCGCATGAAGAAGATGAAGTTGGCGCATTCTTTGTGAAAGACTGTGCCGCGGCTATCCAACTCCTCCAGGTGGCGGACAAACTGTCGCATCGGATCTACAACATCGGTAATGATGCGCCGGTTAAGTACCGGGAATTTGCGGAGACCGTCAAAAAAATAGTTCCGGGCACGCAGATCAACCTGCAACCGGGGCAGGGCCCGCGGAACAGACCCAACGCCTACATGGACAACACCCGTATCAGGGAGGAGGTGGGCTACCGGCCGCAGTACAATCCTGAGCGGGCTATTGCAGAGTACATCGAGTGGCTGCGAACCCATCCGGAGTAAGCGGATCCGAAACCGCCATCCGTTCCTCAGCTCCGGCCTGCTTCTAGCTTTCCCGCACGGAGCGTCACGCTTAGCCTGCAGTCGGGCAGGATCCTGGTCGTAAAAGTCAGACCCCAGAGCTGTGTTTCGTTGACACTTGTCGTCTTTGCGCACTATCCTGCGGTCAGCCGTTAACCACACCGGCGGTCACACACTACTTCGAAAGAAGGTTTCCTATGACGACTATTCACGAGATTATGCAGGTCGGCGTCGGCATGCCGGACCTGGAAAGATTCGAGAATTTTGCGCGTGACATGCTCGGATTTCCTGTCAGCAAATCGCCGGACGGAAAGGTCACGTACCTGAGGCCGGATCAGTATCAGCATCGGATTGCAGCGCGTCGAGCTTCGGACCCGGCTCTGCGCTATGTGGGGTTCGACGTCGGAAGCCCTCAAGAGCTTGCTGAGTGGAAGACGAAGCTCACCGCCGAAGGGATTGATTGGCGCCCCAGCACCACGGAGGAGTGTGTCGAACGAACATGTAACTGATTTTATCGAATTCACAGACCCCGATGGACACCATCTGGCTTTGGGTTCTGTGATCGTGCGAAATAACTACGCGTCCTGCGATCGCTGCCCATTCCAGAACTTCAGGATTGGGGCATCAGACAAACCCGCTTCATGTACAGTAATAGTGTCGAGAGCCGATGTTCGCCTACGAACCCCGCGGACAATTCGCACGTTGAGGTCTGCGTCAAAAAGGTATTTAGCCGCGCTCACTCAGGATTTGGCGATTGGCGGTGCGCCATCAGACGGCGCCGAAGATCCCTAAGGAAATCTCCGTGACGGATTTGTAGCTGCTGCCGGAGGTTTTCGGAAGCCTGCTTTTCTTCCTTAAGGTAGGTATCTATCTGCTGCTGGTTATTCAAATAGTAGGCGATGGCGCCGTAGACCTGCGCCAAAGAAAGGGCGGGATAATCCTGACAAATCTCTTCTGGAGTTGCACCCTCCTTAAAGGAGTAAACCACGCTGTCAAGGGAAACGCGCGTTCCGGCAATGCGCCAAACTCCTTCGCCTGTGCGAACCAAAAGATCGGAAAGGTCGTAAGTTGAATTCACAAAATCATGGTAGTTCAAACTGCGCCAAAGAGCAATCAGCCTCACCGACCTGCTAGACGGCTCCAGTCATAGCGGCGGGCTGCAATGTGGGATTGCTCTTATTCTTGGGGTCTCGGAAAACCAGAACTAGAACGAACTTCTTTAAGGGTGCAACCCACCCTTCACTTCGGAATGGCGACCCGCGTTTCAATGGTTCAGGCTGGAGCTTCCATGACTTTCGAGGTGACCGGTGGTGCAATGTCGCAAGTCCCGACAACCAGCGTTATCTTCGGAACGCCTACCGAGTCCTACTCACCCGCGCCCGGCAAGGAATGGTCATCTTGTCCCGCCGGGCGACCTGAGTGATCCGACTCACTCGCCTGGGTTTTTCGATCCCACTTTCAACAATTTTAGTCAGCTCGGCCTTCCGGCGCTGTGAAATTTCCATTTGGCAGAGAAGATGCTGAAAAGACTATCAAATGCTTTAAGCCGCGGGGCGCTAGGCGGCCGCCGAAGATCAGGGGACCTTCCGTGGCTGAAGCCGTCGTCGAGGACAGGCGTTGAAGCTTTACCTCGACACGAACGCGCTGGTGAAGCTTTATGTCCAAGAAGAGGGATCGGCTGGGTTCGGGAAACGACCAATGCTTGTCTAGCAGGAGTTCGCGATTATCGGCTGAACTTCAAATTGAAGCATCATGCTTGTGCCATGTTTATCATTCACAGCGCGTATAGAGCGCTAGGATTTTCGGCGAGAATTTTTTTCTTAACCGCGTCGCTCACTTCATGGTTGCCCCGGAACACTTCGATGGCATCGACCTCACTGGAGGCGTCAGTATGACCGTAGTCCGTGCCGATCACGATGTTGTCATCGCCGGCGTACTTCAGCACGTACGGGAAGTCGTCGTCGGTTTGCGCGGTAATGTAGATTCTGAATTCCTTGCATGGGTTCCTTGGATAACTCTTAGTTCCGGAGCGGCGGATGGCTTCGTTGAAAACCCAGGGAATCCATTGAGCCGACGCTTCAACGAATGCCCACCGCAGTTTTGGAAATGTCGCGGGGACTTCGCTCATCATGAGCGATAGACAGGTGACGACCGTAGGGATACGAAACTGGGCGAAGCCGCCCATCCGATCGTAGCGCGGCCTGAACTGTTCCAAGAGTTGCGGGCTGGCGTTGGCGATATGAACGGCAATCGCCATGTTTAAGCGGCTAGCTTCTTCGTAAATCGGGTAAAAATAAGGCTCAACGAGGTGCCTGTCATTCTCGAAAGGACGCAAGCTTACCGCCACGGCCCCGTTCTCGCGTGCGAATCGAATTTGCGGCAACGCTTCACTGATCGTCATGGCCGGGACGACGCAGGACCAGCGCAGCCGGTTCTTGCCTTTCTTCCAGGTCTCCGCCATCCAGCGGTTCCACGAAGCACAGAGCGCGATCTCAGCTTCCGGCCGATCAGCTACGCGCGCAATCCACATCGTGTTAAAAAGAATCTGTACGTCGATGCCAAGCTTGTCCATATGCTGTAAGCGCAACTCGACGTCGCGCAATTCGCGTGCATTTTGCGCCGTCTCGAGAGTGCGCCCGGTCTCCTTTTGCAGCGCCTTCAGCTCCATTTCCGTAAGCGTTGGATTGCGAAAGCCGATAGGCTTGCCGTCCAAGATCCAGATCTTAGTGTTCGGGTTTTCGTCCGATTGAAAGAGCTGCGGCCTGAACTTCTTGTCCGATCCTTCAAGGTAACTCCACGAGTCTTCTGTCTCGACGACATGCGCGTCGGCGTCGATGACCCTGTATCCTGGCTTATCGATCACGGCTTTCTCCTTTAGCCCTGCGGCGGCTATTCCCTCTAATCATGCAAATGCACAGTCTATTCTTTGCCACGTATTTGACAAACCGCAATAGGCGATGTACGTGACTGAGCGAACGCGATGGCGTACCGCGGTTTTGTTGCGGGAGCAACATTACGATGCGATTATAAACAATTCTAGTGAATGGCGGGCGGTGCTAGACTGAGGCGTGAGGCTGGAGGCAGGAGACGAGAGTGGCAGAACGGAATCCTGATTTCAATCCGAAATCTAAAATCAAAAATTGATTGCGGAGGATAGGTCATGGGATGGATATACGCAGATGCGCATGTGGTTGAGAGCCCGCAGACCTGGGATTACCTCACCCCTTCGGAAAAGAAGTTCCGTCCGATGCTGTTCAATCCGGCAGACGAAACCCAGCGGGCCCACTGGGTGATCGACGGCAAGATCCGCGGCTTGTTTCACTTCACATTCACCAAGGAAGATCTCGTAAGGAAATCTGCGGAGATCGGCCGGGATATAGCGACGACCATCGCGACGCGCGGAGACAACCCGCGGAGATTCTACGGCTTGGCCTAGAACCAAGAAATAGAAAACCGATTGCGCCGAACAGACGAAAAAAACGGGATCGCTTCAGGAAGCGAGAGAGGGAAGGATATTGCGATAAAATTCCCGGTCGCCTTCGAACGTGCCGTCCAGACGGCAAATCTCGTCAACCGTGAGCCAGCGGGCGTCGCTCACTTCTGCTGCGTTGAGCGCCAATTCACCGCCGACGTACTCCGCCATCCACCAGTGCAGTCTAAAAGTTCCCCGCGTCGAGACGTTCTCCCAAACTTTCCGAATCGGCCGCACCGTCAAGCCAACTTCTTCCATCGCCTCCCGCGCCACCGCCGCTTCCTGACTCTCTCCAGGCTCGACTTCGCCGCTGACCGGCGCCCAATGCCCCCCGCCTCGGATGCCTGCCGCCCTCTGAATGAGCAGAACCTTCTCCCCTTTTGTGATCACGGCGATGACGGCGTCGAGCATGAGTTTGACCGGTTCGTGTCGGTTCCCGATGTGTTTTTCTCTCCTTGGCCGAAGCGCGGCAAGCGGCACCATAGCAGCTCGTCATAACCGATGGCAAGAAATTAGGAATGTCCCCTTTCCGCGTCCCGATTTTGGATTTTGGATTCAAACACGATATCAGCGGTCAACCTAAAGGGGTTGGCGATACATCCCCGCGACCACAAGTTCGCTGTTGATGTGCGGTAAAAGCAAACTCCAACTGCAATTGGTTCCGACCCAAGTCGACCGTTCGATAATTCCTGCAATATGGAAGTTCCCGAGCCGTCTTCCCTTGAACATTTGAACATTGAACTTTGAACAGGCGTTAGTCGGCCTCTAAGCCACCTCTAAGCCACGCTATTTATCCAACCTTCTATCACTGAATCAATACCTTGCCGTGGTCCGACCCCAGCGCTTTGGCCGCTTTAGCTTCTCCGTGATCTATTGAAAAACCCTGACAGGACCGGTACATGACCTGGTCCAATCTTTGGGAGTGCATGCTGCGCTTGCCATGAGAACCGGCAATATAAGACAATAGACCTTATGAAGCGATGTCGGCTCATCGAAAATTCATGGCTTAATGGCTGCAGTTGCTCGTTAACCGTTTTTAACAGTTCCCGCAACACGCTCCGAAACAAAAGCATTTTGCTGATGTTTTCCTCTTTGATCTTTTACCTACCGAATTATGTCGATGCCGCGTGCGCGCCGCTAACACAAAAAACTTCGCAGCCTTCCTTCATGGAACAGCTCGCTAAACATACCCCTAAGGACCGGCCACTTTCCGATAAGGAATTGCTCTCATTGATGCGGGCGGGAAAGATTAAATTCCCTCCTTTTGTTGTATACCCGGCCAACGGCCCAGCACCTTTGACAGTAGACATTCAATGGTCGCTTCTTAGTAATTCCGGACCTTTGATCGTTGAGTTTGACGCTGAAGGTAATGGGTCTTTCCGTTCCATGGACGGTTGGTTCGACTCCCATAGTGGGATACATGAGGGTAAATTCAAAAATATCTACGATCGCGCCGCAATATATCAGCCCACTCTAAGAGTTCGCGATGATAAGGGAAATGTAACTACTCACAGACGGCAAGTGATTGTAAAATCACGAGCTCAGTTCGAGGCAGAACTCAAGAATACCTGGGCGGATTTTAAGCTAGCATTGCGTAACCGCGACATCGCCGCTGCGCTCGATTGCACGCATCTTTCTGCCCGGGACAAATACACGAAAATATTACCTGAAATACTAAAGTCACCGACTCCGACCGATGAGATTCTAAGCGACATTCAATTTGTTAAGTTTGCAGCCGGCCGGGTTGAGTTTGAAATGGTCGTGAAGGAGCTGATGGCTTACATGGCCTTATTCAGGCTGGACGACGACGGAGTTTGGAGAATCCACTCCTTTTAGCGGATTCCTCGGGTGCCACGGAACATCAAAATACAAGACTTGACCCTCAACGCAACTCTTACAGTTGTCCAGTTAGTCAACAGCGTTATATCTCCCTCCCAGGACTCTGCTCCGAGGACTCCGTCGCACGACCTGCAAGACTCACCGCGCAACCATCTTGCGCTTTTCGGCGGGCTCCAAACATTAGGTTAGGAACTATCTCGAGTACCTTTGCAGAGCCACGGCGGCCACCGTCACTCTCTGGTAGCAAAAACAAGATGCCGCTTAAGCCAAGCGGCGCCATTCGTTTGACTAATGATCAATGTCCTCGGGTGTTCTTTGGGATGACACCGATGGTATATTTGACACCGATGGGTATATTTCAAGTAGGCGTTTCAATAGAGGTGCCCCATGAAACCAAGTTTGTGTCTCGTCGGTGTGGCTTTGATGTTTTTCGTTGCTCTCGAACAATCCCCATCGGCGCAAGATCTTGCGTTCGTCGGCGTCAACGTTGTTCCGATGGACCGGAATGGGATTCTGGACAATCAGACTGTTATTGTACGTGATGGCCGAATTGCTGACGTGGGACCAGCCGGCAGCACCAGAGTGCCGGCCGGAGCGCTCCGGCTCGAGGGTCGCGGCAAATATCTGATGCCGGGCCTGGGCGAAATGCATGGGCATATTCCTTCACCCCTCCAACCGCGGGAATTTATCGAGGCGGTCTTATTCTTGTACGTCGCCAATGGCGTTACGACCGTCCGGGGCATGCAAGGCGCGCCAGGACAGCTCGACCTTCGTGAGAGGGCCAAGAGAGGCGAACTACTGGCGCCAAACCTTTACCTCGCCGGACCGGCCTTCAGTGGAAAGACGATCAAGTCTGTCGAAGAGGCAATTCAAAGGGTCCGGCAACAGAAGGCCGAAGGATGGGACCTGCTGAAAGTCCTTCCGGGTCTAGCGCGTGATCACTACGACGCAATGGCGAGAACCGCCAAGGAAGTGGGAATAAGTTTTGCGGGCCACGTGCCGGCCGATGTTGGGCTTCTCCATGCGATCCAGAGCGGACAGGAGACCTTCGATCATCTCGACGGCTATATCGAATATCTGCAGGGAGAAAAGGGCCCCGTGGCCGACGCCAAGTTTCAAGAGATTGCCAAGCTGACGCGGGAAGTGGGCGTTTGGGTCGTGCCAACCATGGCTCTATGGGAAACGCTCCGAGGAACCGCAGAGCTGGCCACCTTGCTTGCTTTCCCGGAGCTGAAATACATGCCGCTCCAGCAGATCCAACAGTGGAGAAGCGCTCAGGAGAATCTCCTCAAGAACCCCGACTTCAAGCCGGATGCGGCACGCAACGTGATCAAGAACCGAATGCGCCTGCTCAAAGTGCTACATGATGGCGGCGTGAAAATCCTGCTGGGCAGCGACGCGCCGCAGCGCTTCAGCGTCCCGGGATTTTCGATTCATCGGGAAATGAAACGCATGGCGGATGCAGGCATGAAGCCGTACGACATCCTTAGGTCCGGAAGCACCAACGTCGGTCTGTATCTCAAAGAGAAAGATAATTTCGGAACGATCGAAGTGGGGAAGCGCGCCGACCTGATCTTACTCGATGCCAATCCCCTTGCGGACATCAGCAACATCGCGCGTCGGTCCGGCGTGATGGTGCGTGGGCGCTGGTTATCGGAGCGTGAGATTCAATCGCGACTCGATCAGATCGCGGCTTCGCATCGATAACATCTGAAAAGGGTCAGAGAAACTTTGCTCATTTCGTCGACTAAAGTTTGTCGAAGAACCCGCTTTTCTCTAGGCCGTAAGAAGCGGCGATCTATAAGGTCGTGCGGCGAATTTCTTCTTCTTTGGTCTTAGTTCCTTGAACGATTTGAACGGCTGGAACGGAGCGCAGCGGTGAAACGTCTGGAACCGGCTGTGGTATCAACTGAGCGTAGCAGTTGAACCCTTCGACAGACTCAGGGCGGGCTTATGGAACGAATGGAACGGGCTTCGTTTGTGTGAGAGCGTGTGTTATAACCCCAAAAACACGGTGCAGGGTCCCTGGACTATCGAGTCTTGCTTGCCTCGGCATACCTTTCTTTCTACCCCCCAGATTCCCCTCTCCGTATCCCCACTTTGTCCAGTTGGATCGAAAGAACCGATCAGGTGTCTGTTAGCGAGGAGGAAGAGGTCCAGGACCCGCGAATTGCCTGAACAAGTTGATGGTTTCAGGATCAAGTGGCATTTCCTTTATAACTCCTTCCAGTTCTTCACCATCCAAAGGCGACGGGTCTGCGCCCGTAAGCTTTTTAAAGTCTTTTGGAAACCCAGGGTCAGTAAGGACTTTCGAAACGCGGTTCGGAGAATCTCCACTTGTTCTTGGGGCGTACCAGGAGGAAAAAAATATGGCCACCGGGGCAACAGCAAAGCACGGAATAATCCTATTAAGGCACGTTCTTTTGGATTTTTAGCAAAGCTGTCGAGATCAGGTAAATCGGCGAACCTAGGATGGGGATGCCCTTTCGGAAGGCTAAGGCCGAGGTGCAAATGAACGAGTCTTTTTTCGATCCACTCATGATTTCGATGCAGGACAGAAACAGAAACATTTAAGGGACGTTGTTGACTAGATGGAATTACTTCGATGAGCAAATTCTCGAATTTCCGCGGAAAGATATTCCGCTTAGACAACAACGTCCCCTAGTTTTCCTACTCGAGGGAAATCTATCCCGGGTGATGCAGCATCTCGATGGACTCTACACGCAGCGATTCAACCGACTCCACCGCCGCGACGGTGCTCTTTTCAGGGGGCGCTAGCCGAACTGAGGGGTGAAGCAACGCAGCCGGCGGCGGCCCGAACTTCGGATTGCCGCCTCACGATTTTCGTCCCCGGCTCAGTACAGCTCGGTCTTCAGGCGTTCGGCATATTTTTCGTTATAGTCCTTTGCGTAGGCCGCGTCCTTGCCGTCGCGGCTGGCCGCGAAGTCGCCGTGGGTCGGCGCGCCGGTCGGGCGGGCATGCGCATCCCACAGCTTGGCGCGGACGAAGGCCTTCGGGCAGTGATTAAACGCCTCCTCGACAGAGATCCGGATGACGACGCGGGGCAGCTTGCCCCGCACCTCGAACCGCTTCAGCAGCTCGGGGTCGGTGCTGATGACCGCGCTGCCGGTGACCCGGTAGGTCTCGTTGGAGCCTGGAACCATGAAGATGATCCCGACTTTCGGATTGACCAGCAGGTTTTTCATCCCGTCGATGCGGTTGTTACCCGGACGGTCGGGGATCAGCAGCGTGCGATCGTCGAGTAGCTGCACGAAACCCGGCGCATCGCCCTTGGGCGAACAGTCGATGCTATCGCCGTTGGAGGTGGCGAGCACGAGGAACGGCGACGCGGCGATGAAGGCTCGCCCGACCTCGGTGATGTGGTCGTTTTCCTTGCTGGCGATTTTGGGCAACGGCTTGGCATAGATCTTGGCGAGATCGTCCAGCGAGCGAACGGTGTAGGCGTTGTTGAGGTCTACCGTGTCCATGTCATGCTCCTCCTTTAGATGTGTAGGATTCAAACCACCGTTTTTATCGCCCAAGCTATACCGTCGGACCGGGACAGATGTCAATTTCGTTTCTGCTGGAGCAAAATCCTAATGTTGCTGCGGTCGGCTTGGCGGCGCAGAAGCGTTCGAACCGGACTGGGTCAGTCCTTTACCTTATAGTTTTGACAGCACGCGACCTTTCGGCACGTCGCTTGTGAGCTGTTCCGTCGTTTGAGACGTTTGTTGCGATCGAATTTGAACAGCGGCGATTTGCGGATGGACGCATCAGAGGACAACGCGTTTCTTCACGAGGTTTTCGGTAACGAACGGGAAATTATTCGCGAGCCAGGCGTCGATCCCGCCTTCGAGCGGGCGGACCCTGGTAATTCCTTTGGCTCCCAGCAGCAGCGCCACCCGGGCGCTGGTCGCTTCGTTGGGTCACGAGCAGTAGAGGACGACGTCGCGATCCCGGGGAATCTCTCTGTGGCGGTCTTCGATCTCTTCCATAGCTATACGAAGCGCGCCCGGGATCATCTGAGGAAACGCCTCGATATCAATCGGCTGGCGCAAGTCTACGATTGAAATGTTTTCTCCGGCCGTGAGTTTGTCCATTAGCTCTTTCGGAGTGATGCGCGCAATCCGCAGCCGACGAAGGAAGCGCCGGCGCTGGATGTACTTCCATAAAACATAGGCTGCCAAACTTCCGGCCAGGACTGCGACGAACCAACCGCCCCAGCGCAATGCATGGACCGCGATCTGCTCCAGTTGATCGCTGAAAATCAAGCCCAAGCTCGTGAAGGTGACCACCCAGAAGAATCCGCCCAGGGAATCAAAGATCATGAAACGCCGCACGGGCATGCGAAAGATTCCCGCTAGAGACGGTGCCGCGGTATTCAGGCCGGGTATAAATTTAGCAACGAGCAAAGAATGGGCGCCATGCCGGACGAAAAGGTTCTCCGTTCGCCGAACGCATGAGTCGGGTTCGAGAGAAATGCGGCAGAGTAGCTTCAGTATGCGGCCGCCGCGGTAACGGCCTAGAGAGTACCAGAACAGGTCAGCCAAAATAACCGCGATGAATGCCAAGGCCACCGCGAACGTCAAATTGCTCTTGTCGGCGCCGGCCAGCGCGCCGGCCGCAATCAACAGAGGAACCGCCGGGATAGGCAAACCTATCTGTTCGAGCAGCACCCACCCGAACAGCAGAGCGTAACCGTGCTCAATCAGGAAGTCGGCCGCTTGTTCCAGGCTCAAACCCTTCGCCTCGGTCAATACGCTCGCAAAAAAGACGCTAAGAACAGTTAATAGTAGCGCCGCAATCGCCGATTCGACATAGATCCAATGGGCCTGGGAGCGGAGTCGTTTCTCGGCGCCTTCATCTCCGACCGGCTCTTCGGTGCCGTTCATCTCGCGCGCGCCGCGCGCGGCGAGAACGACTCAGGTCTTTTTGCGAGCCTCGGAAACAGGGAGAGTTCCCATCCAGAACGGTAAAAATAGCACCGAATACCACCCGCGGCTTACACCTGCATGCGTGAAAATGACTGCCAGGACGACGCCTATGGCAAGCATGGCGACACCCATGAGCAGGCGCTTCCGGGCTTCCTTCGGCCCTATATTGGCGAGCTCTGCCTTTCCGACGGTCATCGAAAGCTACCGGTGCTTTTTATTGATTTTTGTCAACTCCGCTCGGATCTCACCACTGTAATAGCCGACATTCGTATATCCGGCTAGAGTCCCCACCCATCGCTACGTTCTGCAAAACCTGGTTCGATCGGGCCTGGTAGCTTCTCGCAGACTGGCTATGGCCGCGCGGAAAACGGGAAAATGGGTCGGGAGTCTTTTCTAGACGAGGAAGCGCTTGATCAATAGATGCAAGAGCTAAATGCCGGCCCGGACAGACGTCGAAGGGCGGGTCAGGCCTGAGTATGACTTATTTATCGATTACCTCGGCAATTTTTCTTTCGGTCTTAGGGTCTCGATCGGTTTCATAAATCGTGCAGAGCCGGCTTACCATCGAGGCATCCCGGTTTATCTGACGAGCAATCGCAGTCGCTTTCATCCCGCACCAGTTGCGGGCAAGGTACGCAAGTTGCGCCCGCGGCTTGGCCCACACGCGCTGCCGTCCCGCTGCCGGGTTATTAAGCACTTTGCTTTAGCTTTTCGATCAGCAAGTCGGCAACAGCCTCGCAAATCCTTCATTCAGTTCTTTCTCGTAGGCGAGCAGCTTCTTGACGCTCGCACAGGGCTTTTGAATTCAAACTCCACAGTTTCTTGCTCGCGATCGCCGCGCCGTCGCGCAGGGCGCGCAGCTTGGCCCAGACGACTTGTGAGTGGCCGCCGCCAAGGCCGTAGTCGGTGCCGTTCATCAGCGTGTTCTCGCCCATCAGATAAGG
>JBOHVS010000351.1:0-3172 GCA_050735975.1 Binatia bacterium | reverse complement strand
GGGCCGGCGGTCGTGATGTCGAACGTCAGCCCTTCATCGCTGCCGCCGAGCCCTTGCCGGTGAGCGACGGTCATGCGCATTCCCGCCTGCTCGATAATAATCGGATCGCTCTTCGTCGTCGATGATGTTTGCTTTTCCATCAATCGGCCCTCCTGTGATGATAGCTCAATCCTGGCATTACATTTTTGTTTTCTACCTGTCAAACCCGCATTGTATATGGGATCACGTCTTGTTTTTTGACGTAGGGCGATTACCGTTGCCGGCTTTAAAAAATTATTTTCCAGCAAAGTCAAAACCGTTTGCGGAGACCGCAATATTAACCGACAATTTTATTTCGTCCCACGAGTTAAAGCAGCTCAGGCGACTCCATCCGCGTTTTTCGCGACAAAATGGTCCCATGCGCGCTCGACAGAGGTCGGCTTGAAAGTACGTTTGGCGATCTTCTCGGCTTCGTCGCGCTCCATAAACATCGGCGTGCCGAGTCTTGTCGCTTCTGTTTGCAGCCGCGCCGACTCTTCTAAAAAAAGCGACAGCATGCAAACTTCACGAATCGACTGCCCCACGACTACCGCGCCATGCCCGCGCAGTATCAGCGCCTTGGCGTTGCCCAGCAACTTGGCCATTTCCCCGGCTCGCGCCGGCGATTCGACTTGCCCCGTTCCAGTATAGAGAGGTACGCCCTCGTAGAAAATCGCGCTGTAGTTGTGCATGGGCCGAATGCTTTGACCGACAACACTCAGCAGAATCACCGCCGGCGAGTGGAAATGAAAGACCGCTTTGACATCGGGACGAGCTTTATAGATCGCCTGGTGCAAGGAAGACTGCGGAACAGGTTTATCGAAGTCGACAAAGAACAATTCCTCGCTCTTGACCAAAGCCGGACTTTTGCGCGGCATGAACATCATCTCATTGCCCTCGTTGCTGCGGACGCTGAGATGGGCGAAGGCGTCGCTTAGGCCCTCACGGTAAATGATGCGCAGCGCCGTGATGAAATCGCTTTTGACGGCGTTATAGCTCTCGTCGATCATATTTTCGTTCCCCTTTTCCCCGCGCCGCGGAATGAGCCATAAAGTCCGCGCTTGACGGTATCGACTAATGATCGAGACTCCGCTGTCGGCTAATGCCTGCAAATGAACTCCAGGACGTTGCGGTTGAAGGCCTCGGGCTGCTCCCAGTTGATCGAGTGGGCGGCCTCGGGCAGCACGATGAACTGGGCGCCGGGGATATGGGCGAGCTGCCGCCGCATGACCCAGGGCGGGGTCAGCAGGTCCTGATCACCGGGCATCAGCAGCGTCGGCACCCGAATACTCGCGAGCTTCTCGAACGTGATCGTAGTTCGTTGGGGCTGCGCCGGCGCGCCCTTCTGTTGAGAGTGGTGGTGAATCTCCAGCCAGCGTTTGAGGCCCTCGGGGTTGGTCGCCATGTACCCCATGCTCACTTCGCGAAACTCCGGGGGCCAGCTCGCAAACCCCGGAAGCGCCGTCTTCTGGCGGAGCTGCCGCAATTCGTCGTCGCTGATGGCGCCGCTGCTGGCGCCGATGACCAGGCTGCGAATCCGTTCCGGATGCCAGAGAACGTAGTCATAGGCCGCGAACCCGCCGCCCGCCACACCGACGAGATGAAATCGGTCGATCCCCAAGTGCTCCACCAGGGCGTGCAGATCATCTGCGATCGTGCCGGGCTGAGGACCACTGTCCGGATTCGCAGTACTGCGGCCCCATCCCCGCCGATCGAAAGCGACAACCCGATATCCCGCCTCGACGAAGCCCGGAATGATGTACTGCCAGCCGTCGGCATTGCCTGTGTTCGCGTGGAGCAGTACGAGCGGCACGCCGCTGCCACCGCTGTCGGTGTACCAGAGGCGCACGCCCGGGAGATCCGCGTAGCCCGCGAACCGCGGAGTAGGAGTCTGTGCCGCAGATGTCATAACTTCCCTAGTCGATGAATTTTCCCGCTCTCCGCAAGCGCCGGACGTAACTACTGAATCCTGTACCACATCCCCGAGCTTGATTCACCAACATGACCTTTCACGCCTTTAGCCATTGATCTAGCTTAGTGATGCAGTCCGAACGTGGACACCTAGCTCCTTTTTTGATGTAAAAAAAGACTTGGCAAGTCCGAAACTCATCAGCCTTCCTGATAGCTTCGAAATGAAAACAGCGGTATCATCACGGCCTTTACGCTTGGAAAGCTAATCATTCACACTGACAGGCGTTGTCAAGCAAGGATTGAAGCCCGTTGAATTCAATCATTTCTTAAACACCGACTTCTTAAACTCTGTCCTCAGCTCCGACTGCAGCCGGCCCAGGCGAAAGCTCTTCCATTCGATAAACTTGCCGACCTCGGCGAGAGCCGGGTGAACTTCCTGGATCCTGCGCCACATCCCCTGCGCAATGAAACGATAGTCGGGATGGCCCTGGGGCATGGTGCGTAGCTCGCAGAGATGGACCGCCTCGCGGAGGTTCATCTTCATGTACCAGCGGATCTTATATGCGAATGGCACCACATACTGAGCTTCACAGGGAAGCTCCCGGTAGATGTGTTCGTAGAGTTCCGCCGCTTGCTGAATGCATTGATCGAATTCGCCCTTGAACCTTGCCTCTTCAATTTCCGGCGGCGTATCGTAACCGTGGACGGTGGTAAAGTCCTGGCGCTCCTGAGTGAGAATGCGGTGGCGGTGCAGGTCGCGATACAAGCCAAGATTGCCCAGGACATCAAACGTATAATAAACGTTCTCAAACGCCCGGCCCGGTTTGTCACGGCGGTGCCGCCGATTGCTAAAGTGCTCCTGCAAAACTTTTCGTCGTTGATTCGCATCCATGCGCAACGCTATCTCACGCAGCTGCTGGAGCGGCTGCCGCACATGAGGATAAAGGAGACCAGCAATGACCTTTTCCTCCGCGTGTCGATCATAGTCCACCAGCACGACCGGCTCACTTAGATTTACCGGAAGATCATTCAGTGTTTCCCGGGCTAGGCGCTTCCCCGTTGTCAATGTTCCGCTGAGGTAGTCGTTCACCTGCGCCCGCTTCACGAATGATGGAATAAGCTGGTTGAGTTCGCCATGCATGGCGCTGCCGAGCGCCTTGGCCTCGCTCAGCTCGTGGGAATGAAGCTTGCTCAATAGGTATTCAAACGCCTGACCAACACCGAAAATGCCGACGTTGGTCAG
>JBOHVS010000350.1:0-3130 GCA_050735975.1 Binatia bacterium | reverse complement strand
GGTCGCGGGAGCGCGCACGGTCGTCACGGGAGCGACCGGCTGCATGTATGTGGCCAACACCTCGTACTTGACCACGCCGTGGATCGTGCCCTGGATGCACACGCAGCTCGGCGCCGGCGGCTCGTCTGCCGTCGGCATGGCTGCGGGCCTGCGCGCGCTCAAGCGCAAGGGGAAGATCAAAGACGAGAAGATCAATGTCATCAACTTCTCCGGCGATCTCGGCGCCGGCGATATGGGAATCGGAGGCATCTCCGGCGCCCTACAGAGCGATTATGACTTGCTGATCATCATGTACGACAACGAGTCCGCCGCCAATACCGACATCCAGGCGACAGGCCTGACGACTTTCGGCGCGCAGACGACGTTCACGCCTCCGGGAACGAAGCACCCCATCATGCAGCGGCGCTG
Source organism: Binatia bacterium (assembly GCA_050735975.1). Taxonomy (GTDB): domain Bacteria; phylum Desulfobacterota; class Binatia; order UBA9968; family UBA9968; genus DATMBL01. The sequence continues at coordinate 2,722 of JBOHVS010000350.1, read as the reverse complement.
GAAGAAGAACGTCGCCGGTATGCTCGCCGTCGGCCATCCGACCTGCCGCTACGTCGCTACCGCCTGCGCGACTTATCCGCCGACGGACTATTTGAACAAGGTGCAAAAGGCGCTCGCCATCGGCGGCCCGACCTTCATTCACACCTACGATCCATGTCCAAAGGGCTGGGACTATCACCCGCGCTACTCGAACGAGCTGGGCGAGTTGGGAATCAAATGCGGCATCTATCCGCTCTACGAAATCGTGGAAGGTAACATCATTTACACCTACGACGCGCGCAAGACCGGCAAGGGAAGAATCCCCGTAAAGGAATTTCTCACCAAACAGGGCCGCTTCGACCACCTCCAGGAAGAGCACTTCACCTACATCCAGAAGATGGTGGATGAGATGTGGGACGAGTGGCAGATGCCGGGAGTCGCGCCGATCAAGGGCACCTTGAAGGCCAGAATCTAACGGTCCTGATAACGAAGAGAATCACGAAAAGAGGCCCCAAAACATTGGGGCCTCTTTTTTTGCGCGCAAAATTATTGACTCACGCTTTGGTATGAAGTATCGGAGATAAGCGATGGAAAGGTCCAAAGACGCAATCTCTTTAGATGAGTCCAGGCTGCGCCGGGGTTAGGCGACAGAGTAAAGGTGACCACTTTATTTGAACGTTCACAGGAAGGCGAAAACGGTCATGAAGATTGACATCGATAAACTCAGCGAAGAACAACTCGTTGATCTAAATCACAGGATCGTCGAGCGACTACGGTTTCTAAACCAAATGCGTGCCCACTCGCAGATGCTGGACTTCAAGATCGGTGACCGTGTCACTTTTCAGCCGGAAGGGCGTCCGCCCTTGGTTGGAATCGTCACCCGTTATAACAAGAAAACGGTTACTGTCATCACAGACAATGGACAGCATTGGAACGTGTCCCCAGGGCTTATGCGCAGGGCTGAGTCCTCTGACAGCAAACACACCGGCAACGCGAAGGTAATTCGACTGAGAAAAGAATGACTTCGTAAGTAAACGATCATACGGTCTCGATTAATGTGTGATTGCAAGGCTTGGCCCCCCAAGCCTGAGGCTGATCCGCCTCTGGCGGAATCGCCAGCTTGGCCGGAATGACGTTTGAAATAATTACGTGAATTTAAGAGACACTACACTAGGTAGAATGGAAGTGGGCCGCATCACGAAGAAGTAACTGCCTTGTCCAAGAAGCGAAACCAAAAACCCCTAGCGCCGTGTCGCAAGCGGATGAACAGGCAGGCTCGACTTGCGTCAGCCCGGAACTGGCTGATGAAGTTTCCCGGCAAGAACGCCGTGCGTTCTTATGCAAACTGGTTTGGCGTTGACTTGATTTGTGCGGTCAAAGAACTTTCTCTGTCCGGCGTCACTGTAGACCCGGCCTACGTTACACAGCTTAAGGCAACGTTTGCTTCTTCTCGCAGCAGCCGCCGCCCGAAACAACCAGTCGCAGAACCGCAGTCTATCGGTTACGGTGTAGATTGGGACGAGAACTTCGCCTACATTGCCGGCCGAACGGAGGCAGGCTTTCCGTACGGTGTTACCTGGGAAGAAGTTGAGGCCGAAGCGGCCGCGGAAGAGCGGGTAACGTCAACGAGCGTCGTCGAGGATGAAGGGTTCTGAGGGTTATCTCATTAAAAGGAAAAGTAAAAACGCGGACGGACGTGGAGGCCAAGGCACGCGCTGTAGTGCAGCGCGTTGAGCTGTCTGGACACATGACGCCGCCTGTTACGCTTGGTGACGTGCTCGAGCATATGGAACTTTCCAGCGATGAGCACATGAGCTACATCAACCGGAAGACGGGTGAAATCATCCATCTCACGGGCGAAGAACTTCAGATGGCTGAAGATCCAGCTGAAGCCGAATTCGCTGCCGACTGGCAGAAAGAGACGATAGCCAAAGCGCGCGAGGTGATGGAGTCAGCGGACTATATCGCCTTGCCCGGTAAATTTGAGATCGACGAGTGGTCTATCGTGGATCGCTTCGTCAAATCCCTTACAGACGCGCGCATGAGTGATCAGCTTGATGCTGCTATTCACGGCCGCGGAGCCTTTCGCCGATTCAAGGAAACGGTACGAAGGTTGGCAATTGCCGAAGACTGGTATCGATTTCGCACGGCAGCCATAGAGGAGATCGCGATTGACTTCCTTGAAGCCCACGGGATCGCCTACCGCCGAGAACCGCGGCAGAGATAAGAGTCGCGGTGGATTCGTGACAGCGTGGTCGAACAACGTGAGCCCGAAAGCGCCGAGCCACTGGCGTAGGCTCCTAGGTAGAGTCTGGAGGGGCAGGAGCCACTATGTCCCGAAGTACAAAGAGACACCATTCTCTGCCAGTATTGCCGGGAGGCAATGGAAGGATTAGAATGACGAATCAGATGGCAGAAATTCTCAATATCGATGAGATCAAATCTTGTTACGACGGAGAATGGGTCCTCATCGGTGATCCGGTAGCAGACGAGTCCCTCTCAGTCATTCGCGGAAATGTGTTGTCGCACAGCAGGGACCGTGATGAGGTTTACCGGAAAGCGCGGGAGTTAAAGCCGACCCGCTCCGCGATTCTTTTCTTCGGACACCTTCCCAAGGACGCTGCTATCGTCCTATGACCTACCGCTTTGACCCGATAAGTCCTGCACTGCGATAACGTAGAGTAGGTTGCAAGTAAGGAGTTCTCCGCCCATCACAGATCATCAAAGGCTCACGGGTTGACAC
>JBOHVS010000349.1:0-9583 GCA_050735975.1 Binatia bacterium | reverse complement strand
CCCCTCTTTTCCAAAGAGGGGTTTAAAAAGTCCGGATAAAAATTCCCCCTTGCAAAAGGGGGATCAAAGGGGGATTTAGTGACTTCAGCCGCGGCCAATTTCTGGGTCACCACACTAGGACATCGTTGACTATCTCCTTCTGAATTCCCGCATGACCTTTTTTGCAAACGCCTCGACGCTCTCGTCATACACCTTCCTTGCCGGCGTCAGCATGAGATGCTCCACTCCCGCAGCCCTGAGCTCTTCGATTCTCTCGATACACTCCTTCGCTGTGCCGGCAATGGAAAAGCGCTGGACGAGGTAATCGTTGACAAGGTCGGGATCGACGCGCTCTTCCATCGGTTTCATGACGTCGAAACCGGAAATGAATTTCTTGACGCCTTCCAACTCCTCGGAGGGTACCGTCTCGAGAGTGAAGCGAAAATTGTGATGCGCCCGGTTGGCGATTCGGTTGCGAACGATTTTACGCGCCTCGTTGCCGTCGGCGCGAACGCAAAGCATTCCCGGCACGATCAAACCGATTCCGCCAAGGGCGCGGCCGGCCTGTTGTGCACCTTCGAGCAATCTCGCCCGCGCCCATTCGAAAACCCGCAGATCGAAGCCGGTGCCGAGTATAACGCCGTCCGCGGACCGGCCGGCTAAACGAAGCCCCTTCGGACCTTCCGCCGACACGTAGATCGGCACAGGCCGGACGTTGAAGCCGAGGCCGACCTTGCCGGCCGGAAACTCGACGGTCTTGCCCCGAACCAGATCGCGGATGAGTTTGACACCCGGCTCGAATTCCGAGAGCGGCGTGGCCTTCCGCCCTTGTGAGTAAACGGGTCCATCGCCGGTGCCAAGGCCTAGTATCGCCCGACCCTTGGAGATTTCATTTAAGGACGCGGCCGCTCCGGCGAGGACTGTCGGGTGACGAAACACCATATTGGTAACTGCGATGCCGAGCAACACACGCCTCGTGAGCATGGCACAGCTGGCGAGAGTCTGAAACGAATCGATCGAGCTTAAATGGCTTTCGCCGAGGAAGATGCCGTGGTAGCCGAGTTCTTCGGCGCTCTGCGCGCGCTTATGGACCTCGTCGATGGTTTTGACCCCGCCGTGGACGCTGTGGAGGCTGAATTTTAAGGACATGTTGGTTTTCCATCAAAAAGATAAGAAGAGAGGTTTTAACCACGAACGACCCAGCGCGGCTGAGCCGCAACCAAAACAGCAACAGACGTTTAACCACGAAGGTCACGAAGAGCACGAAGTTGAAGAGTATAAACTGTCCGAACCCTTCGTGTCCTTCGTGTGCTTCGTGGTCAGTATCTATGGATTGAATGCCACCAAACCGCATCCCGTCGCCCACGGCACGACGGGTTCGTAGGCGAGCAGTTCCGCTTTCCAGCCCGGCACCGCGCCGACCAAGGTGATCCAGGTTCTGATTTCATGGCCGCCGGAGCCGCCTTCTATTGCGATTTCTTCATGCGTGTAATCGGCCAAACGAGCCCGGTCGCCGGTGGTTAGTGTTTCCAGGAACTTCTTGTCAAAGGGAACGTTAATTTTCCCGTGTTTGGCTTCACCCGGCCAGTGCGACAAGCCGCCGGTAGCAACGACGGCGATGCGTTTCGGATTCTGTTCCAAGGCCTTCCCGAGTAGCTGTCCTAACGCGAAGCAGCGTCTGGCAGTCGGCATCGGGGGAGTGAGCGTATTGACAATGACCGGCACTACCGGAACGGCCATGTTGGGATTGAGAAAATGCAACGGCAACATCGTTGCATGATCGAACATGAGCTCGTCTGAAAAACTCGGATCGAACCCGCCGTCGAGACAAGCGTCGATCAACTCCGCGGCCAGGCTCGAATCGCCCGGAACGCGTGCCTTGGGGATTCTCAACCATTCTTCGACCGGACCGTCGTAATGCTGCGCGCGTCCAATACAAAAACCGGGCATTTGATTGAGGAAGAAATTCGCCCAATGCTCGACGGTGATCGCGACCAGGACGTCCGGTTTTGCCGCCTCGACCAGCGCTCCGAGCTTACGATAGCTGCCGAGCACGTTCTCCGCTTGTTCTTTAGGAGCCGCTTCAGTCCAAGCTGTCATGCCCGGAGCGTGGCTAGCAGCACAGGCGAATACAATCGGCATGATTCACTCCAATCCTGCCAGAGCCTTGGCGTAATCTTCGTTTGAAATTCTATGGAGCAAAGTGAAGGGTCGAAGGAGCAGGGGATGGACGCCGATCGCATAGAGGGTTCGCACGTCCACTTTGAGCGCCGCAGCCTGCTCTTCTTCAGTAAGTTCGTAGGTTTTGACAAAGGCTAACGGATCTGTCCGGTAGCGATCGCGCGCCGCTGGATCGCGGTTCACATGATAGATCAGCTTTTGCAATTGGTAGAGACTCATCGTGATGCGCCGAGTTTTTGGTGCAACCAGGGGATTACGGTCTCGAAAATGAGCGGAATGTTGCCCATATGGCCCCCTGGAAACAGACGGATCGTTTTCGGATCTCCGTGCTCGAGCAGTAGATAGAAATCCTCCAAAGGCACTTGTTTGTCTTCTTTGCCATTGACCAGCAGCATCGGCGCGCAGGGTTTGTCTAACCAACTCTGGGTCTTCAATGAAAGCGCCGGCATCACTTGATTTAACTCTTCCAGCGTCTTTTTGCCGAACAAGTTGGCGCGCGCTTCGATGAGATCGAACAGGTATGAGTCTGCATTCCGGGATCTTTCCTGCCACTCCGGCTGGAAAAAGTAATGGATGCCGCCGCCCCAGTTCACGACTGCGCGCAGTCGTTTCGGTTCTACGTGGGCGAACTTCGTCGCCCAGTAGCCGCCGAAACTGGCGCCCACGACAGCGATGCGGGTCGCGTCGACTTCGGGCCTTTCGATTAAATAATCGAGAGCCGTCACATGGACTTGATGCGCGTCAGGGGAGGCGAGCATCGGGCATTCACCGGTCCCCGGACTGTCCAGAACGAAGCAGCCCCATCCTTCGTTGACAAACCTCTCGGCGAATGTGTGGCGCTCTTCCTTCCAGTTGTCGATGCCACCCCAGTGCATGATCAATGGCGCGGGTGTTCGCTTCGGCAACCGGAGATGGCCGACAATTTGTCTCCCCCGAAACGGAATTGCGACTCGTTCGAGCGGTATCTCGAAATAGCGCGACGCGGCCAGATGCATCTCCCGCGCTTTTGCGTAAGCGTGCTGTTTCCCCGGCGTGCCGGGGAAAGGATGCCGGCCGATTCCGTAATAGCCATAAGCTTTGAGATAAGCTTCCTTTGCGCCATCGCGGTTGCCGGATGCATCGGCGTTGCGCGCCTTTTGCTCCCATCGCGCGCCCAGTTCATTCCAAACGGCGGCCCAGGTTTCTCCGTCAAAAGCATCGAGCTTGGCCAGCGCTTCTTCCGCTTCCTGTTTGTCGGCGTGATTGAACGGCGCTCTATGCCCGACACGACTGCGAATGTCGCTTTTCACTTCCTCCACTGTCCGCGGCTTGTTCATGTTCCCTCACGCATCGGTGGTTTATTTCGCTGTCGTTCCTCTCCTATCAGAACCGTCGATGGAATGGTAGTGAAGCGGGACGATTCTGCGGTTACTAAGGGGTTGACGTTTATGTGTCCCCATGTCATGCCAATAGAGACCGGTGAAAAACGCTCAGCTGCGTCGTTGCGCTCGATCGTCCGCTCCAACGCTAGCTCGCAAGGAGCAAAGTGCAAAGAGCAAAGGGCCTGAGGCTTCGATTTCTGACGTCTGACTTCGGACCTCTGACTTCTGCGCTTCGGCCCGGAACATAGATTTTCAACGCTCTGAATAGAGATTCCTTCTTTACCAAACATTTCTTTTTCGGTATAAACTTTTGAACTTGTTTAGGGAGTAAGTATGGCATCGATCATCGATGGTAAAGCTGTAGCCAGAGAAGTTCAAAGACAAATCAAAGAAGGGGTGGAAGGGCTGGAACGGCGATGGGGGATGGCGCCAGGGCTAGGGGTGGTCTTGGTCGGAGACGACCCGGGGTCTCATATCTACGTTAAGAACAAGGAAAAGGCGTGCAAAGAAGTGGGCATCAAATCCTACGAACATCTACTTCCGGCGACGATTTCCGAAAGGGAATTGCTCGCCATCGTCCACAATCTCAACAAGGATAAGAACGTGCACGGCATTTTGGTTCAACTGCCGTTGCCGGCGCATATTCGCTCCGCCAAAATTCTCGAAGCAGTTTCTCCGTACAAGGATGTGGATGGTTTTCATCCGATGAGCCAGGGCATGCTCGTCCTGGGCAGTGATGGTTTCAGACCCTGCACGCCGATGGGGATCATGAAGCTTTTGGATTCGGCGGGGTGCGATCCTAAAGGCAAGAATGCCGTGGTGGTCGGGCGAAGCAATATCGTCGGAAAACCGGTTGCGTTAATGCTTCTCGAGCGACATGCGACTGTGACGATTTGTCACTCCCGCACGGCAAGCCTGCGTGACGAAGTGGGCCGGGCGGACATCCTGGTCGCCGCCATCGGCAAGGCCGGCTACATCCGTGGCGATTGGATCAAGCCGGGCGCCGTGGTCATCGACGTCGGTGTCAACCGGCTGCCGAGCGGAAAACTTTCCGGCGACGTCGAATTCGAAACCGCGAAGGAACGCGCGTCGGCGATTACCCCGGTTCCCGGCGGCGTCGGGCCGATGACGATTTGCATGCTTCTCTATAATACTCTCAAGGCTGCCAAAGACTCGCTGCAACGGGAACGATAATCTCTGATCTTCATCGGTTTGAGAATTCCGTGACGACGCGAGCGAAAAAAACTCCGCTGTACAATGCGCATCGTCGGGCGGAGGCGAAGATGGTGGAGTTCTCCGGCTGGGAGATGCCCGTTCAGTACAGCGGCGTCATCGAAGAGCACCTGGCGGTTCGTACCAAGGCCGGGCTTTTTGACGTGAGCCACATGGGCGAAATCGAAGTCCGCGGCGATGACGCTCTGCGGTTCTGCCAGGGGCTAACCGCGAACGACCTCTCGCGAATGCGCCTTTCACAGGCGCAATACAATCTCCTCCTAAACGAAAACGGCGGCGCTATCGATGATGTAATTTTCTATCGCCTTGAAGCCAATCGTTTTTTGATCTGCGTCAACGCGGCGAATACCGAGAAGGATTTCGCCTGGATTCGGGACCACGCGAGCGGGCGGGTCGAAGCCGAGGATGTCAGCGCTCAGTACGCGCAGTTGGCCTTGCAGGGTCCACTGGCGGCAAAAATCCTGCAGCCGCTGACATCTATTCAGTTGGATACCCTCAGGCCGTTTTTTTTTGAGTTGGCCGAGGTAGCTTCAATGCGGTGTTTGGTGGCGCGTACGGGTTACACCGGCGAAGACGGTTTTGAGCTTTATGGCGACCCGCGCGATGCCGAAAAGCTTTGGACCAGCTTGTTGGAAGCCGGCGCTCCGGCGGGACTGGTGCCGGCGGGATTGGGCGCCCGCGACACGCTCCGGCTCGAAAAGGGCTATCCTCTCTATGGTCACGAGCTCGATGATACGACCACGCCTTTGGAAGCAGGCTTGGAGTGGGTCACTAAACTCGCGAAAGGCCCTTTCATCGGTCGCGAGGTCCTGCTAAGGCAAAAAGAAGAAGGCGTTAAACGCAAGCTGGTCGGCTTAGAGTTGATCGATCCCGGCATCGCGCGCAGCGAATATCCGCTGGCTAAGAACGGAAAATTGATTGGACGGGTCACCAGCGGTACCAAGTCGCCGTCATTGGGTCGGTCCATTGCAGTGGGTTATGTTTCAGCCGATCAAGCTTTCGTTGACAACGACATTGAAGTAGAAATTCGCGGCAGAACCGTGCGTGCCAAAGTTGTTTCGTTGCCGTTCTATCGGCGGTGAAGGCATCACCGGTTCCAAGGAGGTAAACAATGGAAATTCCCGAGGGGCTGAGATATTCCAAAGAGCACGAATGGGTTTTGGTGGAAGGCAATATCGCCACGATAGGAATTACCGAATATGCCCAAGAAGAGCTCGGCGATATCGTCTATGTGGAATTGCCCGAAGTTGGAGAGAAGGTGGTGAAGGACGATCCATTCGGCGCTGTCGAGTCAGTCAAGGCGGTTTCGGATGTCTATGCCCCTGTTGGCGGGACAGTGCTGGAGGTCAACGACGCGCTTCCGGACAGCCCCGAAACGATCAATGACGATGCTTATGGCGATGGCTGGATGATCCGTGTCGAGATGTCGGACACGGATGATCTGAAGGATCTGATGACCGCCGAGGAATACGCGGAATACGTAGAGCAGCAAAAGGGCGAGGACGACGACGAAGAAGACGACGAGACAGAAGAAGAAGAGGGGGATGAATAACCCGCCCGTATGCGTTATACCCCGCACACTCCCGACGATCAGGACCAAATGCTCCGCGCGATTGGCCTGGAAAAGATAGAGCAGCTCTATGAACACATACCTCCAACGCTTCAAGAGCGGGCCAAGATCCAATTGGCCGATGGTCTCTCGGAGCTCGGCGTGCGAAAGCGATTGGCCAGGCTGGCAGGGAAGAACGCCACCGCTCCAGATTGGAGTTTTTTCCTCGGCGGCGGCGTCTACCACCATCTGATCCCGAGCGCGGTCGACGCGATTATTTCGCGTTCCGAGTTTTCGACCTCCTATACGCCTTATCAACCGGAGGTCAGTCAAGGCACCTTGCAGGCTCTTTATGAATTCCAGACGTTGATCTGTCAATTGACCGGCATGGAAGCCTCCAACGCCGGCGTCTATGACGGCGCCTCGGCGGCGGCCGAAGCCGTCCTGATGTCACGCCGGATTCAGCCGCTCTCCCGCCGTCGAGTGCTCGTGTCGCGCGCGCTCCACCCGGAGTACCGAGAGGTCATTAAAACTTACCTGCACAATTTGGCAGACATGTTTCTCGAGGAACTTGCGTTCGACCAGTCCGGCGGAACGGATCTTCAGGAGCTTTCCGGAAAACTCGACGATCAGGCGATGTGTGTGCTGGTGGGATATCCGAATTTTTTCGGCGTGATCGAGGATTTAAAAGCTGTTCAAGCGGCCTGCGCGCGGGCCGGCGCTCAGCTCATTACCATTACGACGGAACCTCTTGCCCTGGGATTGTTGAAGCCTCCGGGGGCTTTCGGCGTAGATATCGCCGTTGGCGAGGGGCAGAGTCTTGGCGTGCCTATGAGTCTCGGCGGGCCAGGCTTCGGTTTTTTTGCGACGCAAAGAAAATTTATACGCAACCTGCCCGGAAGGTTGGTGGGCGAGACCGTCGATGTCGAGGGCCGACGGGGATTTGTCCTGACTCTCGCTACCCGCGAACAACACATCCGGCGGGAGAAGGCGACCTCCAACATCTGCACCAGCCAGACTCTGTGCACCCTTGCGGCGACCGTATTCATGTCGTTGGCGGGAAAGAGCGGGCTTCGCCGGCTCGCCGAGGTCAATCTGTCGCGCGCCCATGAAGCCCGCGATGGGCTGATTCAGGAGGCGAAGCTGGAGAGCGGCTTTACAGGACCGTTCTTCAACGAATTCGTGCTCAGGACCAAGCATTTGGACGGCATCATGAGCCGGTGCGCGGAACGGAGAATCGTTCCCGGAATCCAGCTCGCCCGTTGGTACCCGGAGCTTGAGAACTGCTTGCTCGTGTGCGCGACTGAAATGAACGAGAGAGAGGAGATCCAACGACTTGTCAGAGCAATCTCCGGTTAATCATCGCCCCCGTACAGCCCTGCCGCCCCTTCTATTCGACAGCGGGTCCCGCGGTCGGAGCGCCTTTTTCTGGCCGAAAGATGATCCCAGCGCCCTCCAGAATATCCCTGCCGGGCTGCTTCGCGATGACATCCAGGGATTCCCCGAATTGGGGGAGCTGGAAGTGCTGCGCCATTTTACTCGCCTTTCGCATCTGAACTTTGCCATCGAGAGCCAATTTTACCCGTTGGGTTCTTGTACCATGAAGTACAATCCGAAGATCAACGAGGCGGTCGCGCGTTTGCCGGGATTCGCCCAAGTTCATCCTCTAGCTCCCGGCAAATTGCTGCAAGGGGCGTTGGAGTTGCTGTACGAGCTGGAGAGGCTCTTGGCGGAGATCAGCGGCATGGAACATGTCAGTCTCCAGCCTTCTGCCGGAGCCCAAGGGGAGTTGACGGGTTTGATGTTGATCCGCGCCTACTTGGCGGAGAAAGGGAATCCGCGGAAAAAGATCATCGTGCCGGACACGGCCCACGGCACCAATCCGGCGAGCTCAACGCTCTGCGGTTATAACGTCGTTCAGATTTCATCCAATGAGCAGGGAATCATCGATGCCGGGACGGTTGCGAAGTTCATGGATGAAGATGTCGCCGCTCTGATGGTCACGAACCCCAACACGTTGGGGCTTTTTGAAAAGAATATCGAAACCATTTCCGCGGTTGTTCATGCGAAAGGTGGTCTTGTCTATCTGGACGGGGCGAATCTGAATGCGCTCATGGGCATCGCCAAGCCCGGCCATATGGGCGTTGACGTCCTGCATATGAACCTGCACAAGACCTTTTCCACGCCTCACGGGGGAGGGGGGCCGGGTGCCGGCCCGGTCGGCGTTAAAGCTAATTTGCGGGATTATCTTCCAATTCCGCGTATTGAAAAGAAAAATGAGAACTTCGAGCTAAGCGAAAATCATCCTAAATCGATCGGGCGCCTGCGATCGTTCTTGGGAAATTTCGGCGTTTTGGTTCGCGCCTACACGTACATTATCTCTTTGGGAGCGGATGGCCTCGAGGAGGCGAGCCGGATGGCGCTGCTCAACGCCAACTATGTAAGAAAGAAACTTGAGAAGCATTACAGCATCGCATTCAACGGCCCCTGCATGCACGAGTGTATTTTTACCGATCGGCTGCAACACAAGTTTGGAGTCAGTACACTCGACATCGCCAAACGTCTCTTAGATTACGGCTTTCATCCGCCGACGATCTACTTCCCATTGGTCGTTTCCGGCGCCCTCATGATCGAGCCGACCGAAACGGAAACGCCGGAAACACTTGATGGATTCATCGATGCGATGATTTCCATTGCCCGAGAGGCAAGGGAGAATCCGGAGATGGTCAAGAGCGCGCCTCATTCGACCCCGGTGCGGCGGCTTGACGAAGCCAAAGCAGCGCGCAAGCCGATTCTGAGATGGGAAGGGCCGCGGCTTGGCGGAGAGTAACGGAGCGAGGTTCAGGTTTAGGTTGAGATCTCTTCTCTCCCTCCTTCAACTTAGCCTTAACCTCAGAAGCTGTGAAAAAATCAGCCGTTGCCCTTCGACGAGCTCAGGACGAACGGCTAAGTACTTAAATTCCCATTGTGCTATACCGCTCGTGGTGAGCATGTCGAACCATGAGCGGATTTTTTCACAGCCTCTCACAGTCTTAGCCTCAGCCTGGTATTCTCTAGACCACCAGGTTTCTCGGTTTGCCCACAAAGAAAGCTGAAATATTCTCCGCAACCTCGCCGATAAGCCGTTCCCTTGCTTGCCGCGCGCTCCAGGCCGTATGAGGGGTTACTAGAAGATTGTCCAGCTCTTTGGCGGCTTCGACGATCGGATGATTCGCGGATGGCGGCTCGCGGGAAATGACGTCCAGCGCTGCGCCGGCCAATCGTTTTTCCCGCAATGCCT
>JBOHVS010000348.1:0-2875 GCA_050735975.1 Binatia bacterium | reverse complement strand
ACCTGGGATAATCTTGTAGACTGGGGCGGCCCGACCCCTGACTTCGACTTTTCTCACTATTTAGATTTCTTAAGACAACACAACCATAACTTCATACGGCTGTGGGTGCAGGAGAGCACGCGCGCTTCTTCGAAAGGGGCGTCCTTTGTTTCTCCGCTGCCATGGCAGCGGACCGGACCGGGAGAGGGCAATGACGGCCAGCCAAAATTTGACCTTACAAGGTTCAATGAAGAGTACTTCAAGAGGCTACGCGCCAGAGTGATGCAGGCCAGCAGCCGGGGAATCTATGTTTCGATTATGCTTTTTAACCGATTCATTGACTGGCGGACGCATCCCTTAAACCCGGCAAACAACATAAACGGCATCAACGGAGATGCTAACGGAGATGGCGATGGGCGCGAAATTCATACGTCCACTTCTCCGGAAGTAAATGCAGTTCAGCTAGCCTACGTTAAGAAAGTGGTTGGTACGGTTAATGATCTCGACAACGTTCTCTTTGAAATAGGAAACGAGCTGCGCCGGGAGACGCTCGCGTGGCAGTATTCCATGATCCGGCTGATCCATGATTACGAGAAGCAACTGCCCAAGCAGCATCCGGTCGGAATGACTTCGGCGGGAGGGGACGCTCACGCGATAGCGAATGCGGCGCTGCTTAACAGCCGGGCCGACTGGGTATCGCTTCGTAGCGAACCGGGTCAGGATTACTCGTATGAACCGCCCGCCGGAGACGGTAAAAAAGTCATCATCAGTGATACCGATCACCTTATTGGCCAGTTGGGAGAACCTACTCCCGATTGGGTATGGAAAAGCTTTCTTAGGGGTTTGAATCCAATCCTGATGGATGTGATACAAAATCCGGCTCCGGGGTACAAAGACCCATGGAACAAGCCCGACCATCCCTTTCTGAAAGAGACCCGCCTGGCCATGGGCCAAACTCTCTACTACGCCAATCGCATCGACCTGGCCAAAATGATTCCGGCAGGTAAATTAGCCTCTACCGGATACTGTTTGGCTAATCCTGGCTTCGAGTATCTCGTCTATCTCCCCGGCGGATCTCATTCGGTCGAGTCATTCGCGACATCCCTGTCCGAACGACTGGGGTCGCACCTGGCTTCACTGGAACTGTTTGCCCGCACGGTGTCCGTGCAGTTGGCTGCCGGCGGCGAGCGGTTCGAGATCGAATGGTTCAATCCAGCGACAGGCAAGATCACCCCGGACGAACCCACTGTGGGGCGAGGTCCCCGGCAATTCACAGCTCCATTTCGCGGCGATGCCGTCCTGTACATCCGTCGCAGCCTTTCATAACCCCGAAGAGAACTTACCGCGGAGGCGCGGAGGGCGCGGAGACGGAAAAGATTTTCACCACCGAGCACACGAAGAGCACGAAGTCAGGAAGAGCAGAGGAGACCAAAGGATTATTTCTCGCGCCAAGGCGCCAAGCACGCCAAGGAAAACATCTCCTATCTTCTCCAAACTTGGCGGCCTTTGCGCCTTTGCGCGAAAATCCTTCTTCGTGCGCTCCGTGACCTTCGTGGTGAGGCTTTCTCCGCGAACTCTGTGCCTCTGTGGTGAGAAGAATTCGGATGTTTCACCGCGGAGGCGCCTGTCTGCGTGCGGACACGCACAGGCAGGCGGAGGGCGCGGAGAAGACCGAATGAAATACGATCGCACCACGAAGCACACGAAGGACACGAAGGGTTCGGACAGTTTATACTCTTCCACTTCGTGCTCTTCGTGACCTTCGTGGTGAAAGTTTCTGTTCTTATTTAGTTGCGGCCCGGCGCGCAACCGCCGATTTAGTTTTAAGTGAGAATTCAGCCGTAATGATCGTCGATGCCCGATCGGTCTCGGAAAACGAGACGGTTGAAACAGACGTCTGCATCGTCGGCGCAGGCGTGGCCGGAATTACCCTCGCCAGAGAGTTCATCGACCGCGGCGTTGAGGTTTGCCTGCTTGAAAGCGGCGATCTTAAATTCAACCCCGAGATCCAGTCGCTATGCTCGGGCGAAAACGTCGGTTATCGCTATTTTCCTCTGCAGGACGCGCGCGCCAGGTATTTCGGCGGATCGGCCAATTTGTGGGACATAGACATGGGCGATGGCTGTGTCAGCGCCGCCCGCCTGAGACCTTTCGATTCTATCGATTTCGAGGAACGGGATTGGGTGCCGCACAGCGGCTGGCCTTTTGGAAAAGCCGAGCTTGATCCATTTTACGACCGCGCTCAATCCCTTCTTAAAATCGAACCGGCCTCTTATGACGTCAACGATTGGGAGGATCCGGCGAACAGGCCTCGTCTGCCGTTCGTGAACGGCCGCGTTCAGACCGTCATATTTAAATTCATTTCAAATAATCGATTCATCCACGATCTTCGCTATGAAGTCACCCAGGCGGAGAATATCCTGACGTTTCTTTTTGCCAATGCGCTCGAGATTGAGACCGACGAAACGGCGCAAACCGTGAAGCGGCTCCGCGTTGGCTGCCTGGCGGGCAATCGGTTCTGGCTGTCGGCAAAGGTTTTCATTTTGGCCGTGGGCGGCATCGAGACACCGCGTTTGCTTCTGCTATCCAACCAGGTTCAGAAGTCCGGCTTGGGAAACCGGAACGATCTCGTGGGGCGGTTCTTTATGGAGCATCTCCACTTCTGGTCGGGAATTTATCTTCCTTCAGAGGCCGCAGGCTGCAAGCAGGCGAACTTGTACAGGAGCGTCCATCGAGTCCGGGAGGTCCCCATTATCGGCAAGCTGGCCGTGTCTGAAAATGTGCTGCGCGAGGAAAAGCTTCTCAATCAAAACATCCAGCTTATCCCGGAAAATCTTTCCTCGTGGGAAACCTACCCCGGGATCCGCTCCGAAGGGCTTCTTTCGTTGAAGAACCT
>JBOHVS010000347.1:0-4481 GCA_050735975.1 Binatia bacterium | reverse complement strand
CGGCTGCGTGGCAGAAGGTCGGTCTCGAGAAAGCCAGCGAAGTCTTTGATCGAGTGTTTCGACTGCTCGATCGCCTTGTCTAAAGCCGCGGTATCTTTGACTTCAGCTTGCACCTTGGGGTGACCAGGGAGGCTGGCAAGAAAACTTATGCCGCCTTTGGCCGCCTCTATCGCCATCTCCGTCCATAGCCGCGGCGGATTGGCTTCCGGGCGGCTTAAGTTGGCGATACCCTGCTGCATCATTTGCGGGCTTCGCTGCAGACGGCTTAAGAGACTCGCGGAAAAATCCCTCGTTGGACGAACCGTCAGAATGTAGATCGCGTCAGTCGGCAAGTAATAGTCGGGCCACTTCAGGCGGTAATCTTCTTTCTCGTGCTGGTAGCGGTCAATGGCGAGACGTCCTTCGAGCAAGGCGTAATCTATTGCCCCGTCCCCGTCGGGCTCGTTCGGCGAAATCTGCCGCAATTCCTTCAACGACTCCCGGACGAATGTCTTCTCCTCTCGGTAGCTCTCATCGGAGAAGTCTTTGAGCCGATGATCATAACCCTCGATGCCGTAGTAGACGGCCTCGGTCGGATTAAGCTCGAAATATCGCGTGAAAAAGCCTTGACAGAAATCAGAAAAAGAGGACACCCGGCCTTTTTACCACTCAGTTAGAGATGTTGCAATTTTGCGGTTCGTAAAAATTCAAGTGACTCCCGGCTCGGGAACCGAGTTTTTATTATTTTCAGGAGAGTCGTAAGAGGTGGAGATTGGGACTAGCCCGCCACGTCCGGTCTGGCGCGGACGGTTTCCGTAATCAGCCGCGCGCCGCGCTTGCGGGTGAAGTAGTTCCAGGCCCACTGGATCATGACCAACAGTTTGTTATCGAATTCAATCAGATAAACGATGTGCACCATGGCCCAGATAAGCCACGCGGGAAATCCGGAGAAGCGAAGCCTGCCGAGGTCGGCGACTGCGGCGTTGCGTCCGATGACGGCGAGATTGCCGCGGTTACGGAAGCGGAACGGCTTGGTGGCCTTTCCCCGCAGCCGATTGCGGATGAGCTTGGCGGCATAACGCCCTTCTTGCATTGCCACCGTCGCTACCCCGGGAAGCGGATTGCCATCGTGGCCCGGGACATGTGCCAGGTCGCCGATGACGAATATACTGGAATATCCCGGAACGGTCAGGTCGGGATTTACCATCAACCTCCCGGCTCTGTCTGTCTTTGCCGGTATGATGCGAGATAATTCATTGCCCAGAGACGAGGCTTTCATGCCTGCAGCCCACAGGATCGTGCCGGCCTCGACTTCGCCCGTTTCCTCTCCCCGGCGGTAAACAACCCGATCTCTCCGGACATCGGTTACTAGCGCACCGGTGGTGACGGTAACTCCCAAACGTTCCAGCGCCCGTTGCGCCTTCTCAGATAAACCCGCCGGGTAGGAGGGCAGGACTCGATTGCCGCCTTCAAGCAAAAGGATCGACGATGCTTCGGGTTTGATCGCGCGAAAATCATCCTTGAGTGTCGATCGCGCGAGTTCTCCCAGAGCCCCGGCGAGTTCCACGCCGGTGGGGCCGCCGCCAATGATGACGAAAGTCAGATAGGCGCGCCTCTTTTCCAGGTCGCTCTCCAGCTCGGCGCACTCGAAGGCAAGAAAGACGCGCCGCCTGATATCGAGCGCATCTTCTATGGTCTTTAAACCGGGCGCATAAGATTCCCAGAGATCGTTCCCAAAATAGGAATGGTGCGCGCCTGTGGCGATGATCAAGCTGTCGTAAGTTAGATCCCGCTTGCGCAAAACGAGCTTCTGTTCCTGCGGCTCGATCTTGATCGCCTCGTCCATGATCACCTGCGTGTTGGGCCGGCGAAGCACCGCGCGCAGTGGAGAAGCGATGTCCCCCGGAGACAATCCGCCGACGGCGATCTGATAGAGCAGCGGCTGAAACAGATGGAAGTTGCGTCGATCGACAAGCGTGACCCTGACTGGCGCGCGCCGCAGAGCCTGGGCGGCATAGAGTCCACCGAAGCCCCCGCCGATGATCACCACGTGGTGCAAAGAGGCTACAGTGCGCTCTCCGTTCTGTTGTTCCGAACTCATGTCTTAGTCGCCGGTTAGTTTTAGTGTAGAATGACAGATCCGTATTACAACAGGCGGGCAAAGTTAAAATTCAAAACTAAAAAAGTAAAAATTAGGAGGCAGAAAGCCCGAACTAGACCTCAACCTTAAGCTGGTCTATAAGAGATTGTTAAAAGGCTGGTCAAAAAAGGATCTCAGAGGCAGGGGCTCCGAATCTGTCGCCAAGGGCTAAGCGTAGAAGACAAGCAGCCGCTGACCGCTGACTTCTGACCGCTGATATCTACTCCCTGAGGAGGCTTTGGACGATGGCGAACCGTTGGCTCTTTAAAACAGAACCGAGCGCTTATTCTTTCCAACAGTTGGAGAAAGACAAGAAAACCGCCTGGGACGGCGTCAAGAACAACCTGGCGCTGAAAAACCTCAAGGACATCCAGAAGGGCGATGAGATCCTGATTTATCACACCGGCGACGAGAAGGCCGCCGTCGGCGTCGCCCGCGCGCTGAGCGGCGCCTATCCCGACCCTGGCAAGAATGATCCCAAGCTTCTCGTGGTCGATATAGAGGCGGTCAAGGTGCTGCCTCGTTCGGTCACCTTGGCGGAAGTCAAGGCCAACAAAAAACTAGCAAATTTCGACCTGGTCCGGCTGTCGCGTCTTTCAATCATGAAAGTCAGCAATGAGCAATGGGAGATTATCGAAGGGATGGCGAAGCAATGAAACGGGACCAAAATCAGCACCACGAAGGTCACAAAGGACACGAAGATCACAATCAGGATCAGGTGCAGGCTGACGATCACCGCCACGATCATGATCACGAGCACGAACATCATCACGCTCACGGTCATGACCATGAGCACGGGCACCGTCATGAACATGGCCATGGGCACGAGCAGAAAACCCGTTTTCATGATCCACAGCACGCGGCGGAGTTCGATCGCCGGACCTCGAAGATACGCGACGATCTCGCCGACAAATTGGCTGAGATGCTCGCTTTGCAGGGCGACGAACAGATTCTCGACGTGGCGACCGGCACGGGTCGAGTCGCTCGGCCGGTGGCGAAGCGTCTGAAGAGCGGCCGGATCGTAGGTCTCGATCAGGCGCTGGCGATGCTCGATGTCGGCCACCAGCATGAAGATCCGATTTCTGCTTACTATCAGAGCGCCGGAGAGGCTGATGCCCTGCCATTTAAGTCTAACTCTTTCGACCGAGCCTTTGTCTCATTCAGCCTGCATCACTTCGGGAATCCCGAAGGGATGGTGAAAGAAGTCCTGCGCGTGTTGAAGAACGGCGGTCGATTTGTGGTTCTCGATCCGATTATTGAAGAGGCAGAGGCTCCGGTGGACGTCGCTCTTGAGGCGAAAATCAATCAGGTGTTCCGGCGTACCCACGGTGGGAATTTTCGCTTTCACACGGCAAGCAGCATCCAACGTTCGTTGACGAAGGCGGGCTTCCGTATCCCGCGTACTAACATTTTGTCATTTTCCTTCAATCAGGAAGGCATGGACGGTATTCCCACCGGCCGGCATTGGCTGGAGGTGGCCGAAGAGTTGGAAACCGAAGCGCCGGAATTGGCCGAGCGGCTGAAAAAAATTTACTTCACCTGGCACCGACATGACGACCATGTGCATGTCAAAGGAAGCTTCTCTTACGCCCTTATCTGCGGCGTGAAGCCGGGATGAAGTCGCAGGCAGATATCAGAGGTCAGAAGTCAGAGGTCAGCGGCTCCCTGCCCCGTGCTCCCTGCCTTCTGCGCATCCGTCTCTGAGGTCTTCTTGAGTAGCCTGCAATCAGAGTTATCAACAAGAGAGGAGCACCGACATTGAAACGGGCCGATTTTCGTCAATTCTATCGTGACGCTCATGCCGTGGAATGTCTCACCGAACGGGAGAAGATGCTCATCGGTCTTGCAGTCGCAGTCATGCGTCTTTGCGATCCTTGAGTGGAACGGCGCCTTGCGGACGCAAGGAAAGCGGGAATGACCGAGGAAGAATTGGACGCGGCCGTCGACGTCATCGCCGCGGTAGACGCCGGAGTTCTCCAGTCGCTCAATCAAAGAATCAAACAAAGACAAAAATCCTAAAAAAACCTTCTGGACTGCAAGCGGACTGCGCAAAAACGACGCGCCGGGCGATAAAAATTGGCGGCTTTGGCGTGCAACCGCAGTAGCAGAGCCAATTCTCCCTCGTAGCAGGAAATCTTGACGCTCTTCTAGACTACAAGCAGACGACGGATCAAAAACGGTCACGACGTGTAGTAGGCAGCCAAAACTTCTTCTTGTTGAGTCATAAATTTTTTGTTGTGTCGTAGCAACGTCAAAGTGTCAGGTTAGCAGCAAGGTGAAAATGTCAGGGTGACAGTTCATGAGATTGATACCTCGTCATAGGCCCATAGCGGAACCCTTCCCGCTTGCCGTTCGTTCGATA
>JBOHVS010000346.1:0-14451 GCA_050735975.1 Binatia bacterium | reverse complement strand
AATCGTTTTCTTCCTTACGCCTTACCTTCGATCGGTGAGGAAGAGATTGCCGAGGTCGTAGACTCGTTACGGTCGGGATGGGTTACGACCGGCCCCAAGGTCAAACGCTTCGAAGCGGAATTTGCCGAGTATACCGATGCGAACCACGCGATCGCTGTGAGTTCTTGCACCGCCGGCCTCCACATTGCGCTGGCGGCCCTGGGGATCGGCCCCGGCGATGAGGTCATTCTTCCTACTTTTACCTTCTGCTCCACGGCTAACGTGGTTGTTCATCTGGGGGCGCGGCCGGTGCTGATAGACGTCGGAGACGATTTTAATGTTATCCCGGACAAGATCGAAGCCGCCGTCACTCCGCGCACCAAGGCGGTCATGCCGGTCCATTACAGCGGCCAAGCTTGCGACCTGGATGCGATCTACCGGATCGCCGCGCGGCACCGGTTGGCGGTCGTGGAGGATGCCGCCCACGCCGTCGGGGCGAGCTACCGCGGCAGCAAAATCGGCTCGTCTCGCCTTTCTGAGTCATTGTCGGAAGGCGCGCCGGTCACTTCCGCCGCCGTCTTTTCTTTTTACGCAACGAAAAACATGACCACCGGCGAAGGCGGGATGATTACCACCGGCGACGAGGGCCTCGCCGACCGCATGCGCCTGCTCACCTTGCATGGCATGAGCCGGGACGCATGGAAGCGCTACACCAGCGCCGGCTCCTGGCACTACGAGGTTGTGGAAGCGGGTTACAAAGCCAACATGACCGACATCCAGGCCGCTCTTGGCATACACCAGCTGCGCCGGCTGGACGGCTTTGTCGAAGCGCGCCAAAGCTATGCCCGCGTGTACGACCAAGCTTTCGCCGGTCTTCCCGAGATCGAAACGCCCATTACCTACGGCGACCGCAACCACATCTACCACCTCTATGTCGTCCGGCTGAATCTCGAGCGATTGACCGTCGATCGGTCGCGGTTTATTGACGAACTCAGGGAACGCAATATCGGCACCAGCGTGCATTTTATTCCGGTGCATCTCCATCCGTTCTACCGCAAACGCTTCCCCCAACCGGAGGATAGTTTTCCCCGCGCCGAGGGGTTCTATCACCGGATTGTCTCCTTACCGCTCTACCCAGCGATGACAGAAGGCGATAGGCAAGACGTGATTGCGGCCGTCGCCGATGTGGTGCGCGATTATAGCAAATAGTTGAGGGTTAAGAGTCGAGAGTCGGGGTGGTCTCTGTCTCTATCTCTCTAAACTCTAAACCCTCCACCCTAAACCCTAGACACCCTAAATCACCCTAGAAGCTGACCCCCTAAAGGAGTTGAGACGCATGAAATTTCTCAAATACTTGACCTTTCAAGTCGTAATTCGCGCCGCAGCCGATGTTCTGATCGTTAACGTCGCCTACAGCGTCGCGTTGATGCTCCGTATGCTGTGGAGAATTGCCAACCACATCGGCCGCCCGGCCCAAGTTCAAATGGTCGAAGCGGTGCAGATCTATGTGGAAACGTTCTGGGTACTGACGATCATCGCGTTGGCAGTCTACAGTATGAGCGGGTTCTATTCGTGGGGCCGGTTTTATCGCGGTCGTTTCAAGGCCCTGGTGATTTTTCAGGCCGTGAGCTTATCGTACGTGCTGTTTGGTTTTGTGCTCTATCTAAGCCTGGCGCGCAGCTGGCTGGAGGAAACGCCGCGTTCGGTACTCTTGATAGGGTGGTTACTGACAATGGGCCTGACGACAGGGGCGCGGTGGTGGGCGAAGTTATGGCGCCGGGTGCTCGAACGTGAGGCGCCTGCGCTACGCAGCGAATCCAGGCAGAACGGGCGCATCCAGCACGTGCTCGTCATCGGCGGGGCGGGCTACATCGGCTCAGTGCTATGCCGGGAATTGCTGCGCCAAAGCTATTCGGTGCGCGTGCTTGATCCGCTGCTGTACGGCCAGGAGTCGCTCGCCGAACTTGCGGGCGACCCGCGCTTTCAGTTGGTAGAAGGGGACTCGCGCGACGTGAGCGCCGTCTTCCGGGCCATGCTAGACATGGATGCGGTGGTCCATCTGGGCGAGCTCGTCGGTGATCCGGCATGCGCGTTTGACGAAAAACTGACACTCGAGATCAATCTGGCCGCCACAAAGATGGTGGCCGAGGCGGCGCAAGGATGTGGGGTCAAACGGTTTATTTATGCGTCGTCGTGCAGCGTGTATGGCGCCAGCAGCAGGACCGTAGATGAGCGCTCGGCGTTGAACCCGGTATCGGTTTATGCGCGGGCCAAGATCGGTTCCGAGCAGGCGTTGCTAGCTTTAAACGGACCTAATTTTCATCCGGTGATTCTACGCTTTGCGACAGTCTACGGTCGCTCTCCCCGGCCCCGCTTTGATCTGGTAATCAATCTCCTGACCGCCAAGGCGGTTTGTGATGGCGAGATCACAATCTTTGGCGGGGAACAGTGGCGGCCGTTCGTTCACGTGGCAGACATCGCGCAGGCTATCGTACGCTGCCTGGCGGCGCCTTTGGAAAGTGTAAAGGCGGAGGTCTTTAACGTAGGATCGGACGAACAAAATTATACAATCACCGAGGTGGGGGAGCTCATCCATCGCCTGATCCCGGAGGCGCGGCTGGTGAACCACGGAAACGGCGCGGATAATCGGGACTATCACGTGTCGTTCGCTAGAATCCGGCGCGAGTTGGGCTTTAAGCCTTCCTATACTGTGGAGGCCGGAGTGCGCGAGATTGAAGCGGCCTTTCGCGCGGGGCAGATACAGAACTATCAGGACAAGCGCTACAGCAACTATCTGACGTTAACGTACCCTGCCAACTTTCGCAGCATCAGCTCCCGGAATATCACCGAGCTCTACGCGCCTCCGCTTCTAAGTAAGCTGGCCGAGAGTTAATGATTCTCCTGGATGACAAACATGTTCTATCGTTTCACAGCTCAAGGCAATCATCACCTGACAATGGCACGGAAGCGGTCACTGGCAAATCGCCTCCGCGCGCTTGAGGAAAGCCAATGGTGGTCGCCCGAGCGTCTACGGGAATCCAGTTGGAGGAAGGTGCAGGACTTGCTGGCGCACGCTTACAACCGGGTGCCTTATTATCGTGAAATATTCAAAAAAGCGGGCGGTCACCCCAACGATGTTCGCACACCCAAAGATTTCCAAAAGTTTCCTATCCTAACCAAAGCAGCCATCCAGCGCGGGCTCGACAGCCTGATAGCGACGGGAGTTGACCGTCAAAACCTGCGCAAAAATCATACAGGCGGTTCCACCGGACAGATGCTCACGTTTTACCAAGACCGGCACTACAAGATGGCCAACACCGCGGACAAATTCCTCACATACGGAATGTGCGGTTACCGTCCGGGTGACCCTTGGGTGATTATGCGAGGTATCGATTATGGTACGCGGAGGGGGCGCTGGTCAAAGTCGGCGGAGCGGTTGCGGTTCAATCTATTACGCATTAATACCTTTGACCTGGATTGGAAAGGGGTCGGGGATTACGCTCAAGCGCTGCAGAGTTTTAGACCGACATTAGTCGTAGGCTATGTCTCGTCTTTGACTCTGTTTGCAGACTACATCCAGCAGCATGGCGGGCTGCGGATTAGACCGAAAGCGATCCAGCCGACAGCCGAAATGTTAACTGAAATGCAGCGGCGGAAGTTGGAAACGGTTTTCGGCTGCAAAGCGCTCAACCGGTATGGCTGCCGCGAAGTAGGGAATATAGCCCAGGAATGTGAGGCGCACGACGGCCTCCATGTGCTGAACCAAACCACTTACCTGGAGATTGTCGACAAACAAGGAACGGTGTTGCCCCCCGGTCAGCCCGGCCATATTGTTGTCACCAACCTGACCAACTATGCCTTCCCGCTGATCCGGTACAGCATCGGCGACGTGGGGATAGCGGCTCCCGATACGCGCTGCGCCTGCGGCCGTGGCATGCCCAGAATAGATCGGATCGAGGGCCGCGCCGCAGACATCATTGTATCTCCCGAAGGGAAGCTGCTGCACGGCGAATTCTTTACCCACCTGTTCTATGGCATGCCGGGGGTGCGCCAGTTTCAGGTTATTCAAACGACACCGAGGATTTTGCTTATTCGCATCGTTAAAGGGGCTGAATTTGAAGAGCACCGTGTCATCGAGCAATTGCGGAATGTTATTCTTGAGCATGGCTCGCCATCGTTTGAAATTGATTTCGAATTCCCGGAACAGATCCCCGTCTCGGCCTCCGGCAAACACCGCTTCACTATGTCATACCTCTCACCGGCCGAGGTGTTTCCAGCAGAAAGAATACAATGACGTGGACGGGCAGCGGCCCCATGGCCGTTGCCCAAGAACTGATGCGAGATTGGATTGAAGTGTCTCGCTCAGCCCGCCAAGGTCACCCTTCGAGAACCTCAGGATGACCGGGTTCCGTGTTACCCATGCCAAAGCTGAAAGAACCGAAACTTTAACCACCTCAACAGATAGGAGTCTCCCGTGGTTCGCGTAGCAATCATAGGTTGTGGAAAAATCGCCCGCGCCCATATCCCTTATATCCGCGCATATAAGGAATCAGTACTCGTGGGAGTGTGCGATGTGAATCGGAAACAGGCCGAGAGCATGGCCAGACAGTTCAACGTTAGCAAAGTGTATAGCGATCCGATGAAGTTGCTCAGCGAGCAACAGCTCGACGTTGTCCACATCCTCACTCCGCCCCAGACTCACGCTGATCTCGCCATTGCAGCGATGGAGGCGGGCGTACATGTACTGGTGGAGAAGCCCATGGCGGTATCCCTGGAGGAAGCGGACCTAATGGTCAAAACGGCGCAGCGCACGGGGATGCGTCTCTGTGTCGATCACAATCGGCTTTTTGACCCGGTGATGCTCCAGGCAAGACAGATGGTCGCAGGCGGCGCTTTGGGTGAAGTGGTGGGTGTCGAAGCTTTTCAGGGCTACGTGCGTGTGTCTCGGAACGGCCCAAACGGAGAAGAGGGTTGGGTCTCGCGGCTGCCCGGCGGTATCCTTCAGAATATAGCCCCGCATCCGATCTCCCTCTTACTCGCCTTTATGCCGGAAGCCAAACTGGTATCGGTTGCGACCAAACATACGGGTTTTTGTCCCGGCACACCCTTCGAGGAGGTGCGGGCGGTTTTCGAAGGAGAGCGGGGACTCGGGCTGTTGACGTTTTCCCTGAGCCCTCAACCCTATTTGAATTATCTCACTGTCTACGGATCAAAGGCCAGTCTGCAGATCAATCTTAACAACAACACGCTCATTGTTTACAAAGACCGCCGCCTGCCAAAGCTCCTCGCCAAGAGCTGGTTCAATATAGACCAATGCTTACAGCTCCTTGGCAGTACCGTGAAAAGCGGCTTCCAGGTGCTTACCGGCAAGATGAACTTCTATCCTGGCATGGGCACCTTGATCCAGCGCTATTACAGTTGTCTCGAACACGGCGGTCCTCCTCCCGTGACCGGGGAACAAGGGCGCGAGGTGACCAGGGTTATCGACTTTATCTGCAGGCGCAGCGAGCGCGCCGCCGCCGAGGGGGCGAGCCGTGAAGGCCGCGGTCACAGGGACGTGGAGTTTGCTCTCAGGCCCCGACCGATGGAGTAGCCACCTTTGGAGCGGATCGGGCGGCGGCCTACAAGGCAGAGACTTATTGAGCGCGGCCGGAAGGGCGCGCCCCCGAAGGCTAAGAACACACTATCGCTGCTTCTCCATGGTCAATGAATAATGCGGGCTAAGCGTTCCATACGCTGCATGCAAGTCAAATGAAGATTCTGGTCACAGGTGGAACAGGATTCCTTGGGCGCTACGTGGTCCGGCGTTTGCTTGATGCCGGGGATTTCGTGCGCGTTTTAGTGAGGGCTCGTCACAAAGGAGCCGCCCGTAAACACGGCATGAATCCGGGACTCGCGGGCGCCGAAGAGATAACCGGTGATCTTCAAGATGAAGATTCACTGCAACGCGCGGTTCAAGGCATGGATGCCATCTGTCATTGTGCCGCCCACGTGCAAACGGATAGCCCTTGGAAAGAATTCGAAGAGATCACGGTTCGCGGCACCGAAAGGCTGTTGGAGGCGGCGTGCCGGGAAGGCGTTAGTCGGTTCCTCCATATAAGTTCCCTGGGAATCTATGGCCTGGATGGTCAGGGAACAGTGACCGAAGAATCCTCGTTTGACGACAGCGAAAAGACGCGCGGCCACTACACACGCTCCAAGATTGAAGCAGAAAGATTGGTTTGGAAGTATCACCGCGACCGCAACCTGCCGGTCACGGTGGTTCGCCCTGGAATCCTGTACGGCCCAGGCAGGTCTCCCTTCGTGGCGCGACTGTGTGTTCCGATCGCTCCCAGTTTAACCATTGCCGTAGGCCGGTCGCATCAGCGGCTGTCCCTTTCCTATGTGGAAGATGTTGCCGAGGCGGTGCATCTCGCGCTGCGGAGCAATCGAGCCGTGGGCAAGGCCTATAATATCGTGGAAGAAGGAATCTCCCAGAAAGAATATCTCGCCCTGCTAAGGCGCGTCAAACTAATCAAAGGACGAATCATCCTGTTGTCTCCAACACCGCTCTATCCTTTACTTTCGCTATTGGAACGATTGTGCCGCTGGCTAAGCATCACCCCGCCCGTTTCCCGCCATCAGTTTGAACGCGCCTTAGCGTCGCTTTCCTACGACACTTCACGCGCTCGCGAAGAGCTTGGGTGGAGACCCAAATTCGGCGTCGTTGAAGGTCTGATGAAAATCCGAGCGGCGATGGAAAAAGCAGGAAGCAAAGAGCAAGGAGCGGGGAGCAAAGAGCGAAGAGCTAAGAGCGAAGGGCAAAGAGGGCTTAGTTGCAGATTGATAGTATGAAATCTAGCGCGGCCACCATACGGATCCAGAGCGTCCGGGTCGATTTCTCGTCGGGTGTGGAATCGTTAAATCGGTTTGCCAGAAGCCACTTCGAAGAGAGGCCAACAGGGGCCTTGCCGCAAGCCGGTCAGACTGAAATCGAAGCTCGTCTGGAATGGATCGAGGCGGCGCCTCCCAAGATGAGCTACGCTGCGATCGCCCCCGGTAAGAGGCGGCCGGACCGGGATATCGAGATCGGCGCCAACGAAATCGCCTGGTCGCGAATTGATAATTTCTCAGACCTTCGTTTGCGTTTTGTGTTCGGAGAGCGCCGTCTTCAAGTCATCGGACAACACTTCTTCTCTCTCAGTCGCGTCCCTCTACGCGACCGAATAAAGAAGGCGTGGCATCGGAAGCGCTTGCCGGCGCTGCGAAGAAAGCGGTTCAGCACGATTATTTATTACATGGTCTACTATCCCTCATTCTGGTATCTCGAGCGCCGCGGACTATTTCCTTTGCATGCTGCCGCAGTCGAGGTGGCCGGCACCGGGGTGGTTCTGTGCGGTCTGCCGGGCTGTGGTAAATCGACGTTGAGCCTCGCCCTTCTGGGTTTGCCTGGAAGCCGGCTCCTGTCAGACAACATCATATTTTACGGCAAAGAGAGAGTCTTTCGCTGCCCCGAACCGGTATTGCTGGACGACCGAAGTCTCGATCTTATCGGCAGCCCCACTTCTCTGCTCCGTCCGCTCGGGCAGCGGCACGTGTACGACCGTTCCTGGTTTCACCCGGTTCCGGAACGCGTTGCTGATGAAGCCATCCCTCGTCTCTTTTTCTTTGTGGGACTTGGACACAAGCCAAGTCTTCGCGCGCTCACGGCCCAAGAAGCGTATCAACGCTTTGCGTCGGTCAACTGGATCGCTCAGGAAGTCAGGCGCTACCTCGTCTACCGCTCCGTCCTCGGTCTCTCCACGACCGGTCATCTCAATTCGAGCAACGGCGAGGAACCGGCGCTTGAAGCGCTCCTGAGAAAAGGCCAAAGCTACGAGCTTACTGTGGGCTGGGGTGATGGTTGTGGACCCGCCGTCGAGCAAATCCACGACCTTTGTTCTTCGATGCGAACATGATGAAGCAAGGAGTTCCCGTGCGCGTTCTATATCTTGAGGCGTCGATTGGAGGAGTCGTCGGGGGATCGTTAACCGGGCTGCAACACCTGCTGCGCGGCCTTGATCGCCGGTTTTGTGAACCGATCGTGGTTCTGTACGAGAGAAAGAGCCTTCAGGCCGAGCTGGAAACACTACAGATCCCGGTTCGGATCGTTGATAAGAAGAGACGCGCGCGGAACAACCCCTTGCGGGAGAACGGGATGTACCAGCAGGCGCGCAAGCACAGAATAGCCAGAAGCCTTTTCCGTAGCCTCCAGGAATTGCAGATATTTTTCCGCGAAACCCTACCGGCGGCTTTGTCTTTGGTAAGGATTATCAAAGAAACCAAGCCGGACCTGATTCATCTTTGCAACAGCTTTCGTGGAAACCTCGATGGCATTGTCGCTGCGTGGTTAATGCGAGTCCCTTGCGTTTGCCATGTCAAGGGTTTTGCCAAATACGGCTGGCTCGACCGGCTCTTTGCGCGAACCGTTGACCTAGGGATATGCATGACCGGAGCCGTTCATCGACATTGCGCATCGGAACGGGTCAGCGCCAAACACATGACGGTTATCTATGATGGATTGGACGTGGAAGGCTTCCGGCCGTCAACACAAGCCGGCGCCGTGCGACGACAACTAGGAATTCCCGCAGGCGCCCCCCTAGTAGGCATCATCGGCAATATCCAGGCCTGGAAAGGACACGCTGTGGTGGTCGAGGCCATCAATGAAGTCAGGTCTGTGTTGCCCGAGATTCGCTGTCTGATCGTAGGCGGCGTCCATCGCAACGGGGCGCAGTATGCCGCGGACATAAATCGTTTTGTTCAACAACACGGACTGCAAAGCAACGTGATCTTCACCGGCTTCCGGGACGATGTCGCCGATCTTGTCGCCGCCCTCGACGTCGTCATTCACGCTTCGGTCACTCCCGAACCTTTCGGCCGGGTCATTTTAGAGGCGATGACCCTGGGCAAGCCGGTGATCGCCACCAATATCGGCGGGGTACCCGAATTCGTTCAGGACCTGATCACCGGCAGGCTCGTGCCGCCAGGTGATTTCCACGCGCTTGCAGCGGCCATTGTCGAGTTGCTCGGAGATTCCGTCCTCAGAGAGCGCTTGGGGAGCAATGCGCGTCATGAGGTCCATCAACGTTTCACTATGCAGCGCCACGTCGAAGAAATCGCCGGCGCCTATGCCAGTCTCGGCATCGGATAGCCCCCCTCTATTTGGAAAAAGGCATGACTCCACCGATAACCAGCACAGATGGCATCAAAGGCTTTTACGACGACCCCCAAGTTGTAGAAAAGTACATCGAGAAGCGAATAATCCATCCTTTGGGTTCGGTTCTCCATGAGCTGCAATTAGCGTTTCTCAGGCGAACCGTAAGCCGATTTCCCATCACGCGAGTCCTTGATCTCGCGTCAGGGCCGGGCCGGCTCAGCGCCGAATTTAAAGCCCCCGGTCTCTCCGTAGCCATTGACTTCAGCTTGAACATGCTCAAGGAAGCGCGGCAACGAACCGTCGCTACGGGCAATAACTGGCACCTGCTGCAGGGAGACGGCTTTGTCCTTCCCTTCGCGCCGGAAAATTTCGATTTTATCTATAGCACGCGTTTTGTTCGTCGTTTCGATCGGGCGCGCCGCGATGTGCTCTATAGGGAAATCCGGCGGGTGCTTCGCCCGAATGGTTTCTTTGTCATGGATGCGCAAAACCGCGCCGTTTCTCTGCCCCATCGCAAAGCCCAGGGGCTCGAAAAATACCCGGTCTATGACGAGCTTTTTCTTCGCGACGAGCTGATAAACGAACTGGAAGAAAACGGCTTTCGAGTTATTCAAATCGAGGGCCTGATGCGGCGCTTTCCCCTACAATTCCGGTGCAACCGCCTTCGACGCCTCCGGCTATCGGCTCTTGCACGTCTGCTTATTCGCGCTCTGGAGCACACCCATGATCGGAATCCATCAACCTGGATGGTTCTGTGTCAGAAAAGCAAGGCATAAGGAAGTAGGGTAGTGGTTCAATTTGACCCAAGATCCCTCACTTCGTTCGGGATGACAAATCCTTTGTGTCAATCCGAGCGGGAGCGAGGAATCTTTCGTGATGTAACGGTAGACTCTGATTGTAACTGAACCACTACCGGAAGTAGGAACGATTCAGGAGGACCCAAATGCCTGTTGATATCGAGAGTAGCTACGCGCTCTCACCTACCCAGCAGGGAATGCTGTTCCATAGTTTGTACGCCCAACAAACCGGGGTGGATGTCGAGCAGATACTGTGTGTTTTACACGAGGACCTAAACCCCGCGGCCTTCCAAAAAGCGTGGGAGCGCGTGGTGTCGCGCCACTCGGCCCTGCGCGCAAGCTTCCGTTGGGAGGGACTCAGCGAACCCCTGCAAGAGATCCATCGAGATGGCACTCTTACGGCTCAGATCGAGGACCTGCGCGATTTGCCGAGGTGCGAACAAAGGAAGCGTCTGGATGGCTATATTCGATCAGACCGAAAACGCGGCTTCGATCTGGCCAAGCCTCCGCTCATGCGCCTGGCGGTTTTCCACATGGACGAGGCCGAGTACGAAGTCGTCTGGACTTTTCACCACATCTTGGCGGACGGCCGATCGCACCGCTTAATTCTCAATGAAGTTTTCGCCTTTTATGAGGCACTCTGCCGCGGCCAGGAATTGAAACTCCCAAGGCCTTCCCGGTACGGCGACTACATTCAGTGGCTACAGAAGCAAGACTTCTCTCGGGCAGAGGAGTTCTGGCGAAAAAAGCTCAAAGGCTTCAGCGCCGTAACCTCTTTCGCAGTATCCGGCTCCGCCGGCAACGCTGACGAAGATGAGCGTGGAGAGCAAGAGACGACGCTATCGCAGGCTGTCACTGCAACCTTGCTGTCGGTGGCAGATCAAAATCAATTGACCCTCAACACCTTCCTGCAGGGCGCATGGGGTATCCTGCTGAGCCGCTATAGCGGGGAGCGGGATGTGCTCTTCGGCGTGGTAAGAGCTGCGCGTCAATCGACGGTAGAGGGGGCGGAGTCGATCGTAGGGATGTTCATCAATACCCTGCCGCTCCGCCTGCAAGTTTCTCCTGAAGAGTCGCTGCTGAGTTGGCTCAAGGAGATTCGCGCTCGCAATATAGCGGTGCGGCCGCATGAGCATACGCCTTTGGTCATGATCCAGAGTTGGAGTGAGAAGCCGGCCGGAGTGGCGCTCTTTGAAAGCATCCTGGTCTTCGACAACTACTCGTTAAACTTCGCGTTGCGCGCTCAAGGTGAAAGCTGGCAGAAGCGAAACTTTCGGCTCATCGAAAAGACCAGCTACCCACTTACAATTTATGGATACGGAGGTTCGGAGCTGTCGTTGAAGATCGCCTATGATCGGCGGCGCTTCGATGATGCGACGATTGCCGGTCTGCTCGGTCATCTAAAGACCTTGCTGGAGGGGATGGCTGAGAACTCGGGAAAGCGGCTCTCCGATCTGCCGCTCCTGACGGAGCCGGAACGGCGCCAGTTGCTCGTGGAGTGGAACAGCACCGAAACGCAATACTCGAAGAACGCTTGTCTCCATCAACTCTTCGAGGCCCAGGTGGAAAAGACACCGGAGGCCATTGCGGTGACCTTTGAGGACCGGCAACTCAACTACCGGGAGCTTAACAATAGGGCCAACCAACTGGCGCATCATTTACAAAAGCTCGGCGTCGGGCCCGACGTGCTGGTGGGGATCTGCGTCGAGCGCTCGATTGAAATGATGATCGGATTACTTGGGATTCTCAAAGCGGGCGGCGCCTATGTGCCTCTCGACCCGGCATACCCGAAGGAACGCCTGGGCTTTATGATCGAAGACTCCCGCGCTCACGCGCTGCTCACCCAGAGTCAGTTGCTTGGACGATTGCCTATCGGCAATCCGCAACACGCAATTCGCAATCCAACTGTGATCTGTCTGGACTCAGACTCGGAGATCATTGCTGCGGAGCCACAGCGTAATCCGCTGAGCCCGGTTACGGCTGAGAATCTGGCCTACGTCATTTATACGTCGGGCTCCACGGGACGGCCTAAAGGAGTCATGGTCGCGCATCGAAACGTCGTAAGTTTCTTTGCCGGAATGGACAGGCGCATTGGGAACGAGTCCACGGGCGTATGGCTGGCGGTCACCAGTATCTCTTTCGACATCTCTATTCTGGAGTTGTTCTGGACTTTGACGCGAGGCTTTCACGTGGTCGTACACGGAGACAATCACCTGCTAAGCTCCGCTGAACTTCACAGCCAAATCGCCGAAAAAGAGATCGAGTTCAGCCTTTTCTACTTTGCCAGCAACGAAGGAGAAGTTTCAGAGGGTAAATACCGGCTACTGATGGAAGGCGCCAAGTTCGCCGACGAGCATGGTTTTTCGGCAGTCTGGACGCCGGAGCGCCACTTTCATGCTTTTGGAGGTTTGTATCCGAACCCCTCGGTCACCAGCGCTGCGCTGGCAGCGGTCACCAAGTCGCTTAAGATCAGGGCAGGGAGCGTCGTGCTTCCTTTGCAAAACCCTATCCGGGTAGCCGAAGAATGGGCCGTTGTCGACAATCTCTCGAACGGTAGGGCAGGCATCTCTTTCGCTTCGGGCTGGCACGCAAATGATTTCGTATTTGCGCCGGAGAATTATCAGGCGCGAAGAGAAATCATGTTCCGCGAGATTGAAACCGTGCAGGAGCTCTGGCGCGGGAAAACGGTTTCCTTCAAAGGCGGGGCGGGGAATGATGTGCAGGTGAAAATCTTCCCCCGGCCGATACAACGAGAATTGCCTATCTGGATTACTGCAGCGGGCAGTCCAGAGACCTTCCGCATGGCAGGTGAAATGGGAGCGAACCTGCTCACTCACCTGCTGGGTCAAGATATTGAAGAGCTGGCAAAAAAGATCGCCGCGTATCGTCAAGCCCGCCGCCGATGCGGGCGCGATCCAAGCGACGGGCACGTCACCTTGATGCTGCACACCTTTGTCGGAGAGAGCACAGAGGCGGTGCGTGAAAAGATCCGGGAGCCATTTCTTAGCTATCTCAAAAGCTCATCGGATCTCGTGCAAAAATTGGCGCAAAGTCTGGGGCAGAATGGCGGGCTGGGCGATCTCACAGAAGATGAGATGAAACCTCATTGGGAGCGCGCCTTCAACCGATACTTCGAGACCAGCGGTCTGTTCGGAGCGCCGGAGACTTGTCTCGAGATGATTGCGCGTTTAAAGGCTAACGGCGTCGATGAGGTGGCTTGTCTCGTTGATTTTGGCGTGGATACTGACTCGGTTCTTTCAAGTCTGCGCTACCTCGATATGGTAAGAGCGCGCAGTAACAAGAAACCAGGTAAGAATACAGAGAATTTTCCGCTCGCCGCCCAGATCAAAAAGCACAAGGTCTCGCACCTTCAATGCACGCCATCGATGGCCAGGATGCTGACCATGGACACGGAGGCTCTGGACGCCCTGCGCTCGGTAAGCGACCTCATGTTGGGCGGGGAAGCGCTCCCCGTATCTCTTGCAGAGCAAATGACCGAGCTGGCTTCCGGTCGCGTTCATAACATGTACGGCCCGACCGAAACCACCATCTGGTCGGCCACCCATCCGGTGGCAAAGGTCGGCCGTACGGTTCCTATAGGGCGGCCGGTTGCCAACACGCAAATCTATATTCTCGATGCGCATCTTCATCCGATCCCCATCGGCTTGGCGGGTGAAATCTTCATCGGGGGAGCGGGTGTTGTAAGAGGGTACTTTGAGCGCGCGGAGCTGACCGCCGAGAGATTCATTCCCGATCCCTTCAGCCGCGAGCCGGGTGCTCGTCTCTACCGGACCGGAGACCTCGCCCGCTATCTGCCGGACGGCAATGTCGAATTTCTCGGACGACTGGACCACCAGGTGAAAATTCGCGGCCATCGAATCGAACTGGGGGAAATCGAAAGCGTGCTGGAGGGGCGAGCTGCCGTGCGCGAGGCCGTGGTCATCATGCGTGAAGACACGCCGGGGGAGAACCGCCTCGTGGCGTACCTCACCGCAAAGGAGCAGCCTTTCCCGTCAATCGACGAACTGCGCGAGTTCCTGACGCATAAGCTTCCTGACTATATGGTGCCCTCGGCGTTTGTCCTGCTGGATGCGCTGCCACTAACGCCCAACGGCAAAGTTGACCGGCGGGCGCTTCCGATGCCCGATCAGGCAAGGCCCGCGTTCGAAAAGCCGTTCGTGGCGCCTAGCAACCCTTTAGAGGAGGTGTTGGCGGGAACATGGGCCAAACTCCTGGGCGTAGAGCGCGTGGGCACTGACGACAACTTCTTTGAGTTGGGTGGACATTCCCTTTTTGCGGTCCGGCTCATCTCTCAGCTGCGTACTCTCTTTAAGGTGGAGCTGCCGCTGCGCACCCTGTTTGACACGCCGACAGTGGCGGCGCTGTCGCGGGCGATCATCGCCAACGAAACCAGGCGCGGTCAGAGCGAGAGGATCGCGCAGGTCGTGAAAAAGATCGAGGGCATGTCCACCGAGGATGTGCGAAAAACGCTTCAGGAGA
>JBOHVS010000345.1:0-30167 GCA_050735975.1 Binatia bacterium | reverse complement strand
GCGCAAACCTAAACAGGCTGCGCGCTTACGCGGTTTCGGGTCTCGGATTCCGAGTCTCGCGTTACTCGAGACTCAAGACTCCAGCCAAACGTACGCCGCTGCCTAGCGTGTCCTGAGCCGTTCGACTGCGCTCACGATAGACTCTGCCGAAGGATCGATTTTTCGCGCGCCTCGCCTCTGAGATCTTTTTGAGCAGCCTGCACACAAAGTTTTTCAGCAAACTGCTAGGGGTCACTTGGGAAACGCGCGCCGAGGGTTTGCCTGGATACGCTTTGAGATGATGAGGACGATCCGCGGGTTTGCGATGAAGTAGAAGGGGCCGCCCCGCCTGCGGGCTGGATGGCGTCGTCCTCTAAGGATCGGTCAACGACACTACGTCCGTATGCCGTTGTGTGAGGGCTTTTTTTTGGGTGACTTCAGGAAAGTAGCCCAGACGATCACGGCAATACCGCAAACGATAAGCGCCGCTCCCAGGCTGGGTATGGAAAATGCGAGCCCGGCTCCGAGCATGAGGAGCCACAGTCCGGCTGTTGATGGGCTGATTGATCGCTTGCGCCGCTCCGCTCGCTCAGTTTTCTGAATCTTGTTCGCTTCTTCCTCAAAGATGGCGGAAGCGGCTTTCCTGACTTCTTCCTGGAAAGCGACGTCTAACTCCCGGCTCCGGTCCGTCCCCTGCATGAGTTTCTCGATCTCATCTTCCCGCTTTTGCCGTTCTGAGTCCATGGGAACAGTCTTTCTAAGATTGACTCGACTGTCAATGACTTGCCAAACGGGTTAGAGACTTGGGGTCATACCTTTATCCGGCTGCGCGGTTTTTTCTCACGGAGATAAGCCAGCATTTGCGGCACCGGCGCGCGCCGAACATCTTGCGACCTCCGCACCCGGGGCACCGGTAAGTCCGCCGATTTTTCCTACTGTGCTGCACTAGCTTGAGGGGGGTTACTGCCAGCAAAATCTCTCGAATCTGCTTTTCGGTCGCCCGCTCCGGGCACTCGCCTCGACGCCGGAGCCAAGGCCAGAAGAGCACAGCACGTTCCGGCTTGGTTGCTTGAAGCCTTTGAAGTTCTCGACGGGTTCCGCACCCGAGCTCCTTTTGCAATCGCGCGCACCTCATGATGGCCATGCCGCTCATTTTCATCGGGCACCAGACCATCCCGGTCGGATAGTCAAAAGTCTCCGACGCCAGAGATGAGGTAGCCTTTCTAAGAGCGGGCACTTTTACAATTCTCCATAGTTTTCTTTGCTATCGAGCTATTCTTATCCAATAGCCCAGACTGATGTCGACGGCAAACAACAGCCTGCCCATACACCACTCCATTTCCTCTGGCAACTCTGCCCGTCCCTTTATCTGAAACCCCCACCCGGTAGGCGCCGCCTTATTTCCCAGGCGACAGCTCATGCAAAAGCGGGACAGAATTTGACGTCGACTGTCATTGCGTATGGCACGGTTACTGCGCTCAGCTTGTACGGCCGCAGATTGATGGTTATGAGCTGATGGCCCTCAGTGGGAAATATCGTGTCGGAAGCGAGGTTAAAATGATGAACAATGGACGAATGTTATTCGACCCTTCGGACAGCGCACTGGTTGAAAGATTGCTCAAAAAAAACATTCGGGAGAGAGAAGAGGGGCTTATGGTGGCGGTCCTAGGCGATGCGATCGAATGTTACCAGAAGTATTTCTTTGCAAAGGACGAAAAGGGAAAGAAGCTATTCCAAGAGACTGAAGAGTGGATTCTCGAGAAAAATAGCGATTGGTTTTTTTCGTTTGACAATATCTGCGAACTCTTAAGTCTACATCCTGATTACATACGTCGAGGGTTGCTGTGCTGGAAAGAAGCGAGCTCCGACCGTCGCTCTGAAATCAAGATGTATTCCGAATCCTTTAAAAGGAAGAAAAAGAAAGCCGCTTAGATATCGGCTCTTAGCTACGATTTGCCGCTATCCAGGCCTTCTCTACCGCTTCACCATCTCACGCCTCAAATTAGTTCACGCTGGTCCAACAATCGCCGTGAACGCCGATTGCTCGTTCAGCTTTGGGAAGAACCGAAAAATCTGATAGATACAGAAAGGTAATGGCTCGCCTAAAGCCGAGGACTATTCGCCTTTTCGGGCGACTTCACCTATCGTTGTGGAAGCTGTCCGGCCGAAAACTGGGCAATGCGTTCGGAAGAGCGCCCTTCATGATGCTCACTACGAAGGGCCGCAAGACGGGGCGCGCCCGAACAACGCCGGTTCTCTATCTCCAGGAAGGAGCCGACCTCGTTGTTGTAGCGTCTTTTGGCGGCAACGACATTCATCCGGCATGGTACTTGAATCTCGAGTGCTGCCCGGAAGCCGAGGTGATAATAAACGGCGAGCGGCGGCGGGTTCTCGCATGTAGGGTTTCTGCTGAAGAGAAAGAACGTATCTGGCCGCGATTGGTAGGGATGTACCCCAACTTCGGTGTCTATCAGCAACGAACGAGTCGAGAGATACCACTGTTGAAGCTATCGGAGCCGCCACGTCGGGCCGGGTCTGTTGATTTCCTTGGAGAGACGTTATGACTTTCCGCGCTGAGCTTTCCCAATCATTGGCTAACCATTTCATAGCCCTAATCCTCGATAACGAAGTGACGGTCGGCCATTTTGTCACGAGTCCGCCCCTTCGGTGGAGCCGTTTGATTCAACGAAACGGAATATTCCGGATTGCCGAAGGCTATCCAAGTCTTTTGACCGCGGAGCAAGCGAAGTTCGAGATGAGAAACTGGGACGAGGTTTCGTTGCCGGCAATCATGCGCACCTTGAAGGAGCTGGACGACTCCCTGGACTATGTCCTTATCGGCAACAACGCAGGCCAAGGGCTGCCGCTCGGTCAAAACTTGGCGCCGAACCTAATCAGCAACGGCGCGGCGATCATCTACGCAAACAGTCTTCCGGAGATCAAAGAATACGAGAAAATGGGCTACCGAACCTTTTTTCGCAGGGAAGAGACGGTGTCTCGTCTGCTCAAGCTGGCGAAACCTGCGGGATATCCTTTGGCCCTTTGCTTCATCAATACCATCCAGCACAACCATTCGAACTATCACGACCCTTGAATATGGCGAGCTTTCACCGAGCCTGCATTATTCGTGGTGAAGCGGGGGCTCGAACGGTGAGCCCTTCCGGTCGATGGCAATGGCAAAGAGGTAGGACCAGCTTTTGCCCTTAGCCCTTGACGCAGCGTTAGCTTCGTTGCTTCTCTGACCGCGCCGCTTCTAAACATGACTGGTACATATCTCTATAGGAGACTTTTAACTCTTTCATACTCGCGTTGGATCCTAAACAGTTCACCAATGAAGATGCGCGCTCCCCGGATTTCGCCGCTATCTCGAATTTTTCGAACTGGCCAAGGCCGTCTTTAAACAGCGAGACGGCCTCGGCATACCGCTCCATTTTGTAGTAGGTAACGGCCAACGGGAGATTGGTGAAATACTCTTTGGGCTGTAATTTCAACGCAAGCTTTTGCACGAACTCTGCTTCTTTGAGACGACCTTCCTGTTGAAGCCGATTGCCGAAGTTCGCCAACAGACAAGCGATCTCCGTCATGGCGCCATTGACATCGTGTTTTCCGGCGATGCCCGGAAAGTGTGTTTGGTCGAAGCGGTATCCTTCGGAAAGAGAGACGAATCTCATGACGTCTTCCTTAGAACTCAAACGAGAGACGACCTCCCGTAAGAACGTCTCAGGCAGGTTCGTCCAGCCTCTTCGGGTAGACAACAGTTTGAAGAGGCACTCCTGTTCCGAAAGACCGGCGCGTTCGAAGCTTCGGTAGCGCCGGAGCATGCCGGCCACTCTCGACTTGGGGGTGACCAGCCGTCGGGACAACATTCGGTATATGGTAATCATTCCGAGCAAAACCACGAACCAAAAGAAATAATTATCCATGATTACGTGCCTCACCCTTCTGCAAATCACGTTAGCCACGATCAGGTCAAGTCGCTTCAGGCGGACCACCCAATCGGAGCGAGAAGAGGGAAAGTTTTCTTGAGGGTTTCAAACGGGCGGAAGAGTTAGCCGTTTCAACTGAAATAAGTCGGCTGCGATATTATCTCGGTAAGCCGGGCGGGTCCGCTGATTATACGCCGAGCCGGAAAAGCAGTTGGTATAATCCCGCGACAAAAACACAACCATACACTGTGGCGGTCAAGGTAAAAGCCTTGATTGTAAGATCCCGTCGTTGGTGTCTCAACGCGAAAATCAATAGAAGCAGGAGACAGGCAAGCGTTTTCCAGTAAAGCAACCCCCAAACCTCCCCCCACATCGCCATGGCATTGGCCACAAGGGGGTTGCCCTCGGGCACGCCCAGGATCAATACTTGATACGTTAAGACTGCATCGAAGACCTGAAGTAACAGATTGTAAATGAGGTGGCTCCAAACAGCCGGGATCAAGGGAGCGGACATAGGGCCGCCTTCTTACCGAGCGCGGTTTCTGACAACGATTGCATGAGGCAAGATGAAATCCCCAAAGTAAATTTGCCAATTATCACAGCTGTCTCGTCTGCGAACCCAAAAAGGCGCCATTGAAGATTCTCTTCACCAAGGATTGCCGCAATAGAGATGCCACGAGGTAAGCTATTAAAAAATATTAAAATTATTTTCGCGCGTGAAAGTAATTTCGTAAACTTTATTTGCACATTCGATGCTCGGGATGAAACGCCTGGGCCGGCTGAGGTTTATTAGCGGGAGCCTTGTAAGGAGATTTTACATTCCATGGTCGGGTCTTGGATCTCGGTGCGTCCTCTGCTAGAAGCTGGGTGTCGCGACTTGATGCAGGACGATTCGTTATGCGTCTTGCGCAAAAGGGACGAACGGTGAGCCATTAAATTCAAAGGGCGTTCTCCCGATCGTGGTGTGAGTCAGTCGAACCATGGGCGGGTTTTCAGACAGTCTGACGATATGATGAGTTCGAGTCGGCCGTGTTTTTGCCGGGCCGCTAATGCGAGAGCCAGTTAACGGTTCGAAAGGAGGAGTTATGCCGAGAGTGACGTCGTTAGGTCACGTGGGCCTGTATGTGCGCGACATCGAGCGTTCCAAGGCATTTTACCGGGACATCCTTGGTTTGGGCGTCAGCGACGTTAGCCCCAAGACCGGCAATGCATTTATGACGGCTAAGGACAGGCTGGAAGAGCACCACGAGTTGCTGCTGGTGCCGGGCCGAGAAGACGGCAAAGTCGTGCAGCAGATTTCTTTCCGTTGCGCCAGCCTCGCCGATGTCAAAGAGTTTTACCGAGTTTTTTTGCAGCACAACATACCCATCATCCGCACCGTCAGCCACGGCAATGCCGTCGGCGTCTATTTCGAAGACCCGGACGGGAACCAGGTAGAAGTGTATTGGCCGACGGGTCTGGATTGGCCTCAACCTTTCGGCAAGCCGGTG
This sequence comes from Binatia bacterium, assembly GCA_050735975.1. Classification (GTDB taxonomy): domain Bacteria; phylum Desulfobacterota; class Binatia; order UBA9968; family UBA9968; genus DATMBL01. The sequence goes on along the minus strand of JBOHVS010000345.1, from coordinate 24,772 downwards.
GACTTGACGGCCAGCGATGAGGAGATCATGGGGAATCTGACTTGAATGCCGGAACAATCAAGCTAGGCTGAGGCCCTACCGTTCGGTGACAAGCTTATTGGCCAACTCGTCTCTATCGTCCGGACGGCGCGGAAAATGCTGAGCTAAAATCTCGCCGCAGCGTTCAATGGCTTTGCAAAGTCGGTCGCAGGCATTGCCGGTCTTAAGTCCGGTGGTCACGATCTGAACAATCTCGTCCCAGGTGCCCGGCGAAACCTTCTCGTTGATGCCCTTGTCCGCCAAAACCTCCACCCGGTGTTCTAACAGAGAAATCAGAATCAATATTCCGGTATGCTCTCGGGTGTGATGCAGTCCATGAGCGGCAAATGCAGCGAGACTGCGGAGATCAACGGCAGTTTCGATGCGATCTTTCGGAATCAAAGGTCTCTTAACGACGGGGATGCTGCAGACGATATAGCCGAGTACTGCCCCCGCGAGCGGCCAAACCAATTGTGAGTGAATATAGGCGAAAGGGTCATGAAAAATGAACGCTGCCATCGTGCCGATGACGAGGCCGGCAGCCAAACCGGTCATTTCGATTTCAGCATAGCGCGCACTGGAGTCCACCATCATCGGGACAATCTCGCCCGAAGTGTTTTGTTCGGCGGCCGCTACGGCATTGCGAATGCGTTCTTGCTCTTCGGCGGTAAAAAAAGTCTCAGCGTTCATTGCTTACCAGCTCCCGGATGCTCCTCCGCCGCCGAAACCACCGCCTCCACCGCTGAATCCTCCACCTCCAAAGCCTCCTCCGCCAAAACCTCCACCCCTAAAAGTGGTGCCCCAACCTCCGGTTCCCCAGTGATCGTAGCGACCGCGACGCGCGCTCCTACCGGTCCAAGCTCGATTCGAACTCTGCCGAGCGAAGAGATTACCGGCGGCGCCCACAATTCCGCCGGCGAGTATGGCAATAATCCAAAAGAGCGGACCCGCACCCGCGGCCCCCAGCACCGTCGACATAGCGCCGGCGGCAGCGCCGCCAAACGCGCCGCGCGGAACTGTTCGCTGGGAAATGCCGATCGCCAGTGCGAACAGCGCGGCCATGAATAGAGTGGTCATTATCCCGTAAGAGTCTCGATTCTCAGTTTGAGGCCTCGGAACGGCTGCAGAGATTTTCTCGCCGCGAGCGATCTTCATGATACTTTCGGTTCCGGCTTCTATGCCGGCGGCAAAATCGCCGGCCCGAAAGCGCGGCGCGATCACTTCGCGTATGATTCGGCTCGCAATGGCATCCGGAAGGATCCCCTCAAGGCCATATCCCACCTCGATTCGAAGTTTGCGATCGTCGCGAGCAACCAGCAGAATGGCGCCGTTATCGAAGCCCTTTTGGCCAACCTTCCAAGTTTCAGCGACCCTGATACTGAAGTCTTCCAGGGCGTCGCCTTGCAGGCTGGGGATAGTTAGAACTGCGATTTGGTGTCCGGTTTCGCGCTCGAAATTTGCCATTCGCTCCTCAAGAGCGCGGGCGCGGTCCGGCGGCAGCATTCCCGCAAGGTCGTTGACCCGACCCCGCAGCGGAGGCACGTCCAGAGCAAACGCAAAAGAATTCAGGATCAGAAACGAGAACAACAGGAATCCTGAAAACGAGGGCGGAAATTTCTGCAGCTTCATCCGCAGCTAGAATTTTACCTGTGGCGGTTTTGCGGCCGAGTCCTCGGCGCTAAAAGTTTCGCGCACTTCAAGACCGAGGAGATATTTAGCCGTGAGATTGCTCGGGAAGTAGCGGACTGATTTGTTGTATTCCGCCACGCTCTCGACGTAGCGTTTGCGCGCCACGGCAATCCGGTTCTCGGTCCCTTCCAGTTGGGCCTGAAGATCGCGAAAATTCTGATTCGCCTTGAGTTCGGGGTAACGCTCCACAACCACCAAAAGACGGGACAACGCGCTGGACAACTGCTGCTGGACTTGTTCGAATTTCCTAAAGGTCTCCGGATTGCTCAAAGCTTGCGCGTCTAGCTTGATAGAGGTAGCTTGCGCTCGCGCATCAATGACTTTTTGAAGCGTGTCCTGCTCGAATTGCGCGGCGCCCTTGACCGTAGAGACAAGGTTCGGCACCAGATCCGCCCGGCGCTGGTACTGATTTTGGACTTCGCCCCATGCGGCTTTCACGTTTTCGTCCAGTCCCTGAATCTCGTTGTAACCGCAGCCCGACAAAAACAGAAACGCTACCGCTACGAGGCTGAAGAAGTACTTTGAACTCGAATTTAATTTGCGCATCAGATCCCTCCCGATCCTTAGAGTCTCTATCTTACAGACAGTGACATTCAATTTAACCAAAGTAAAAAGAATAGAGGCCATTGGCAAGGGGAGCGTGTTCCTGTAGTAGGCATGATAGTGTTGAGTTACAATCGGAGGCTAGTTTTAACATTAAGAAGGATTTCTCGCTCCGCTCGGGATCTTGGGTTAAATTGAACCATCACCTTTGGCCCGCATATGTTGACTTTGCCGGGTTTTTCCTTTAGAAAATACGTTCGGGAAAATAGTCATGAAATACGCTGTGATTCGAACCGGTGGTAAGCAATACCGCGTCTCCGAGGGAGACACCGTAAAGGTTGAAAAACTCGCGGGTGAGGTGGGCGACAAAGTTACTCTGGGTGAGGTCTTGTTCATCGGCGGCAACGGCGAAGTAAACATCGGCGCGCCCCTGGTTGCAAACGCCAGGGTTATGGGCGAGATCGTAAACCAAGCCAAGGCGAAGAAAGTTCTGGTTTTCAAGAAGAAAAGGCGGAAAAGTTACAGCCGGCAGAGAGGGCACCGCCAGCGCCAGACTGTCTTGAAGATTACGGCGATCGAAGTGTAACTGAAGGAGCTTTGGAATGGCACATAAGAAAGCAGGGGGAAGTTCTCGCAACGGGCGCGACAGCCAGGGGCAACGACGCGGAGTGAAAGTGTTCGGCGGTGAGACGGTGCGGGCCGGAAACATCATCGTCCGGCAGGTGGGAACCCGTATTCATCCAGGCAAGAACGTCGGCATGGGACGGGACTATACGTTGTTCGCCAGAATCGATGGTATCGTCCACTACGACCGCCTGGATAGAGAAAGGAAGCGGGTCAACGTAGTGCCTGCCTAACTTAGCTGGCGCCTGCCGCAAGCAAAAAGCCCCCTTTTGGGGCTTTTTTTTTGCCCGGCAACAGGCAATGATAGCGGCATCCTCGCTCAGCGGGGAATTTCAAATGGCGGATCTCAGATTTGCAGCTGCTAAAAAAGACCCATATGCATCCTGTCTGCGTGCGCCGCACAGGCAGGCGTCGCGCTTGGTCGCGATGCGCTCCAACGTACGAAGTCGTAAAGCGCAAAGAGCAGGGAGCATGGAGCAGCGGAGTTAGGCCGGAGGTCAGACGTCGGACATCAGAGATCAGCGAAAACAAAGTGCAGGGAAAGGAACCTGTTCAGATCTGATTTCTGACTTCTGACCTCTGACTTCTGTTATCATTGCCCTTAGCAACACGCGCCTCGTCTCCGAGACCTTTTGGAGCAGCCTGTAATCAGAGTTTTTCAGCACACTGCTGGTGCTCGATGAAGTTCATCGACGAAGTAAAGATTAGAGTCATTGCCGGCGACGGCGGGCGCGGGTGTGTGAGTTTCCGCCGCGAGAAGTTCGTTCCTCGAGGGGGTCCCAACGGTGGAAACGGCGGAGCAGGCGGTAACGTGCTCGCTGTGGCAGATCCCCAGCTCACGACGTTGCTCGACCTGCGTTATCAAAAGCAATACAAAGCCGGACGCGGCCAGCACGGCATGGGCAAGGACCAGCACGGAAAGAGGGGCGAAGAGCGCATCATAAGAGTTCCGGTCGGAACGATCGTTCGTGACGCCGGAACCGGCGAGTTGTTGGCAGACCTGAAAACGCCGGGCGAGCAGGTCATAGTCGCCGTTGGCGGCCGCGGCGGAAAAGGGAATGCTCATTTCGTTTCTTCGACCCATAGAGGCCCGCGCTTTGCCCAGCCCGGCGAGCCCGGAGAAGATCGCGAGTTGGCCATCGAACTGCGACTGTTGGCTGATGTGGGAATCATCGGCTTGCCGAACTCAGGTAAATCGACCTTAATCTCCGCGATCTCCGCCGTGCGACCGAAAATTGCCGACTACCCGTTTACGACGCTGGTGCCGAACTTGGGCGTGGTCGGATACGGCGATGGACAGAGCTTTGTTGTGGCCGATATTCCAGGACTGATCGAGGGCGCCCATCAAGGACTCGGACTCGGACACAAGTTTTTACGCCATGTAACCCGCACCAAGGTGTTGATCCACTTGCTCGACGCTTCAAATATCAACCAGGACGATCCGCTTGCCGACTGGAGGACGGTCAATCGGGAATTGGAGTTATTCGATCCAGAGCTGGTGGAAAAGCCGCAGATTGTCGTTGCCAACAAGATCGATATACCTGAAGCGCGATCGAACGGGGAACTGCTTGGACAAAAACTCCCGAAGCAGTATCAACCCGCGCATGCCATCTCCGCGGCGACCGGCGAGGGAGTGCGCGTTCTCGTACAGAAAGTCGGTCTTCTGTTGGACGACCAAAGAGGACGGAAGGAAGACGCCGTTGACGCAATTAAAGCATAAGCAGCGGATCTTGGGCGGCGCCCGGCGCGTTGTCGTGAAGATCGGCAGCCAGATTCTCTCCTCGTCTTCGGGCATCGAAGAGGGCAGGGTGCGGGAGCTGGCCGGCGATCTTGCCGCCCTGCACGAACAGGGAAGAGAACTCGTCGTGGTCAGTTCGGGCGCGGTGGCAGCCGGGATGACCCGGCTCGGCCGCAAAGAAAAACCAAAGACCATCCCCGAAAAGCAGGCGCTCGCCGCCGTCGGACAGATCAAGTTGATGGCGCTCTACGAAGGGCAATTCGCGCGCTTCGGCATAAGCGTCGCGCAGGTGTTGCTCACGCATGAGGACTTGGCCAACCGGCAGCGCTATCTCAATGCCAAACACACCTTCCATAGGTTGCTGGAATCGTCGATCATTCCGATTGTCAACGAGAACGACACCGTGGCGGTTGAGGAGATGAAGTTCGGCGACAATGATCACTTGTCCGCCCTGGTCGCGACCTTGCTCGAGGCTGATCTGTTGGTGATTCTCAGCGACGTGGAGGGCGTGTATGACCGTGATCCGCGCGCCCACGCCGACGCCAAGCTGATCCCGCTCATCCGCGAAATAAAAGAAATCAGGGGATCCATCGCGGGGGAGAGTCTGAGCGCGCTTGGCACCGGCGGCATCGCAACGAAGATCGCCGCGGCGGAGAAGGCAGCGGCTGCGGGGATGCCGACGATTATCGCGAGCGGCCTGCGAGCCGGGGTGCTTGGCGCTGTTTTCAACGGTAGCGAAGAGGTCGGGACCCTCATTTTGCCTGAGGAAAACCGGTTGCGGAATCGCAAGCATTGGATTGCTTACAATCTAAAGCCGGCCGGAGACATTGTCGTCGATCAAGGAGCGCACGAGGCGCTGGTGCGGAAGAAAAAAAGCCTGCTGCCGTCCGGCCTGAAAGAGGTGCGCGGCTCGTTCGGCGTCGGCGAGTGTGTTCGCTGTCTGGATACGGAGGGGCGGGAATTCGCCCGCGGCCTGGTCAACTACAGCGCGCAGGAGTTGAATCAGATCAAAGGATTGCATACAAGCAAGATTGAAAAAGTGCTGGGCTATAAAGCCTATGACGAGATCATACACCGCGATGATCTCGTCTTAATTTAACCGGCCGCTGAAAATGACTCATACGCTTCGTTGGACAAAGCGCAAAGAGCAGGGAGCAAGGAGCAGGGGAGTTAGGCCGGAGGTCAGACGTCGGAGATCAGAGATCAGCGAAAACAAAGAGCAGGGAAAAGGAACCTGTTCAGATCTGATTTCTGACTTCTGTTAGCATTGCCCTTAGCGACACGATCGCGCGCATCGTTTCCGGACCTTTTGACCGGAGTTTACCGGTATCCAGAGTAGAACTTGAAGAGAGCATCTTTAAAAGAAGAAGCGATCGAACTGGGGCAGAGGTCCCGTGCGGCTTCGCGGAAGCTTGCGCCGCTTTCTTCCGAAGAAAAAAATCGGGCTTTAAGGTTGATGGCGGATAAGCTGGAAGCCCAAGGCGCCTTTTTGCTCGCGCAAAACCAAAAAGATCTCGATGCCGCGAGAAAAGCGGGAATCTCAAGCGCGCTTCTGGATCGGCTGGCCCTCAATCCGAATCGCGTGGGAGCCATGGCGGAAGGGCTCAGGGACGTGGCTCTACTCCCGGATCCCGTGCGCGAAGTGATCAAGATGTGGCGCCGGCCCAATGGATTGCAGGTCGGGAGGATGCGCATTCCGCTGGGCGTAATCGGAATGATCTACGAGGCGCGTCCCAACGTTACCGCGGACGCAGCGTCCCTCTGTATCAAGTCCGGGAACGCGGTGATTCTCAGGGGCGGAAGCGAAGCCTATTACTCGAACCAGGCGATCGGGGAGGTTCTCAGAAGCGCTTGCGCGGATACCCGCGTACCGCCGGACGCGGTGCAGGTCGTCAAGTCAAGAGATCATGCGCTGGTGCAGGAGCTACTAAAGCTGGAGGACTACATCGATCTGGTGATCCCCCGCGGAGGGGAGGAGCTTATTCGCGCCGTCGTGGCGAACTCACGCGTCCCTGTGATCAAACATTACAAAGGCGTTTGCCACGTTTACGTGGACAGCGAAGCGTCTCTGGAGATGGCGGAGCGGATTTGCCTGAACGCTAAAGTCCAGCGTCCATCCGTCTGTAACGCGATGGAGACCCTGCTCGTGCATCAAGCGGCGGCGCCGGCTTTTCTCCCGTCGATGATTGCTAAATTTGCCGCTGCGGGCGTAGAAATCCGCGGCTGCGAGAAGACTTGTGCCCTGGTGCCCGGAATCAAAAGGGCCGGCGAAGAGGATTGGACTACGGAGTACCTCGATTTGATTCTCTCGGTGCGGATCGTGACAGATATGGACGAGGCGATCGAGCACATCGAGCGCTACGGCTCCGAGCATACCGAAACGATTGTGACGGCGAACTATCAGAAGTCGCGAGAATTCATCGACCGCGTCAACTCTTCAGCCGTGCTGGTGAACGCATCGACCCGCTTCAACGACGGCGGGGAGCTTGGATTGGGCGCGGAGATCGGCATCAGTACCAGCAAGATCCATGCGTTTGGACCGATGGGGCTGGAAGAACTGACAACGACGAAGTTTGTGGTGTTGGGGGACGGCCAGATTCGCGAATGAGCAGACCACTGAAAAAAACCCACCTGCTTCGTTCCACTCGACTTGCTCGCTTCGACGTAGCACAAGAGTACGCCTTCGCTCGCCAAGTCTTCGTGCGCCTCGCATCTGGGATCTTTTTGAGTGGTCTGCGAGAAATGAGTAGGGTGAATAAAACTCCTATGCTTCGTTGCACTCAATCGCCTCGCTCCAACGTACGAACTGGCAAAGAGCATGGAGCATGGAGCATGGAGCATGGCAAGGTCCTTTGCGCTGCACCCTTAGCTCCCGGCCGCAGCGTCGCACGCCTTGCATCTGCGACATTTTTGACCGGTCTGGCGAAGGGGTCTACCGAAACCCCATGAGGATCGGGATATTCGGCGGCACGTTCGATCCGATCCATTGGGGCCATCTCCGCAGCGCCGAAGAGGTCCTGGAGGCATTTGCGCTGGACCGCATTCTTTTTATTCCGACATCTAAACCGCCACATAAGAGAGGCCAGACCACCACGCCGGCTCAGGACCGTTTGGCCATGGTTCGCCTGGCGGTGGCGAAAAATCGGCGCTTCACGGTTTCGACCGTTGAAATTCGCCGTCCGGGCGTATCTTACTCCATCGATACACTGCGTTACTTCGCGGAGAGAAACAACGGCAGAGACTCTTTTTTCTTTATCCTCGGCCTGGACGCGTTCCGGGAAATTGGGACTTGGAAGGATTTCGAGCAGCTATTCCCGCTCTGTAGCTTCATCGTAACCTCACGGCCGGGAAGCCGGAACTCGAATCCATTTCGCGGGACTTCCGTTGCCGTGAAAGGACTGTTTTGTTATGATTCAAGAGATAATATCTATCGTCATCGGAGCGGTACTTCACTGCAATTTTTGAAACTCACAGACTTTGCCGTGTCGGCGTCGGACATCCGCGCAAGGGTGAGACATGGAAAGTCGATTCGTTATCTGGTTCCGTCAGCGGTTGAGGCGTACATCAAGAGACGGGGTTTGTATCGAAACCGTGAAGAGGAGCAATAGGCAGTTTGGCGGCGATTAGCTCTTGGGAAAAAGCTCTGCTCTTGGTCAGCTCCGCCCTGGAGAAAAAGGCATGCGACCTCGTGTTGATGGAAGTTCGAGAGCTTTCTTCCATCGCAGACTATTTCATCATTTGTTCCGGTCGGTCCGACAGACAGGTCCAGAGTATCGCGCAAGGGATCGACGAGAACTTGCGTCGAGCGGGTGAGTCGCCGCTTTCCGTCGAAGGCATGAACCGCGGTCACTGGGTACTGATGGATTTTACCGACGTTGTCGTGCACGTTTTCTTCCAGCCGGTGCGCGAGTTCTACGACCTGGATGGATTGTGGGGGCACGCGCCGCGAGTGGAGCTGCCTGAACCCTATTCGACTCTGGTCGATCAGTTTCAAACGGCCGCCGATCAGTCGCCGTATACCCCGTAAACACGGACTACGTGAGCTCCGGATTTTGTCTTTTCGGGAAGCAGAAAGCTTTCCGTGGCTCGCTTCCGGATTGCTTTGGTGCGAGTATGCTCAGTCGAGTGTCAATATCCGAACGGCTAACTGAATCGCGGTCCGGTTGAACGGGGCGCGCAGAAGGGAAGGAAGAGGCCTTGAACACGAATCAGCCGGTGATACTTGTCGTCCTGGATGGATTTGGAATCAATCCAAGGAAAGAGGGCAATGCCATCGCCCATGCTTCCATGCGGAACATGGATGCCTTGCTGCGCAATTATCCCTCATCGAGCCTTTCCGTCTCCGGCCGGGATGTCGGTTTACCCGACGGGCAAATGGGCAATTCAGAAGTCGGCCATATGATCCTCGGCGCCGGCCGTATCGTTTACCAGGACCTTACTCTGATTCACAAGGCGATCGACGAGGAGACTTTCTACGATAATCAAGTTTTGCTGGATGCTTTGAGAACCATTAAAGCCAAAAGCGGCCGGCTTCATCTTATGGGGCTGCTGGGAGACGGCGGCGTTCACAGCCATCAGCGCCATATGGAGGCGTTGATCGAAATGGCCCGTCGAGAAAAGATCGGGACGATCTATTTGCACCTTTTCTTGGACGGAAGAGATACCCCGCCGACGAGCGCCGAACAGTTCATGCTGGCGCTGAATGACAAGCTCAAGGCATATCCAGAAGTGCGCATCGCCACGGTGAGCGGGCGCTATTATGCGATGGATCGCGACAAGAGGTGGGACCGGACGGAAAAGGCCTACCTTGCTCTCACGGAAGGGACCGGCAACCGGGCGAGTTCGCCACTGGAAGCCATTCGCGCGAGTTACAAAGAAAAAGTCACCGACGAATTTCTGCTTCCTACCGTGATCAACGAGGCTCCGGACGGGTTGGTTCGCGACGGCGACGGCGTGATCTTTTTCAATTTTAGGGCCGATCGGGCGCGCCAGTTAACCCGAGCGTTTACCGAGGAAGGATTCAAGGAGTTTCCACGCAAACGGCGTATCGACCTGTCGATCTACGCGACCATGACCCAATACGACGAGACGTTCAAACTGCCGGTCGCTTACCGACCCAGAGACTTGCGAAGGATTCTCGGTGAAGTCGTGAGCGAGCGAGGAATCCGGCAGCTCCGAATCGCCGAGACGGAGAAATATGCGCATGTGACCTATTTTTTCAACGGCGGCGAGGAGCAAAAATTTCCCGGTGAGGAACGGGTTTTGATTCCTTCGCCGAAAGATGTGCCGACGTACGATCTCAAGCCCCAGATGAGCGCCCGGGAGGTCACCGAAGTCCTGGCCAGAAAGTTCCGTGAACAGGATTTTGGCCTGGTGATCGCCAACTACGCGAACGCCGATATGGTCGGACACACCGGAAACTTCGAGGCGGGAGTTGAAGCGTGCGAGGTCATCGACGAGTGCCTCGGCAAGCTAATCGATGTCGCGACGAGCAAGAAGTGCCGGGTTATTATTACCGCCGATCACGGCAATATCGAGCAGATGGTCGACTACGACACAGGAATGCCGCATACCGCGCATACGATGAATTTTGTGCCTGTCATTTTGGTTGATGAGGAGCATAAGAAAAATCGTCTTAACAAGGGAACGGCGGTCGATGTAGCGCCGACGATTCTTCAACTCTTAGGCGTTCCCCAACCCGCCGAGATGACGGGCCGCTCGTTGATCGCCGATTCCTAGTCCGTATTATTCCTACTGTTTCGCCTGGGGAAATCCCCGGCCGCTCCTCAAGCCCGGCGCAATACGCCCTCTGCCTCTTCGCCCAATCGCACCGAGCCTCGCTTTTTGCTAGAGTCGGCAGCTATGCGACCGGCGCAACAACGAGGGGCGACGGATCGGCTGGAATGGCTGGTTGACTGGCTTTACCCGCCGCGCTGCCGCGCATGCGGCGGCCGTATCCACGGACCGGACTTCGAATACTTCTGCTCCTCGTGCCGGCCGCAAATTCAAATTATTTCTCATCCTCTGTGCACGGTCTGCGGCCGGCCGTTTTTTGACGCCGGAGGCGAGGATCACCTCTGCGGCGGCTGTTTGTCGCGGCCGTCTCGCTTCGTGGCGGCGCGCGCGTGGGCCTGTTACCCGAGAGACCAGCTCGCAGAGCATCCGCTGCGCCGCGTTGTGCAGAAGTTCAAATACGGCCGAAAGGTTTCGTTGGGCAAACCGCTGGGACGGCTCATGGCGGCGGGCTGCGAAGAATTTTTGACCGGCTGCGAAGTCGATTTGATTCTCCCGGTGCCGCTGCATCCCAAGCGGCTGCGCTGGAGGGGATTCAACCAATCTGTTTTGCTGGCGCGGGAAGTAAGCCGCGCGTACGGCATCCCGCTCAACCGGTATGCCCTTTGTCGAGAAAAAGAGACAGCCCCGCAGACCGAGCTGTCGGAAGACGATAGAAAGCGGAACGTTCGCGGCGCTTTCTCGGTCGCGAGCAAAGAGGCGATAAACGGGAGGAGAATACTACTGATCGACGATGTCTATACCTCAGGCGCGACAGTGAACGAATGCTGCCGCGCGCTCAAGCGAGCCGGCGCTAAAGCAGTCTACGTTGTGACTTTGGCCAGGGCGATTTAAGCGTTCATGCTTGCCGGTGAACAGGGCATACTTGCGGGCGGTCTTTGGCCACCCGCTATCCGTCCGTTTCATCCGCATTTCGTATGCTGGCTCAGCCAAAGGAAGCCGAGCATCGTTTCGGAACGCCCGTAACAATCCCGGCTCAGTTATCGCCCCTTCGAACGTGCGGGCCCTTGATCATATATCGTAACATCTATATATTGTGATGATCGAGGGCGTCGATTGATGGAGTTTGTGCGAACGCTTAAGGCCCTGGCTGATCCTATGCGACTGCGCGTCCTGGCCGCGGTCTCAGAAGAGGAGCTGACGGTCGGCGAGGTTCAGGAAGTGGTTGATTCCGTTCAGTCTTCCGTGTCGCGGAATCTCGCGATCCTGCGCGACGCCGGTTTCGTACGCGATCGTCGGGAAGGGACCAACGTCTACTTTTCGCTGCGCCAGGACATGCCTGACCCAGCGCGGGAACTATTCAGGTCGCTCCAGCCTCGATTCAAGGAGTTGCCTGAGATCAAAAAAGATACAGCCAGGCTTCAGGAGTGCCGCCGCCGGCGCTTTCAGCGCTCGCGTAACTACTTCGAAGCGGTGGCCGGAGATTGGGAGCGGATTCGCAAGAGTTACTTCGATGACAGAGTGGCTTCCATCGCCATCGAGAAATTGCTGCCCAACAATTGGATCCTGGCCGATGTCGGATGCGGCACCGGCAGTCTGACATTCGAGCTTGCGCGTTTTGCGCGCAACGTCATCGGCGTGGATCTGTCTCAAGAGATGTTGCGACGGGCGAAGGCGATCGCTGACGAGAAGCAGGTTCAGAATGTCGAGTTTCGAGCCGGCGACGCTTCTGAGTTGCCGTTGGAGTCGCGCGAGGTAGATGCCGCTTTCTGTGTCATGGTGCTGCATTTTCTGTCCGACCCGGAGCCGGCCGTGGCGGAGCTCTGCCGCATCACCCGGGCCGGCGGGCACGTGATTCTATTGGATCTCGTCGGGCACAAGCAGGAGTGGATGCGCGAGCAAATGGCTCACCGCTGGTTGGGTTTCGAGAGAAATGCGGTCGAGGGCTGGTTTCGCAACGCGGGAGTGGCTGAAATCGACTATGAACTCACCGGCACGTTTGCGGGAGAAAAATTGGCCCGCAACGGCAACCGGCCAGTGGAGATCTTCGTGGCCTGCGCTGTTGTACCTTATGAGGACCAGGTTAAGGTTAAGGGAAAGGCTACGCTTAAGGCTAAGGCGTAGGTTAAGATTCGGGCTTGGATTGAAGACCCGGCGAGGGCAGTGGCTAACCCTAGCGTCACGCTAGCATCGAATGTGAGAAGCGGCCCATCCACAAGAGCGAGAAGATGAGTGACACCGAGAGCCAGCTACGTCAACTCTTAGCGCAGAGAATTCTCCTTTTCGATGGCGCGATGGGGACGATGATCCAGCGTCTCAAGCTGGATGAAAAGGATTTTCGCGGCCGACAATTCGCCGATCACCCGCGACCTTTGAAAGGCTGCAATGATCTGCTGTCCGTTACGCAGCCTGACGCCATCGCACAGATTCATCGGGCGTATTTGGCGGCCGGGGCGGACATCATCGAGACGAATACGTTTAATTCGAACGCCGTATCTCTCGCCGACTACGCGTTAGAGAACGAAGCCTATTCGATCAACTTGGCGGCTGCTCGGCTGGCGCGTCGAGAAGTCGATGATTTCCGTGCTCCATCGGCGGGCGCTGCGAGATTCGTGGCGGGTGCGATCGGTCCGACGAATCGGACGGCATCGCTTTCCCCCGACGTAAACAATCCGGGCTACCGCGCCGTGACGTTTGCCCGGCTTGTAGAGGCTTACTACGAACAGGCGCGCGGTCTATTGGACGGCGGGGTGGATCTGTTACTGCCGGAAACGACGTTCGACACGTTGAATCTCAAAGCCTGCTTGTTTGCGATAGAAAAGCTCTTCGAAGCACGGACCCTCAGAGTGCCGGTCTTTGCTTCCGTCACCATCACCGATCGGAGCGGCCGGACTCTGTCCGGGCAAACTCTGGATGCATTCCTCGCGTCCGTTGCGCACGTGAATCTGACCGCGGTCGGCATCAATTGCGCTTTCGGACCCGATCTTATGGCGCCGTTCATGGAAGAGCTTGCGCGCGGCAGTTCTGTCCCGACTTTCGCATATCCTAACGCCGGCTTGCCCAACGAATTCGGTGGCTACGATCTGGGGCCAGAGGACTTTGCGAAGGCGATGCATAGCTGGGCGAAAACGGGTTGGATGAATCTAATCGGCGGCTGCTGCGGCACGACCCCCGAGCACATCGTCGCTACCGCTGAAGCAGTTCGCGGGATTTCTCCGCGCGTTCCGGGACACGTTAACGGCTACACACACCTGAGCGGACTCGAGAGTCTTACGATCAGGCCAGAATCGAATTTTATCATGGTCGGCGAGCGGACGAACGTCGCCGGCTCGCGTAAGTTCGCCAGGCTCGTTCGCGAAGAGAAATATGAAGAGGCTTTGGCCGTTGCGCGAGAGCAGGTCGAGGGTGGCGCCAATATTATCGACGTGAACATGGACGAGGGCATGCTCGACTCCGCCAAGGCGATGACCGAGTTTCTCAACTATCTGGCCTCCGAGCCGGATATCGCCAAGCTTCCGATCATGGTCGATAGCTCCAACTTTGCCGTCATCGAAGCAGGGCTTCAATGTCTCCAGGGCAAAGGCGTGGTGAACTCGATTTCGCTTAAAGAGGGCGAAGAGGAGTTCAAGCGGCGCGCGCGCTTGATCAAGCACTACGGAGCGGCTGTGGTGGTCATGGCGTTCGACGAAGAAAAACAAGCGACGACCATCGAACACAAGGTAAGGATCGCCGGACGGGCGCACAGAATCCTTACCGATGACATCGGCTTCGACGAAGCCGATGTCATCTTCGATCCCAATATCCTGACGGTCGCGACCGGGATCGAGGAGCACAACGACTATGCCATCAATTTCATCGAGGCAACGAGAAAGATCAAGGAATTGTTCCCGCGCTGCCACGTCTCGGGCGGCGTCAGCAACGTCTCCTTTTCTTTCCGCGGCAACGACTCTATGCGGGAGGCGATGCACGCGGCTTTTCTCTATCATGCGATCAAGGCCGGCATGGACATGGGAATCGTCAACGCCGGCCAGCTCGCCGTGTACGAAGAGATACCCAAGGACCTGCTCGAACGGGTGGAAGACGTTCTATTCAACCGACGTGCCGACGCCACCGAACGGCTCGTCGAGTTTGCCGAGCAAGTCAAAGGCGCGGTGAAGGGCGCTCAGCAAGACGAAGACTGGCGGAAGGAAACCGTCGAGCAGAGACTGTCGCATGCGCTGATCAAGGGGATCGTCGATTACATCGAGCAAGACCTGGAGGAAGCGCTCAAGAACTATGACCGGCCTTTGAGGATTATTGAAGGTCCTCTGATGGACGGAATGAATATCGTCGGGGATCTCTTCGGCGAGGGAAAAATGTTTCTGCCCCAGGTGGTGAAGAGCGCCCGCGTTATGAAGAAAGCCGTGGCTTATCTGACGCCGCTGATGGAAGCCGAGAAACAAGCGGCGCAACAGACAAAGCGGCGCGCCAAACTGGTTTTCGCCACCGTCAAAGGCGACGTCCATGACATCGGCAAGAACATCGTCGGAGTCGTGCTGGGCTGCAACAACTACGAAGTGATCGATCTCGGGGTGATGGTGCCGGCGGATAAAATCATCGAAACGGCAATTCATGAGAACGCCGATATCATCGGTCTTAGCGGCTTGATCACGCCGTCGCTCGACGAGATGGTGCACGTCGCCGGCGAGATGGAGCGTCGGGGGCTGAGCGTACCGCTGCTGATCGGCGGCGCCACGACGAGCAAGCGGCACACGGCGGTGAAGATCGCTCCGGCTTATGGCCATGAAACCATTCACGTCGTCGATGCTTCACGGGCGGTGCCGGCCGTGGGAGCTCTGACCAAAGCCGAGGCGCGCAAGGCGCTGGACGAACAGAATCGCAAGGAACAGGTCGAGATTCGCGAGCAGTTTGCGAGCCGCATGACCGCCGAATTGGTCGCTTATGAAGAAGCGCGCCGGCGAAAGTTCCACACCGAATGGGACGAAGACCGCATCAGCCTTCCTGAATTCACCGGGCCCAGAGTGTTGTCTGGTTTTCCACTCGCGGAACTGGTTCCTTACATCGATTGGTCTCCCTTCTTTCATACCTGGGAAATTCGGGGACGTTATCCGGATCTGCTGAACGATCCTGCTCGCGGGCCGGCCGCGCGGGAGTTGTTTGCCAATGCACAAGAGCTGTTGCGCGGGATCGTCGATGACGAATTGCTCAAAGCCCAGGCTGTCTACGGTTTCTATCCGGCGAACAGCGACGGCGATGACATCGTCGTTTATGGCGATAGCTCCCGAGGCAGTGAGCTCACTCGCTTTCATACGTTGCGGCAGCAGAAGGAAAGCAGAGGTAAGCCGCAACTGGCGCTGGCTGATTTTGTCGCGCCTCGAGAGAACGGGCTGGTCGATTATATCGGGGCGTTCGCCGTGACTGCCGGTCACGGCACCCAGGAGTTGGCCGAGAAATTCGAAAAGGACAACGATCAGTACAACGCGATCATGGTCAAAGCCCTGGCGGATCGTCTAGCGGAAGCCTTCGCGGAGTATCTTCACAAACGCGCGCGCGTCGAGTGGGGGTATGGCAAAGACGAGAGACTCACGAAAGAAGACCTCATTGCCGAAAAGTACCGTGGCATCCGGCCGGCACCGGGATATCCGGCCTGTCCGGATCACACCGAAAAGCCCGGCATTTTCGATCTGCTCGGCGCGCACGAAGCGACGGGCATAAGCTTGACCGAAAACTTCGCGATGTTTCCGGCAGCCTCCATTTGCGGCCTCTATTTTGCGCACAAAGACGCCCACTACTTTGCCGTGAGCGCGATCGGAAAAGATCAAGTGGAATGCTACGCCCGCCGCAAGCGGATGACCGTTGCTGAAGTGGAGCGCTGGCTGTCGCCGGTTTTAGCGTATGATCCCGCCCGGAAGTAAAATCAGTCTGCTGAAAAGACCTCATATGCTTCGTTGCGCTCAATCGCGTCGCTGCAACGTACTCGCTAAGTACGCCTCCGCTCGTCGATTCTCGCACGCCTCGCCTTTGAGGCCTTTTGAGCAGCCTGGAGAACTAGAGTACTGGAACGATGGAGTAATCGACTGTTGCATCTAAACCCATAACTCCAATACTCCAATGCTCCCATTTCAAATTAGGTGTATGGTACCGGGACTAACTGGTCCGACGCGGAGCGGGTGTCTTCGTGCCAGAGCTCCAGGAGCTTCTTCGCGATGGGCCCCGGCTTGCCGTCGCCGATGGGCTTTCCGTCCCACTGGACAACCGGTGCTACTTTGATGGAGCTGCCGATCAGCATCATCTCCGCCGCTTCCCGCCCTTCGTTTACCGGCACGTCGGCAATCCGGATTTCCTTCAAATCGCCCGACTCCACGAGCCGCTCGGCGAATTCGAGCACACGCCGAATCGTGATGCCGGAAAGAATCGCATCGAACGGCGGATGGCGAAAGAGGCACTCTCTGGTTACGAAAGCGACGTTCATGTTGGAACTTTCAGCGACCATGCCGCGCCCATCGATAAAGACACCGTTGTCGGCGCCATGATCTTTGGCTTCGAGAACCACCAATACGTTGGGCAAGTAGTTGGTCGATTTCGTCCTGGCGAATAAAGGCGGTTTGATAGGCACCGCGCTTGTGATGATTTTCACTCCGCGGGTGTAGTAACTCTCCGGATAGGCTTCCTGCTTGAAAACGATTGCGTAGAAGCTGCTGGCGACACATTCGGCGGGTCCCAAGCCGAACCCACCCGGCCCCGCCGACAACCAATAGCGGACCGAACCATCGCGTTGCCGGCTTGCGGCGGCGGTTTCCAGGATAATCTGCCGCAATTCTTGCCTTGGGAAAGGAAGGGCGATGCGCGCCGCGCCGGCAGACTTTACCAACCGGTCGAGATGCGGCTCAAGCTGGTACAACATGCCATGCGTTAACGTCGCAGTGTCGAAGACGGAATGCCCGCGATGGACCATATGGTCGTCAAGGGGTAAAACCATTAGCGCGGGGTCGGTGACGATACCGCCGAGGACGCTGGAGTACATCGCATAAAAGTTCCCGCCCTTGGAGTGCGCGGACTGCCGCAAACGGGCAATCGCGTCATCCGTCGTAAAAACCGGTATTCGGGTAATCGCAGCCATCATCATGCAACAGCACGCTGTTGAAAAAGGCCTCTGCTTCGGCTAAGGGCACGGCCCGAGGAGAAACCAGAGAAGCCGGATTAACTGTCCAATTCGGGTTTGGGTAAGGTTACGAAAGGAACCCCTTCTTCCGCCAGTTCAGCTCTCTCATCGGGCGTTGCGGTGCCGTGGATGGGGCGTTCCTCGGCCTTGCCGTTGTGAATCTGGCGGGCCTCTTCAGGGAAGCGCGTCCCCACGTCTTCGAAGTTCTGGGTGACATAGTGACGCAGTCTCACCAGCATTTCCTTGAACTCGGCGGGACTGGGCGGGGCAGGCGCCGCCAATTCCGCCTTTTTGGGTGACGCCAGCGGTTCCTTTTTGACGTGGACGGCGCACGCGTGGGGCACCTTCTCTACCTCCGTACTGCCGCAAGTGGGGCAAGAGATCAGGTGTTTCTTCGCTTGCTTTTGATATTCCTCGAAGCTCGGGAACCAGCCTTCGAAGCCGTGTTTTTTTCTGCAGACAAGGTTGTAAATAACCATAGGACACCCGTATGAATAAGGCCCTTGACGGGCAAAGTCAAGGGTCGTTGCCGGGCCCGGCGACGCGGCTCTCCGGATGATCGGTCAATGGGGATTTTTACCGCTGTTCGAGAAGTTTGATGGCGTAGCCGGTCATGCTAGTATCCGCTGATGGCCGCTGATATTACCGTTCGGATTGCGCGCAACATCAGTGAAGTCTCGCCTCATGACTGGAACGTTCTCGCGGGCGAAACGTCGCCCTTCATGAAGTGGGACTGGCTGGACATCCTGGAGCGAACGGGTTGCGTCAACGACGAGACGGGCTGGTTACCCCACCACGTTCTCTTAGAGCGCGGCGCTAAAATCATCGGTGCTTGCCCCATGTATTTGAAACTTCACAGCATGGGTGAGTTCGTCTTCGATTACGAATGGTCCGATGCCGCTCACCGCCTCGGCATTCAGTACTACCCGAAAATGCTCGTCGGGGTGCCGTTTACTCCCGTAATGGGCCAACGCTTCCTCACTGCGAAACGCGAAGAACGTTCTCGACTCATCGGTCTCATGGGGCAAGCGCTGAAGAAGATCGCGCATGACAACAAAATCTCTTCGGTTCATGTGAATTTTTGCCTCGATGACGAGCGGCAGGCATTGGAAGGGGCCGGGTTTCTCGCTCGCCTGGGGATCCAGTTCCATTGGCAAAACCATAGCTTCGTTTCTTTCGATGAGTATCTCGGCAGCTTTCGCAGCGACCGGCGCAACAAGATCAAACGCGAACGGCGCGAAATCATGCAGCAGGGAATCTCGATCCGCGGGGTGGAAGGGGAGGATCTCACGCCATCCCACATGCGCACAATGTTTCGACTGTACAAAGGGCACCTCGATCGGCTTTATTACGGCCGGCAATATCTTACGCAAGAATTCTTCGACGAAACGAAGCGGCGATTCGCCCGTCACGTGTGCTTGATGCTGGCGGAGCGAGAAGGGAAAATCATCGCCGGCACGTTCAATATAAGAGACAACGCGGTTATGTATGGCCGCTACTGGGGGGCCTTCGAGGACAGGGCCTTTCTCCATTTCAACGTCTGCTATTACTCCGCCATCGAGCATTGCATTCGCCTGGGTCTCAAGCGCTTCGAGGCCGGCGCGGGAGGAAGTTTCAAGCAACTCCGCGGCCTTGATCCCGAGCCGACGCAAAGCGTTCATTATTTCACGGACGGCAAATTTCGCGGCGCCGTAGAGCGCTTCTTGAGGCAGGAGCGAGCGATGGTGCACCAAAAGCGCGAAATGCTGCTCGAGCGAAGCCAGCTCAAGCGCGACGGCTTAGAACCGTGAAGGCTGAGGCCAAGGTTGAGGAGAGAGATCTCAGCCTAAACCTGAACCTCGACCCTGAACCGTCACCCCGGTTTGGAGTTGGGAGCGAGTCAGTTCTCACTCGTTTCCTTGACACCCAAGATGCTTTCCTTTAACGTCGGCTTCGGAGCCGGCTAACGTGAATCCACGAGCTAAGAACATTCTAGAGCCATTAGTCTTTTTCGCGGGGCTTTTGATCCTGTGGGAGATTCTGGTGGAAATCATAAAGGTCCCGGCGTTCATTTTGCCGCCGCCGCGGGATCTCTGGACCGCTTTCATGAACAAACTACCGATTCTCGGCAGTCACGCCCTGATCACGTTTATCGAAGCCGTGGGTGGTTTCGCGGCCTCGCTGTTTCTCGGCGTCGGTTTCGCCATTGCCGTCGTCCATTCACGTCACTTGCAGAATACGATTTATCCTCTCATCGTCATTCTCTATGCGATGCCGAAAAGCGCTTTCGCCCCGCTGATGGTGATTTGGGTGGGATACGGTCTTTTATCAAAGATCGCGATCGCTTTTCTGGTCGCATTTTTCCCCATCGTCGTGAATACGGTCGTGGGTCTCAAAGAAGTAGAGCCGGAGCTACTGGAGCTCGCCCGCATCAATCGTGGCTCCCATTTGGACGTATTCAAAAAGATTCGCTTGCCCAATTCCCTGCCGTACATGTTCGCGGGCATCAAAGTCGCGATCGTACTTTCCGTGACAGGCGCTATCGTCGCTGAGTTCGTCGCCGCCAACGAAGGGCTGGGATATTTAATCCTGCAGGCCAATTACAGTCTCGATACGGCGTTTGCTTTAGTCATCTTGCTCATTCTGGCGCTGCTTTCGCTCGGGCTTTTTTGGATGACAGAAATTATACAAAGGAAGCTTGCTCCGTGGAGCGCGGAGGTGCGACAACTGGAAGGGGCATTCTAGTTACGAGGGAGAGTTCATGAAAACCGAAAACCGGCCGGTATACTTGCCTTTGAAAGCCATTATTCTTGCCTTTTTGCTCGTGGCTTGCGGCGCCTATCCGCTGTCGCACGCATCAGCGGCGGAAGCCACCGCGGCGACGGTCCGGTTGGATTTCATTGTCGGCGGCAAACATGCGCCGTGGTTCGTCGCATTGGAAAAGGGCTTTTATGCCAAGCGCGGACTCAACGTTACCATTCGGGCCGGGTCGGGTTCGGCCGATACGGTTCGCACGATCGCGGCGGGCGGCGCGGATTTTGGATTCGCCGATATTTCCACGTCCATCGTCGCTAAATCCCGTGGAACCCCGGTGCAAACAGTAGCCCAACTGGGGTACGTGCCCACCACGATCATGTGGCGCGAAGATACCGACATTAAGACTCTGAAGGACCTGGAAGGGAAGTCATGGGCCATTAGCCCGGGACAGGCGCAATGGTTTTTAATGCCGGCTTATTGCCGCATCAACAAGATCGATTTCAAGTCGATTCGTATTCAGGAGACTGCTCCGTCGCTGCAACCGGCCGCTCTGGTCGCCCGCAGAGCGGACTTTATCGTGATGTTCCGCGCGTCCAACGATGAGGTTGCCGAGCGGGCGGCGGCCAAGCAAGGAATGAAGCTCAACAGGATCTTCATGAAAGACACCGGACTCGACATTTATGGCAGCGGTTTAGTCGTGAAGGATGACGACGTTAAAAAGCGGCCGGACTTGGTAAGAGCGTATGTGCAAGGCACGATGGAAGGGTTACGCTATACTCGCGATCACCACGAGGAGGCGCTGGGGATCTTGTTGAAGCACAAGCCTGAACTCGACAAGGCGCTGGCTTCCGTGCAGCTCAAGAATGCCCTGTATGAGGTCATGATCCCGCCCGAGTCGGTGCGGTCCGGTTTCGGCTTTATGAAGCCGGACATCATGGAGAAGACCGTGCGCATCACAAATGAATTCTTCGATGTCGGTCGCAAGGTCTCGGTGAAGGAAGTTTTTACCAACCAATTCATCGAAAAATAAGACGCGCCAAAACCTCGAAAGTTCGCAGTGCCGCCGCTGATTTCCGTCGAAGAAGTGTGTAAAGCTTTCACGACCGGCGTGCGAGCGGTGAATGCCTTGGATCGAGTCTCGTTGGAGATTCAAATTGGCGAATTTGTTTCTATCGTTGGCCCGAGCGGTTGCGGCAAGAGCACGCTGCTTAAGATTATCTCGGGCCTCTTGCCGGCGACTTCGGGCAGAGTTTCGGTCAACGGCCGGCCCGTCGATGGTCCTCTCGAAAACGTCGGCATGGTTTTTCAGGCGCCGGTGCTTCTGAAATGGCGGCAGGTAATGGGAAATATCCTGTTGCCGGTCGAGTTCGCCAAACTGGACGCCGCGAGCCATGTTGAAAGAGCCCGATCGCTTATCAACCTGGTCGGCCTGGAAGGCTTTGAGGAAATGTATCCCCATCAGCTCTCCGGCGGAATGCAGCAACGAGTCTCGTTGTGTCGCGCTCTGGTGACCGATCCGCAACTCCTCCTCATGGACGAGCCCTTTGGCGCGCTTGACGCGATGACGCGCGATGAGCTGGATATCGAGCTGCTGAGAATTTGGGAGGAGAGAAAAAAAACCGTGCTTTTTGTCACCCACAGCATTCAGGAAGCGGTTTTTCTTTCGGACCAGGTGTTCGTAATGTCAGCTCGACCCGGAAGACTGTTAGAGAAGCTGTCGATCGATATGCCGCGTCCGAGATCGATGGAGATGATGAGCTCTGCGCAATTCGGCGCGTACACGCTAAAGATCCGCAGCCTGCTTGCTTCGGCCGCGGTGAGCCGCCAGTCTGCGGCCGGCTCGACGGCATGAGTGCGTACCCGCCTGACTTTGCGATGCGGTCGTTTTTGTCTCGCAGGATAGGAAAGAATACGATCCAATGGCTTTCGCCACGGGAATGACCTACGCCAAAGCCGGGGTCAGTATCGAAGCCGGGGATGAGCTCGTGCGGCGGATCGGTTCCCTAGCCCGAAGAACGAAAGTTCCGGGCGTCCTCGCGGGAATCGGCGGCTTCAGCGCCCTTTTCGATCTCGGTCGCCGCGGCTATCGCCATCCGGTCCTGGTTTCCTCGACCGATGGCGTCGGTACGAAGCTGAAGATCGCGTTCATGATGAACCGCCACGATACGGTTGGGATCGATCTTGTCGCTATGGGCGTGAACGACATCCTCACGCAGGCCGCCGAGCCTCTCTTCTTTCTCGACTACTTCGTTTGCGGCAAGCTTAAGGTCGAAATAGCCGAGGCGGTCGTGCGGGGAATCGCCGAAGGTTGCCGGCGGGCAGGTTGCGTCCTGATCGGCGGCGAAACCGCCGAACACCCCGGTGATTTTCGCAACGGCGAGTATGACCTGGCGGGATTCGTTGTAGGCGTCGTCGAAAAACGGAAGATTCTTAATCCCCGCGGCATCGTTCCCGGTGATGTCCTGGTCGGACTTCCTTCGAACGGGCTCCACAGCAACGGCTATTCGCTGGCCCGAAAGGCGCTGTTTGACCTTGGCCGGATGAAACTGGGTCAGAGGGTTGCAGAGATCGGGAGGAGCCTGGGGGAAGAGTTGCTTGAGCCGACGCGGATCTATGTCAAGGTAGTCAGATCTTTGTTCTCGCGCCATACGATCAAAGGCGCGGCCCATATTACAGGCGGGGGAATACAGGGCAATCTGCCGAGAGTTCTTCCGCCGGGGCGGCGCGCCTGGATCGACCGGAACAGCTGGCCGGCGCCGCCGATCTTCTCTCTGATTCAACGGACCGGCCGGATCGCCGTTGAGGAGATGGACCGAACCTTCAATAACGGAGTTGGGATGGTCTTGGTGGTCGGCAAAAAAGATGTTGACGATGTCGCCAGGTCGCTGAAAAAGATGGGCGAGAGAAGCTTCCTGATCGGCGAGATCAAGAAAGGAACACGAGGGGTGAGCTTCGTCTCGTAAGAGCGTCCCTATGGCACGGCAGGTCCCAATCGGCGTGTTGATATCCGGCAGCGGTACGAACCTTCAGTCCATAATCGATGCGATCGAAGCGCGGAAGCTGGACGCCAGGATCGCGGTCGTCGTCAGTAATCGTGCCGATGCTTACGGGCTCGTTCGCGCCGCCAATCACGGCATTCCAACCGAGGTCTTGGATCATAAGAGGTTTTCCAGCCGCGAAGCTTACGATGAGGCCGTCGTGGATATTCTCCGCGCGCGCAACGTCGAGCTGGCGATTCTCGCCGGGTTCATGCGTTTGCTTTCGCCTGTGTTCGTCAAAGCCTACTCCAACCGCATCATGAATATCCACCCGGCATTGCTCCCGTCGTTTCCCGGCCTCCACGTGCAAAAAAAAGCGATCGAGCACGGGGTGCGCTTCTCCGGCTGTACGGTTCACTTTGTGAACGAGGAATGCGACGAGGGGCCGATCATCATCCAGGCGGTGGTTCCGGTCTTTCCGGATGACACGGAAGAGACGCTCGCAGCGCGCATCCTCGAGCAAGAGCATCGCATTTACCCGCGGGCGATCCAGCTTTATAGTGAAGGACGGCTTCGCGTTGAGGAACGAAAGGTTTGGGTCGATGGGCTCGAGACGGCGGAAAGCCAAGCCCTGATACAGCCGCCGTTGCAATGATGAGACGAGTCCCGCCCGCGTTCACCTTCGTTTTGAAGCTCCTCATCAGCGCGGCGCTTCTGCTGTTTTTTCTCACCCGCATCGACCTTGGCCGTTTCCTGCAGACTCTTGCATCCGCCGACTTTACTTATGTCGCGGGCGTACTGATGGTTTATCTGGCGGCCCAGCTGATAAGCGCTCTGCGATGGACGGTCCTGGCTCGCCCGCTTGGTTTCGAAACGCCGCTCAAGGACATGATCGTTTACTACTTCATCGGCATGTTTTTCAATCTGTTCGCGCCAAGCACGGTCGGCGGCGACGTTACCCGGGTTTACTATCTTGCTCGTGACGACGGAAAGGATCGGGGAAGCGGTTGGAAATCGACTACCCTCCACGCCACCATCGCGGTTCTTTCGGATCGCGCGATTGGCATGGTCGTACTCATCTGGGTGGGTGCGGCGGGACTGGCGTTATTCCCGCGCTTTGCCGTCCCTGCGCCCCTCAGACTGTTGACGTTCGCGTTAGCCATCGGGTTCGCTCTGGGCGGTTTGCTGATTCCAACGTTGGGGCGAGTGCTGCCGGCGAATGGCCATCCTCTGGTGACGAAGGCGCAAGTCGCTCTAAATGCGTTTCAGAAAACTTGGAACGCTATCCTGCTTGCGATGTTACTTTCGGCAACTATTCACATCATGCAAGCGGCAATGCATGTTTGGATCGGCCGCGCGCTCCATATCGAGGTGCCATTTTCCTATTGCTTTATTATTTACCCCTTAGTGGGCGCGTTTGCGGCGCTCCCCATAAGCTTCAACGGCATCGGGTTGCGCGAAGGTGGTTACCTTTTTATGCTTGGCATCATCGGCGTCGATTCGGAGAAGGCAATTGCCTTCGGCCTTCTTTTGTTTGTGATCGTCGCGCTC
>JBOHVS010000344.1:0-7951 GCA_050735975.1 Binatia bacterium | reverse complement strand
GGTTGTGAGATCTCGCTAATTGTGAGATCTCACGGCGCTGGACGTGAGATCTCACGGTGGCGTTGTTCGACTTTTTCATTTGACGGGGCCTCTTTGCTTAAGTAGCTTTTTTGGGATGACAAGCCGGGAACCAATCCACTCTGCTTACGAGGCCGATACGGGCCGACGCTGGCGGGCGCTCACATATCTTTCCATCGCTGAATTACTTGCGCTTTCACTCTGGTTTAGCGCCACTGCAGTGCTTCCGGCCCTCTCGAGCGAGTGGCAGCTCAGCGATAGCGGCCGGGCGGGACTCACCATCGCTGTTCAGCTAGGCTTCATCGTCGGAACGCTCCTGAGCGCGCTTGGCAACCTGCCGGACATATACTCCCCGCGGATTCTCATGGCGGTCAGCGCAGGCATTAGCGCAGTGGCAAACGGCGCGCTTGCTCTATGGGTTGACAACCTGGCACCGGCGTTGGCGTTGCGCGTCGTCACTGGCATCTGCATGGCAGGCGCCTACCCGCCGGCGATGAAGATCATGGCGACCTGGTTTCGCGACGGTCGCGGTGTGGCGATGGGAATATTGGTCGGCGCTCTTACCGTCGGTTCGGCGACTCCGCATCTGATTCGCGGGACCACCGACCTTCCCTGGCGCCAGACTCTGCTCGCAGCGTCGCTGCTCGCGCTCCTGAGTTGCGCGATCATATTGGCGTTAGTCAGAGAAGGTCCTTACCGCTTTCCAGCCGCGCGGTTTGATATTCGCATGGCTGGCGCCATCTTCCGCGAGCGTGGCTTGAGGCTCGCTTGCTTCGGCTATTTCGGACACATGTGGGAGTTGTATCCGATGTGGGCCTGGATCGGAGTTTTTCTCGCCGAAAGCATCCAGAGTCGAGGCGCCGGCGAATACTTTGGCATGCATCCAAGCGTTGCAACGTTTTTTGTCATCGCGATCGGCGGACTCGGCTGCTATATCGGCGGCGTGATCTCGGATCGCTGGGGGCGCACAACTCTCACGATGGCCGCCATGGGTTTGAGCGGTCTCTGCGCGACCGTGATCGGCTTCACATTCGGTGGCCCCCCTGCTCTCACCCTCGCGGTGGCTATTTTATGGGGTATTACGGTCATTGCTGATTCGGCTCAATTCTCCACGGCGGTGACTGAGCTCTCGCATCCGGCTTACGTGGGCACAGTGCTGACGATTCAGACTTGCGTCGGGTTTGCTCTTACGGTGGCGTCGATCTGGATAATTCCCGTCGTCGTTAGCTGGGTAGACTGGCGTTGGGCGTTCGCGGTTTTGGGTGTGGGACCATTTCTTGGAGTGGCCGCTATGGGCCATCTCCGCGCCCTACCGGACTCGCTGAAGCTTGCGGCAGGCCGGCGATGATTTCTGAGAGGTCAGCGCTGTTGAAAAAAGCAGCGGCTATCCGGGCGAGTCTAGCTTGGCTAGCCTTGGCTGAAAAAGGAATTGCTTAACAAAATCAGGGCGCCGCACCCTAGCAACGCCACACCCGCGGGAGCGCTTAGTTGGCGGCCCCACGGCATATTCTTCTCGATGGCCATCAACGCCCCTAATGCCAGCATCCAGCCGACATTGCCGATACCCACACCGAACATCAAGAGCATCAAGGCCCAACAACAGCCGACACAAAAGATGCCGTGATGGACTCCAAGTAAAAACGCATTTCGATGGTCATGACGGCCGCGCCAGTATTCGGTCACGAAGCTTAACGGCGCGCGGCATTTGTCCAGACAGCGGTATTTCAAACGGGTGAACTGAAAGCCCCCGGCCACAAGGAGCGTCACTGCGCCGATTGCCCACGAACGCGCTCCGAGCCATTCGATGTGTTTGACAAGCTCATGCAAGACCCAGTCGCCGAGATGGGCGGCAATACCGAAGCCCAACCAAGCCGCCAGGTAACCCACGATGACGAGAGTCAAGAGTTGCCCTTTATCCGGGCGCCGTGCAGTCAGGCGCCGAAAAATCTCTAATAATGGGAGCGTCGTGGGAAGCATCATGGCGAACGTCATCAGCGTCCATCCCGCAACGTAGAACCCCGCGGCCAGAATGATTCCGCTCGGATCTGCGTCGATCGCGCCGAGTTGATCATGATCGAGGTAGCGGCCGTAGGGAGACCGCTCCCAGATCCATAAGGCAAACCAAGCCAGCGTGACCAATGAGCCCATCAACCAGAGGAAAGCGCTACGGTCCGTAACCGTGCTCATACGACTGCCCTGCGCTTCAAGATCATCCGGGAGCGACAACGATATTCACCAAGACCCGGGGCGGCGATTGCAGTTTCTTCTTCCCTATCGGCGCACGTCGTTCAGCCTCCCGCAACCCGCGCGCCGGAACCGTTTAAGTCTGGAAAAGGAACTTCCCTTGGATCGCGTTGTGATCCTTGAGGTCGATGTTTTGCCCCAGTGCAGGGTTCTTCATCTTGAATTTCGTTGCCTTCGCCACGTATGCGGGTGAGCCGGGAATGGTCGAGAATATGGAATCGTGGAGCGTTGTCACATCGCCGTTGGGACCACGGAAAGGTTCCATCTCGCAGTCAGCGACGCTCCCTATGCGCAGGTTTCCCTTGCCTTCCTTAACCTCGAACATGATGGGCGAGCGCTCGACGGCAACCACCTCGCCAATCAACTTTGCCAGGTCCGCGACAGGACCCCCTTGCTTGCCGGTATAAACGCTCAGTAGCGCTTCCTCCTGTTCCTTTGTGGCCTTTTCATCGATGTGGACCACAGCGCGCCAGTTGCCTGCGAGCACGTTTCCTGGGATGTGCACCGCAAATGCTACGGTCAGACCGGACACATCGACTCCGTCGATCTCCCCTTTATCGTAATGATGGGCCAGCGCGGAGTCGCAAGTCCCATTGTCCGGGTCGATGCCAACCCAACAAGGGCACAGCACTTCGCAGTTGCAGACTTCCAAAAGGCTTCCTTCGAGTTTGTAGGCCATCGTATTTTCCTCCTTGTGAAAAAATTATTTAGAAAAATATTCTAGAACAAACCAGCGGCGCAGTGCTTGAAAGTCGAAAGATTCGCCCCTGGGTCCCCTCTATATCACTCTGCTTGGCACGTCAAACGCGGGTAGTGACTCATTTTAGCTCCAGAGCCTTCACTTTGTTCAGGATGACAGCCCCGCTCCAACCCATACGACGGGAGGGCCGAGGCATGATTGAATAAGAGTAGTTGTGCCGCCTTATTTCGGCCGCGTGATTTTAAAGGCGCGAATGCGGGAATTCAACGTCGAGGGATTCATGCCGAGCAGGGCGGCGGCGCCGTCCTTGCCGGCAACGCGCCAATCGGTGGATTCCAGGGCCCGAAGGATATTTTCACGCTCGAGCCGTTGAAGGTCGCGAATTTGCAGAATTCGCTTTGAAGTCTCCGGCGCCGTTGCTTCTGCCGGTCGCTTTTCAGGAATTGCCGGGCCGCCGGTATCAGGAAGGGCACGGTCGAGATTAAGACAACCATCCCGCGAAGTGATGACCGCGCGCTCGATGACGTTTTGCAACTCGCGAACGTTCCCCGGCCACGCGTATGCCTTCAGTCGCGTCTTACATTGCTCAGACAACGGCTCAATCCTACGCCCTATGCGTTGGGCAAACTTGGTCGCAAACGCGGACGCGAGCAGGACAATGTCATCGTCACGCTCTCTCAAGGGTGGCACCTGGATGGGAAAAACGTTCAATCGATAATAGAGATCTTCTCTGAAACCCCCGTCTCTTACGGCTTGGTTGAGATCGCGGTTCGTCGCGGTAATCACCCGAACGTCCACTTTTTTCGTATGGGAGCTGCCGACGGGCGCGAACTCTCCCTCCTGCAACACGCGCAAAATTTTGGCCTGCAAGTCGAGGGATAATTCGCCGATCTCGTCGAGAAAAATCGTTCCATGATCCGCCAGCGCGAAGCGTCCCTCGCGTCTCTGAGTGGCTCCGGTAAAGGCGCCCT
This sequence comes from Binatia bacterium, assembly GCA_050735975.1. Lineage (GTDB taxonomy): Bacteria > Desulfobacterota > Binatia > UBA9968 > UBA9968 > DATMBL01. The sequence goes on along the minus strand of JBOHVS010000344.1, from coordinate 4,018 downwards.
TTTCATGCCCGAAAAATTCGCTCTCCATAAGCGCCGCCGGGATCGCAGCGCAGTTGATCGTGATGAGCGGCTTGTCTCGCCGCCGGCTGGCCCCATGAATCGCTCGGGCAATCAGCTCTTTGCCCGTGCCGGTCTCGCCGAGAATCAGAACCGTCGTGTCCGTGACTGCGACTTGCTCGATGTCTTCCAAGACACGTTTCAGCGCTTCGCTCTGCCCGAGAATTGCGTCAAACCCAAAGAGGCTCTTGATCTCTTCCCGCAGATACTCCGCTTCCGCCGCCAGCGAATGAATCTTACGGTCGGCTTCGAGTCTCTCATTGATGTTCCTCAGGATAACGGAGTAGAAGCTCTGCCGCTCAATTTCAAAGCGCGACAAAGTCGCCTCGGCTGGAAACTCCTTCCCGCCGACAGGCAAGGCTTGAAGGCCGCCTGGAATCCATAAGGACCGGCGTCCTGGGTTGCCGGCGCCAAGTTCGTGAATTAGGGTCCTGAGCTTTTTTTGGCTCTGTTCCGAGATGAGCCTGCTGAAATCTTCCCCCATCACCTGTTGGGCTTCGCAATGAAAGGCTTGCGCTGCTGCGGGATTCATCCGGGTCACCTTGAGGTTTTGGTCGAATTCGATGACGGCGTCCATAGCACTGTCGAACAGCCCGCGCAGTTTTTCTTCGCGCTCACGAACTTGTTTCTCAGCGCGCAGTCTGCGCATTTCGGCGGTTGCTCGAGCCGCAAAAATGCTGAAAAGCGCCAGGACCCGCGGCTCTTCGGGGATTGGACGTCGATCAATAACCGCCAAGTGCCCCAAAATTCTGCCGTCGACGTCTTTTAAAGGCATTCCCATATAACTGACCGCGCCGACCTCTTTGACGTCCGGATCATCGGGATACAATTCAAGCAAATTGTCGGGGAAATGGACTAGATTGGCCGTGTCGATGACTTGCTCGCACGGCGTTCCGGCGATATCGACTTCATAATCCTGGATCCACTGCCCGTCCATCCAGAAGGCTAGGGCGTGCAGCCGGCGGCATTCTTGGATATACTCAGTACCCCAGGCGCCGTGGGTGTTCAGCGCCCTGGCAAGGTTTTCAACGAGGGCGGCAAAAAAGCGCTCACCCGTCTCGTTCGCCGTGCCCTCCAGAATCGTCCGGAGCGCGGCGTCTTCATCAAGACCGCGAAGAGGAACTGTGCTGCTTACTGTATCCGCCATAGAAGTATCGATCTACCTAACTGAATCCATCGAACTGGAGCAGAGCGGAATTCTAATCGCTCCGAGGTTACCAATAATATCGTAGAGCCAAGGTGCGTCAAGTGGACGCGATCAACTATTGTCAGACTGTGTGAAAGACACCCGTTCGTGCTTCGACTCGGCTCAGCACGAACGGTCAATTGATTGCACCGTCGAAGGGTCGGCTAATTTTCACACGCTCTCATGCCATTTGGGTCTCGTGATCAGATCAACGGCTGGTGATGAGCACGACGCCCGACACCATCAGCAGTGCGCCCACCACGATTCTCGAATTCAATTTCTCCACGTTGCGTAAAAACAAGCCGCTGAAAAGCAAAGTAAACAGAGGCGTGGTGTTGAGCAGCGGGATGATAACGGAAACGTGCCCTCGGCCTAACGCGATGAAGTTTGCGATCTGCGCCGAGGTCGCCACGAATGCTGCTCCAAGAAAGAAGAGAAAACTATCCCGCTCCATGCGGAGCGATTTCGTCCGCTTGGTTAGCAGCAAGAAAACCACGAAAAGCGCCAACGACACGGATGTGACGGTGACCGTTGCAACGAACGGATCGGGAAGAATCATGAGACCTTGTTTGCGCAAAGTCTGAGAGATGGCCGAAACCAACGCAGCCAGGAGCGGAAAAGCGATGTCGAAAAGCCGCCACTTGGCCTCGCCGGTTTGCCTACCCGAGATTAGCCACAGGCTTGCCATGATCAGCAGCGTCCCCAGATAAACCATCAGCCCTGGTTCCTCCTGTAGAAGCGTCACCGCGATGACGGTAGCGAATAGCGGTTCGGCCCCGCGAATCGGTCCCGCGCGTGCGACTCCGAGACGTGTTATACCCTCGTAGAATAGGGCCCGCGCGAACAGGGGTTGAAGACAGCCGCTAATCAGAAAATAAATCATCGCGGGTGAGCGGAGAAAATCGAGCGAAGTCGTGAGTACAAGGTACGTCCAAATGCAAGCGGCGGAGACGGTAAAGCTGACCAACATCGCTGCGAATATGTTGGAGTTCCGGATGCCCAGCCGGACCAGGACGGAATCGCCTGCCCAGCCCATGGCGGAAAAAATGGCGATGATTTCAGCGAGCACGCGCCTATGTCTCGATTCCAGGTGAAAGTACTCACATAATCCGAGCCAATATTAATTTGCAAGCTGAGTAAGAAGCAAAGAGCAGGGAGCAAAGCGCAAAGAGCAAAGGGCAGGGAGCCACATGGAGGATAGAGATCAGAGGTCAGCGGGGAATAGGAAGCAAAGCGCAAAGGGCAGCCAGCAGGGAACGCTGTTAGACCTAAGCTAGGTCTGTCCAGTCCAGTTGGGTTTTGCGACTTGGCGCCAGCGACTGCGAATGCTCTCAAACAGTTCATGCGCCAGCGGCCCGGTCTTTAGAGCCGAAGCGTTTTCCGCGAACCGCCCGGGATTCGCGGTTCCGACGATTGCCGTATGGACTCCTGGAATGCTTAGCGTGAAGCGAAGCGCGGTCGCGACCGATCCTTTCGTATCTGCTTGGAGAAAATCGTATTTCAAATGTCCGAGTCTTTCCCAGTAAGGATACCCGTAGGAGTCGCGCGGCGGTCGGTTGCCACTGGCCCAGGCGAAATTCGCGAGTGGGCGCTTGGCGATAACGCCCATACTGTTTTCGATAGCGCGGGGTAAAGTCAAATCCAGCGCTTCCTGATCAGCGATGTTGACGGAGATTTGCAAAGTGTCAAACTCGCCGCACTGAATGGCGTAAAGCGCGGCCTTACCGTCGCCGCTGTAGCCGATATATCGCGTGTAGCCACGATCGCGAGCTTGCTTCAACGCATCGATGGCAGCGCCCTTGCACAGCTCCTGTTCTGAACAGCTATGAAGCTGGAGTAGATCCACCTGGTCGGTCTTGAGACGCCTGAGGCTCCGCTCAATGCTCTTTAGCAGCGATGCGGGAGTCCAATCGGGACGGGACCAACCGTGAAAATGGCCGCACTTCGTGAAGAGATAATAGTCCTTGCGTCGCGAGCTAACAGCCTTGCCGATCAGCTCCTCGCTGTCAATGTAGCACTCAGCGGTATCGATGACGTTGAGTCCCCCGTCGAGCGCGCTGTTAAGCAGCCTCTCGACGATGGTGGACGAAACGCGTTCGTAGCCGATTTCGGATCCGCCGAAGCCGAGAATACTCACATTCATGTCGGTCTGACCCAGCTTGCGTTTCTCCATAGCTATCTCCGGGTTGCGCGGTGATGCAGTCACTCCTGGAAGATTTATTTTAGATTCCCGGTATAGGAAAACGCAACGGCTTTAGGAGTTGTTTAGAAGTTTGCGAACCGCTTCGGTGACCCGGTCTCTGCCAGGCGCGAATTCTCTCTCGAGCGACGGGCTGAAAGGAACCGGCGCGTTTGGAGCCGCGACGCGCAAGATCGGACTATCCAGGTGATAGAAGGTCTCTTGCTGAACTTTGGCCGCAATCTCAGCACCGATGCCGCCTTGTTCAACCGCCTCGTGGACAATCACGAGCCGGCTGGTCTTTCGCACCGAAGCGGCGATGGTTTTCGTATCCAACGGCGACAGCGTGCGCGGATCGATCACTTCGGCTGATATACCACTCCCGGCTAGTTCGTCAGCGGCATCAATGGAAGCCTGAACCATCTTGGCGAGCGCCACAATGGTCACATCTCTCCCTGCGCGAACGACCGATGCCTTTCCAAGCGGGGTGACCTGATCGCCGTTGCAAACTTCCCCTCGTGAGCGGTAGAGACCGCGGTGCTCGATGAAGACCACAGGGTTATCATCACGGATGGCGGCTTTGAGCAGTCCTTTGG
>JBOHVS010000343.1:0-5651 GCA_050735975.1 Binatia bacterium | reverse complement strand
CCTCTAGCTCCGTCCTCTCGCTGGTCGGGACAGTCTGCCCTAGATCCTCTCAAGGGATTAGGCTCTCATGGTCCTCACTCCAGCAAGCTCTTGAAATCGGTGTTGCTATGTTCTCTAACAGAATCCTTCGATGGAGTTAATATAAGGCTCCCCCACCACCCGTGAAACTCAGAGCCGTAGGATGGGTGGAGCGAAGCGATACCCATCGACTGGTTGGAGCGAGGCGATTGAGCACAACGAAGCATATGAGTCTTTTTCAGCAGCCTGTTAGATTGCTATTGGCTGGTTTCCACTTTATGCATGCCCAGGCTTTCGAGTATCGGGCTGTCGTTCAATGAGAACAAAATGGCGTCTTCCTCGCTGGAACCGTTCCTGTGTTTGTGCCAATACCATGGCGGGATCACGAAGCAGTCGCCTTCTTGCCAATTTAACGATTGCTCACCGACCGAGGTCGTACCGTGACCGCGAAAAACGTGATAGGCCACGCCGCTGGTGTGGCGATGCTCTTTAGTTTTCTCGCCCGGCCGCAATAACTGGATACAACACGACAGGGTAGGGAAAGTGTGTCCTCCGTTGGATGGGTCGGTGTATTCGAGGATGACGCCGTCGTAAGGAGATCCAATATCGTATTTGCGCGCCTGCAAAGCGGCCAAAGTATCCTTCCAGGGATATGACACCGGCAGCGACTCGGATGGCGCGGAACCCGGCGGCCGCAAATATCCCGACCGGCTCAGTAAAGCTTCGCCCGTTATAGTCACTGATTGGCGTTCATTTGAGAAGTGCTCAAAAAATCCCACCCCTAAATAGCGCACCAACGGACTGTCCAGGCCGTCGATCCAGATGATGGGCTCGGATGACTCGCTACCATGATCGTGCCAACTCCAACTCGGAGTCAGGATCAAATCTCCCGGGGCCATCTCGTATTTGGCGCCCTCGACGGTCGTGAAAGCGCCTTTGCCCTTGACCACGAACCGAATGGCGGCAATCGTATGCCGGTGCGCGCGCGCGATTTCGCCGGGCTTTACGAGTTGGAAAGACATCTGCATGGTATGCGTCGTCGCTCGACTGTTTTGCATTCCCGGATTTAGCAGGCGAAGAACCCTTCGCTCTTCTTTCGGCCCTAAATCGACCATCTCGCCGGCGCGTCGCAGGTCCTGTTCGATCTCAGACCATTTCCACAAGTATGGTTTAAGGACCGCAGGAGGTTCTTTACTCGGCGTCGTGGCATAGAGCTTCCACAAACCTTCGATGTGCCGTGTTTCAAGTTCGAGATCGAAAGCCTCGACGTCTTTGTTTTCCACTTGAGTATCTCCGGCCCTGAGCCTCTGAACCCCGTCTACCGCGCGGCTCAGGCATCCAGGGGAATTTGATTCATCGCGAAGCCCAGGCCGCCGCGGTAGGCGCGATCAATAACGAGAGTTCGCTTCAAGGCATTCATTACAACTTCCTGCATGGCAAGAGTCTTGGCATGCCGGCGCAGAACTCTTTCGAGCACTAATGCATGTTCCTGATCCGCTTCCACATGAACATTTCTATTGACCAGGGACTCTCGAGGAATACCCAACTCCGAAACCAGCCTTTCCCTGGCCCGGTAGGAGAACCCTCCGGTGGCAACAAGGGAATTAGAATTGATCGCCTCCACCATGGATACCGCGACAAAGGACTCCAGCCAGTCTCTCTTTCCCAAGTGAAGCCAGGCCTCTAGCGCCGCCGCGACAAAAGGATTTAATTCGGCTTGCTCGAGTTCCGCCTCGCTGACGCCGAGCAGTTTTGCCTCCTTGGTTGTGAGTGTGTAATGGTCCTCTCCGCCGGCGCGAGGGTCGCTGATGAGCTCGTCCTGCTCGTGTAACCAGATTTCTCGTTTCACGTCCAGCGGCGCTTGACCCATCGCCAGAGCCCAGCAGTCTCTGCGATTTCGCACGAAGTGCGCTTGTTGAACGATCCAACACCGTACCCTTGCTCGCGTAAATTGCGTGTTGAGATAGTATTGGACCTCAGGCGTTTTATGATGATCGTTCGCCATGGTCTTGATTCGGTCCATCAGTGCGTCAAAATTTACATTGGTCATAATCCTTCCTCTCGCCTGCTGGAATACTTTACCTATGAGACACGTGAAGCCGGTTAACTTTCAACTCATGCGGGATTGAAGCCCGCGTCTGGCAAGTTCCGCCTCAAAAAGTTGCCTGATCTTTGGATCTTCATCCTCGTACTCGATCTGAGTCCCGCCCTCTTTCACGCTGCGATCGACGATGTCCTTAAAGACTTTGTACTTTTTGCTGTTCCACCGGATCGCCAGATAACGAGTTTCTGATGTCGACGTATTAAAATGCTGATGAAACCATTGGTCTGGCGGGGCGATAATGCTATTCGGTTTCCACTCACAACGTTTTGGCTTGGTCCCCTCGGGCCACAACAAAGAATAGCCTTCTCCCTCAAGGATTATGATTTGAGCTCCAGCGGCATGCCTATGGGCCTTTTTGTACCTTCCTACGGAAAACTGCGACATATGCGCAATCAGGGGACTACATCCAATCTCGATAATCGTTGTTCTGTTACCGCGCCCCCGTTCCTCGCTCTCTTTCAATTTTAGCTCGTGTAAATTCGCGATGAAGTTAACATCCCAGATTCGTTCCTGGTAATATGTGCCTTCCCCTCGGAAATAATCCGCTTCACCATTATACCGGGATTGAAATATGTAAGGACAGTTAAAAATAAAATTTTGATCATTCAAAAGATTCATCATAAGAGGGGCGGAGGTGAAGGCTATATAACGCGCCGGTTGTTCGCCGCTGCCGTTGAAATGTTGGAACCAAGCGTTCAAAGGAATTACAAACAAGCTTCCAGTTTGCCACTCGAAGGTTTGTTTTCCGCCTTCGTCTTGCCAAATCGTCGTTGCACCGCGGCCTTTTACGACATAGACCAGCTCTTCGTAAAGATGCCGCTCGGCTTCCAATTTTCCCCCCGGTGGTATCTCACAAATGTACGCATCATCCGTATCCCCCGTACCTTCTAGGTTAATGATGGCACCTCTACCACCTTTGCGCTGCCATGGACCGAGAGTTACCGCATCGATATCTTCGATGAAAAAAGCCTTGACGATCGGGACTTCTTGTTCGTCTGCCCAGCGCTCATAAGTCGATCTTCCATCAAGTAAAGCTCCGAGCTTGGCAGTCTCCGTCATGAAACACTCCTTTCCTACAATTCGCGTTCGTTTCGAATTTGCAGCTCATCTTAGCCGCTGTCTCTCCTCCTCAAGGACTAAAGTCCGAATATTTTACGGAACTGTTCAGCATACTTCGCTATGTCGGAATAGACCTCGCGAGGCACTTGTTGAAGCTTCAGCTTTGCCGGATCTGCTTTCAAAGAAAGCGGCTTGATATCCTCGCGCGCCGGCAAACGTTCACGGTCCCGTATAATTCCTTGTCCTTCCTTGGAGAGAATAAAATCGATAAAAAGTTTGGCGGTATTCGGATTGCTCGATTTCGCGCCGATGCCAATTGCATTTAAGCCGGTCACAATGGGATCAAGAGTGTCCACCCACTCAACAGGCGCGCCCTTCTTTTTCAATTTCTCTATTTCGTTGGCATAGGGAATACCTAGAGGGAACTCTCCCGCACCCAGAACCTGTGCAATTAGTCCATGGCCACGACGCCATTGAATATTTTGCGCCGCCAGTTGTTTCATGTACTTGTCTGTTTTTTGCCGTCCCCAAGCTAAAACTAGAGTACCGTACCACTCGTAATCTTCCGGATCTATTACAATCTTCCCTTTCCATTTGGGATCAAGAAGATCGCTGTAACCTTTGGGAACCTCCTGTGCAGTTACCTTGTCAGTGTTGTAAGTAAGCACATAATAATTGTGATCGTATCCGGTCCATCGAGACTCTGGATCCTTAAATTGTTTACCGTAGGCGCCGGCTTCTGGAGAAACATACGCTAGGAGTTTACTTTCCATGACAGCCAACCCGTTTGTGGACACCACATCAAATAACCATTTACCGGCGAGGGTTTCCGTGGTGATACGGTTTATAAGGCGTTCGCCGGTCGCACGCACCAACTCGGTTTTAACAAACGGATACTTCTTCGCAAAAGTCTCCAATATAGATTTGGAATCGCGAATACTCATCGCGGTATACCACGTAAGCTTTCCCTCTTGTTTCGCCCCGGCAATGAGATTATTTGTGTGTGTAGATTGGCTCCGGGCAGGCAGGACAGATACCGCTAAAAGAGATGCTGATACGACCACCGCTGCAATGCCATTCCATCGTGTCTTACGCATGACTTAACTTCCTTCCTTTACGAGTTCGTCAAATTCTCCCGTTTTTTGGGAGTAATGAATGACGATGGCCCTATTACATTCCGCTGTTCAGGCGCTATTAGCCCCCAACAGCTTCGGACTTTATTTCCATCCGTTGGGCCGGATATTTCGCGCATAACTTCTTCCAGTTTTCCGCCATCTGTTTGCTGTGCTCGATAATCTCCGGGGGCACATGGCGAAATGGCGGCCGCAGGGGGCCCGCATAACAATATCCCGCGTCGTTGATGACTAACTTGTGGGAATTCTCACGCCACAAAAGATCGCCCGGCCTCCCCGGCGATTTGTAGGCGTCGCTCATGTCGATGCAGATCTGTTTGGCGGTTTCCCAATCGCCGGCAGCGCAAGCATCGCGCAAACGAAACAACGGTGAAGGGCCCATCCAGGCGCAAATCGACCAGCAACCCGAGGCGCCATACTGCATGTAGGGATACATCTGCGCCTGCATGACGAAGACGCTGATCTTATCCTTGACGATCTTTATGAGCTTGGCGAATTCCAGCGGCGTTCTGTGACTGTCCTTCATGAAAACAATATTCGGCCGGGTGACGAGTTTTTCAAAGGCCGGAACGGGCAAGGTAATCTTGTGCAGCGGTGGATTATGGTAAATGCCGATACCGAGCCTCGGAAAAGCGTCGGCGATGTCATGGTAAAATTGCACGGCGTTTTCTACCGTAGAAGGGTAATAAAACGGCACGCCGCAGAGCACTCCGTCGGCGCCGGCTTGATCGGCGAACTTTGCCTCCCGCATCGTCTCTCTCGTATGAAACGTCGTGCAACCGATGAAAACCGGTACTCGCTTGCGCACCGCGCCGATGGTGGCTTCGATTAATTTCTTTTTTTCCGGCCATAGAAGCGTATGGAATTCACCAAAGCTGCCCATGGTGGCGATCGCATTGGCTCCGTCGCGAATCATCTTATCCACGGACGTTGTAAGTGCGTCGGTATCCACGGTATCCATCGCCTGGGGAGAGTTCCCGTCTTTGGTCGTAAACGCCGGCATCATCGCCACCACGCCTTTTAAATCTTTGGCTATGATCATGACTATCTCCTTTCCAATTTGGCTATTTTGTCGTAAACCCGCACCGCTTTTTCCGCGGGGAGGTCGATATACTTTGTCATGATCCTCACCGTGTTGTTGCGGTTGGACTTGAAAAACTTGAATCCCTTTACCGAAGATAGCGCGCTTTCACGGTTTTCAAGTTCACCTCTACCAGCTCAGAGCGGAGCGATTGGGAATGGAATCTACAACATCGCCGTCGAGCGCCGCTCTAGCTTTATCGAGCGCCGGCAGGCTCGGCTTGGCGATCTCAAACTCATCGCTGTCTTTCGGCCGG
>JBOHVS010000342.1:0-2301 GCA_050735975.1 Binatia bacterium | reverse complement strand
GTACTCGCCATAATCTTTAATGAGTTTTTTCAGCTTCCGGTCCAGGTCTCCGTCCTTGCGCGCGCCCGGCAAGGGTTTTTGGATGCTAACATTTTCGACGAGGGGAAATTCAACTTGCGTCTGCGGCGCGCTCTCCGCGTCGTTCGCCGGCCGCGCCGGCTCGGGGGGCGTCGAAGAAGGAGAAGGAATAACAAACTCGCCGTAGTCCTTAATCAGGTCGTTCAGAAGTCTCTGGTCGAATTCGAATTGCGAAGCGATTCGACTCTCCGATGGCGCGGTAGCCGCGGCTTCAGGTGTATCCCGCCATTCTATTTTAGCTTCATCTTTAGCTTCATCAAACTGCTTCAATGGGCCTTCGTCCTGTTTGGCCTCAACGGGTTGCGCCGGAGGCTCTTTGCTCTGCTGCGGCCTCTGTTGCTGCGACACACTTTCTCCTTCCGCGAGATCATCCGGGCTGAGGGTTGCTTGTTCCGGCTGTTGATCGGCGGAGTGTTTGCTTAGTGCTTCGTTGTCTCTTTCGTGAACTGAAATTTCTAGTGCCGATTCCGGTGACGGATCAGTGGAACGAGAATCCGGCGAAGATGCGGGCCGGCTCGCTTTTTCGGCTCCCCACAGCATGGTTGAAGGATTCGGTTCGGCGGGCGCTTTATTGTCACAAGCCTCGCTATTGGCCTCGGAGGATTTCTCTTGAGGGTCAGTGCCGCCCTTGTGAACACGGGGAAAAAGAATCAGATTCCGGAGCTGACCCAGCGTGTGCAGTTGGACCGCCGTCTGCGCACTTTCAAGTTCGGTGAAGTCAGGTGTCTCTGCTTCCACGTGGGCCTTTTCGGTTTCGGCTTTGATCAGCTGTCCTTTGATCCTCCACAACCGTTCGAGAGTTCTCTGCAATTCCTCGAGCCGTAGACCGAGCGTTTTTACCTTCTCCTGAGTTTCCTCGATGTCACTGATCGTGAGATCATCCAGCTTGTGCCGGAGTCCCTCGATAGAGCCCACCACCTTACCGAAAGGACTCAACATCAGGTCTGGAGAAAAGGGCACCGCCTCAATCCTCTTGTCTTCTTTCTGTGCGGACAACATTCGGCCTTTATCCTTTGGATTGTGTTTGTGCCGCAAGCCAGCAGTGGATAAAACGTCGAACTTTCTTTAAGCAAAACAGTTGCCACCCCCGGCAGTTAGAAAACTGTCGAGTTTTCAGCAACATCAGGACAGCTTTGTCTCTTAATTGCTAGATAGTTCCCCCAATTCTGTTCATCTTGAACAAAATTGTACGTGAATGACTCGAACCGGTAACTGAGGACAATAACGGTTAATTCGCGGAAAGAAGGGATTCACCACTACCGGGGCGCGAGAATCAGAAGTTGGTTTCGCGAGTCGATTGATACATGAAATCTTTTGAGAAAATCCAAACCCAATAAGCCATCAACTCGGGTTGCCGGCGAGAGATCATGAACTGTCACGGAAAGATTGTAAACTTCGGCATCGCCGACTTTGATCGAACCCAGGCGGGCAAGCGGGATTGAGACATGGCCCGTCACCGTCGTAGCCACAACTCGTGGCCCGTCGGTCCTGAGTCCCAAGCGCTTCGCCACGCGATGAGAAATCATCGTAGTGGTTGCGCCCGTGTCCAATGCCAGGAACGCTTTGAGCCGGCGGTTGAGGGTTACGGGAACGATGACGGAAGCGCCCGTCATCTGAACCGGAACTTTGATCGCGTCGGATGGATCCGCAGCCGAGGGAGCGGGCGAAATATTCAAGGCCTCTGATGATGCCGGCTCGACCGGGAGAGATTTGAAAAATTTCTCCAGCTCTTTGGACTCATCCCGGTCGGTTTTTTTCATCCAGCCCACCACCCCGGCGTTGGTTTTGATCAAATACCACCTGGCGCCCTCTGCGGACAGACTTTCGGCGATCGGCGAGAAGGCTTCACCGTGTTTGGACAAACCGACGATCGCCGACGATTCATCCGGGGCGGCATGCAAGACTATCTCTGAAGAACTGAAAGAATGGCTGGCCGGAGGCGCCGGTTGCGCTTGACTGAAAGTAGCGCCAAGGAACAGGTACGCGATCACAACCCAGTATGAGACCTGCCCAGAGATCTTTTTGAGCAGCCTGCAAAGAGTCTTCAGCAAAGAGTTTTTCAGCGACGTGCTGGACATGTTCGGCTTCCGTCGGGGTGCTATTGTGCGATAGCGAATTTTTCGATTTTTCGGTAAAGCGTCCGAGTCGATATCCCGAGGGCCTCGGCAGCTTTGGCTTTGTTGCCGTTCGTTTGTCGCAACGCCTCTTCGATAAGACTCCTTT
>JBOHVS010000341.1:0-53376 GCA_050735975.1 Binatia bacterium | reverse complement strand
GGCGAACTGGAAGGCAAGCCGGCCGGCGTCTTTGTTTCCACTAGCAGCCTGCACGGCGGACAGGAAACGACGATTCTGACGCTAATGGCGCCACTGCTCCACCTGGGGATGATTCTCGTCGGTGTCCCGTATTCCACTCAGGAACTGTTCACCACGCAGGGTGGCGGCTCACCATACGGTCCGGGGCACGTCGCGGGCGATGATAACAAGCGCCAAATCGACGCACAGGAAGCGGCGATCTGCCGCGCTCTTGGCCGCCGTCTAGCAGTAGTCGGTCTGAAACTGCAACAAACCTAACGAACAAATACGAGTGGCTGCCTAACAAAGGCATAGAGCCGACGCGCGGAAGCGCGCGGCTCAGCGGAACGTTAGGCCGCCGGAACACCATGCTTCGCGAGCACGCCTTCGATTCAGTGATGGAGCGGCGGCTCTTCTCCATCGACATCGAGTCCGCGGTCGAGTTGCCTCGCCTCGATCTCCCTGCCGGAAACTTCGCGTGTCTCCTCGCCTGGGACGCTCGCGGTACAACAGCCGACGCGGTGTCTGCATTCGTCGAGCCATTGCTGCGTGCAGGCGCGTCCAACTTGTTTGCTGGGGTCCAGATTGCGAGCGGGTCCACGACGTAATCGACGAGATGGTGTCCTGTCCAGACAACGACTTCGGAGTGCCCAAGGAGTCTTGTATCATGACTACGTAGCATGATTCCGAACCCCTCCGCGAAGCGCTCTGGTTCTTTCTCGTCGACTCTTGGCCCGACGAGCATTACACGGATTCGACACATGTAGCTTTGGCGATCTCTGTCGGGTCTCCGGCATGGGCAGCGGAGATCAAGGTGGCGCTCGACGATCCGCGACAGTTCATAAAGCGTGGGACCGGGAATGGCGCTGCCTAACCAGCGGCTTGAGAACAGATCTTCGGACCCCACTCAATAGATTCGCGGGCCGTGTCTGCTCAGCCTTCACGTTAGGCAGCCTTGAGGTTGCGGCGCGACGGTTTCAGAACGAGTTGTACACGGACACCCAGGCGGGCACACATGTCGATGAGCGCGTCGGTACTGAAGAGGTCGATCCGGCCTCGGAGCAGATCACTCACCCGAGGCTGCGTTATGCGGAGAATTTTGGCCACTTCGGCCTGCTTGAGACCTCGGGACGTAATCAGCTTTTGGACTTTAATCATCAGGTCCGCCCGAACAAGCAGGTGCTCGGCCTCGTGGGGGGGAAAGCCCAGATCCCGGAATACATTGCCACTCGATCGAGTCACTTTGAGTTTCATCTTGAACTTACCTTTCCGTGGAATTCTCAGTCCGTCGCTTCAGGATGAGAGCACGAAACCGGTCGCGACCGAGTTCCAGTTCACGTTTTGGTGTTTTCCTGGTTCGCTTTTTGAAAGCATGGAGCACGTAAACGCCCTCCGCGAATTTAGCCACATAGAAGACTCGATATTCGAGTCCAGTGTGGATGCGGATCTCCTGAACGCCGGGTCCCACTGTGGGCATCGGCTTCCAGTCGTTTGGTTCAAGCCCCTGTTGGATACGTCGCAGTTGGAAGCCCGCGACGCGCCGTGCGTCCGGAGGGAAAACCTTGAGATCGTTCCGGGAAGATCCGAGCCAAAACAGAGGCTTGTCCGGCACGACTCAACATACAAGTATTGATATAAGTTGTCAAGTCTGAAAGTACCGAGGACCCGGACAACCCACGTCCCGATGCATGGTGCCAAGCCTGTGACGAGCGGGTTCGTGCGACTGGTGGAGAATGGGCGGGAGAAGCGGAGGCTCATCTCGATCCCAAAGTACTGTGCGGTGCCTGTTACGACCTCGCTAAGAAATTCCATATGGGAGAAGATCCTTGGACGTAGGTCTTTTCAATTTACCGCTGACCGCTAACCAACGGCTTGAGACAGACTTTCGAACCGCTCGCCAAACTCGCGGTCCGTGGCTGCTCAGCCTTAAGTGTTAGCCTAGTCATCTGAAGGAAAACGGGCTATCCTCTGGCAGGTGCCACAATACAGGTTCACGGAATATTTCAGCACGAGGTTTTGCGCAAGCGTCCCTATTTGAAGAAGGAATGGTGCGTTCGGGTTTTGGAAGAACCGCTGAGAAGCGAACCTCAGGAGGGTAACCGTTATCGGTTTTGGGGCAATATCGAGGAACTTGAGGGACGAGTCCTGAGAGTTATCACTTTGGACGATTAAATTACGATTCACAACGCTTTTCCGGATAGAGGGTTCAAGCCATGAAGCTCAATTATTATGCCGACACAGACTCGCTTTATATCGACCTTTCTGAGCGGCCCAGCGTCGAAAGCCGAGAGATCTCGAAGGGCATAGTGCTCGATTACGATGCTGCTGGTAACTTGGTGGGTATCGACATCGATAATGCGAGCCGAAAGGTTGACCTCAAAAAGCTCACGCTCAATAAGCTACCGGCGATCATTCAGATGAACCCAGGCTAACCCTTGGGTTGAGAGGGGGGCGCTGAGAAACGCGCCTCTCACCCAAAACGTTAGACGTCACATCAATGGTTGCCTGCCCTTATTGCCACCGCCCATCAATGAGCGTTTGGGACAAGCTCAAGACCGGACCGCGCTTCACGCGTTCTTGTTTGGCTTGCGGTAAGCGTGTCTCGGTTTCACGAATGGCGATGCTCATTGTTGTTCTGCCAATTGCGGTCGGGGCCGTCATTGCGCACGTTTCGAGCTCTTTGTCGGTTGGGTCTATCGCCATCGCGCTAGGCGGTGCCGCGGCAATTGGGTTATACATTCACGCGGTGCCTGTGGTGGGGCGTGACGTCTAACCGACGCGTTCGAGCGGACCGAGAACCAGCGAGGCTGCGGTGGCGGTCATAGCTCAGCCGCTCAACTTAGTCGTTATGCCCGAATACCCAAATCTGCTAAAAGACAGCCATGCCGATCATTTCAACGTTCTTCGGGATCATTATCCGAATGTATTTCGGAGATCATAATCCTCCACATTTTCATGTAGAATTTCAGGGCGAGAAGGCCACGCTCAATTTTGACGGCTAGCTTCTTGCCGGAGCCATTTCCTCCCGGACAGCGCGGAAACTGGTGCGTGATTGGGCTCGTCGTCACCGAACTCGAACTCATGATAAATTGGAGGAACATTGAGAAGGGACGTCCACTCAATCGAATTAAACCGTTGGAGTAATTTTATGAGCTATCTGCCACAAGTGGTCGGAGCACGTCATATAACCGGATTTATCATTTCAACTCGTTTTGACGACGGAACTGAGAAGTACATTGATGTTTCTCAATGGTTCAAGGGTCCGGTCTTTGAACCTCTCAAGGATCAGAAGCTTTTTAAGAAGTTCTTCATCGAAGGAGGAACACTCGCTTGGCCGAATGGGGTCGATATAGCTCCTGAAGCTTTGTACGCTGCGCGTGAGTCAACAAAGAAGAGGCATAACAAAAGGATGGAGCGAACGCGGCGGAGAACACGTCGCTCATCCTAAGCGTTAGGCACACCATGAAGCGTTCCCGCTTCGGTGCTGAAGCCCTGTGAAGACACGGACTATGAAAGGCCATGCTGTAATAGAGAGAGGTCAAGTCAGATGCTGGCGGGCAAAGTCTTGATCATTTTTCCTGTGGCAGGCGTCCTGCTGGTTAGCGAGCAGGAGAGAAGGTTTGTACAAACGCTATCCGTTTCCTGGACAGCGCAGGCTGGTTTGAGACCCGGAGAAGTATTTCGTGACCGGCTCAAAAACGGACGTGAGGGTCCGGAGATGGTTGTGATTCCCGCGGGCAAGTTCCGCATGGGCGACATCCAGGCTGCCGGTACGAAAAATGAACAGCCGGTTCGCGAAGCGCATGTCCAGAAACAATTCGCCATAAGTCGGTACGAAATCACTTTTGAGCAATACGACGAGTTTGCGAAAGCCACAGCGGTAAGTTGCCGAACGACCGTGGTTGGGGTTGGGGCCGGCGGCCGGTCATCTATGTTTCATGGCAAGACGCGCGCAATTATGCCGCATGGTTGTCGGAGCAAACGGGCAAGCGCTATCGGTTGCCTAGTGAGGCCGAATGGGAGTATGTCGCACGCGCAGGAACCGAGACTGCCTATTGGTGGGGGAATGATTTAATCAATGGAATGGCGAACTGTGCTGAATCCGGGAGTCAATGGGATTTCGAGCAGGCTGCGCCGGTGGGATCCTTCAAGCCGAACCTGTTTGGGTTGTACGACACGGCGGGTAACGTATGGGAGTGGGTCGCGGACTGCTGGCACGAGAGCTACGAAGGCGCACCCGATAATGAGAGGGTGTGGGGCAAAGAAAAGGGAGGCGACTGTTCTCGACGCGTGCTTCGGGGCGGTTCGTGGGTACGCGAACCGGATTTCTTGCGGTCATCGTTCCGGAGGAGCAGCACCGACATGCGCAGACACGGCATTGGTTTTCGTCTTGCCCGGGACATTGAATAACCCCTTTCCCTTGGTTTTTTTTGCGACTGCCAAAACGCATGACTTGAAAGTGTCCTATCGTTGCCTAACAACCGGTTTGAGTCCCACGCTCGCAAATCTCGCGCGGCTCAGCCGGAGCGTTGGCCGTCATCGCCATCACATTGGAGTCCTTTCTGGCCACCTTCATTCCTGGTAGAATTGGGAAGTGTGGAGGAATTATAGACATGAGAAGGATTTGTAAGGTCAAAGTTTTCCCGGACTACCACTTGGAGCTGGAATTTGACGACGGGGTGTCTGGAACTGTGGACCTCTCTGAGGCGGTCGGCAAAGGCGTTTTCGCCCTATGGCGCGACCCGCTCGTCTTCGAGCAGGTTCGTATCGGTTCGTCCGGTGAACTGGTCTGGGGCGAGCAGTTTGATCTATGCCCGGATGCGCTCTACCTCAAGGTAACCGGCAAGAAACCGGAAGACATTTTTCCCGCACTACGCGACCAGCCCACCCATGCCTGAGATCAGCCGTTTCTTCGGCATTGTGATCAAGATGTTCTTCGACGATCACAACCCGCCGCACTTTCATGCGGAGTATGGCGGTGACCTTGCGCTGTCGATATTCGCACTCTGGCAGTGTTTTCTGGACGGTTGCCGCCTCGCGTAACAGGTCTTGTGATCGAGTGGGCGACGCTTCATCAGCAGGAGCTTCTCGCCGACTGGGATTAGGGCACGTGCGCGGGAGGAGCTCCAGAAAATCGCGCCCTTGGGAATAAGACCGGCTAACCATTGGGTTGAGACGGTCGCGGCAGACCGCGCCTCTCACCCATAACGTAGGCGGACAAACCATGACTTACACGGAATCGGACTTCGATCGCCTCTCTTGGCACGACTGTCACATCTGGGGGGTCGAACTCCGCGCCGGCGACCCGGACGATGGGGACTGGACCAGCGAGCTCGCACTCGACCTCGATTTCATTGTGGAGTGGATCTGCAGCGTCGGCGGAGGGGGACAGTTTCGGGTGGCACCGGCAACTCTCGTCTTCCATGGGGTCACTGATCCGAAGATCGACATCGACTGGGGGCGCTCGGGTTTTCAAGTCTCGTTGCATCCGGCGTCGATCGCCAATGTCGAGCGTGAACTGATCCGAGATCAGAAGGTGTACCTCGATCGCCCCTACTACAGTTGGAGGATCCGCCTGAACTGGCCCGACTCGAGCGAGATCGCCTTCGGTGCCGTAGGCTTCATACAGACCCTGCGGGCGGAACCGGTCTTGACCGCCAAGCAATGCCTGTCGCTCAAAGAGAGGAGCCGCCTAACAAGCCGATGAAGCCGACGGTCGCCAATAGGGGACAGACCATGAAGACATCGCTGGCAGGCAAGGTTGCATTGGTCGCCTGAGCGACCCGAGGAGCGGGACGAGGGATAGCCGTGCAATTAGGTGCCGCCGGAGCGACCGTCTACGTCACCGGGAGAACGACCCGTTCCAAGCGATCGGAAATGAACCGCCCGGAGACGATCGAAGAAACCGCAGCTCTCGTGGATAAGGCCGGCGGCCGCGGGATCGCGGTCCAAGTAGACCATCTCGTGCCCGACGAGGTGCGCGCGCTGGTGAGTCGAATCAAGGACGAACAGGGCGGCCTGCACGTTCTCGTGAACGATATCTGGGGAGCCACCAAGATGGAGTGGAATAAGTCAGTCTGGGAATCCTCTTTGGATTTTGGACTGCACACCCTGCGTCTGGCCGTGGACACACACGCCATCACCAGCCACTTCGCGATACCGCTGCTCATCAAGACGCCAGGCGGACTGGTTGTCGAGGTGACTGACGGAACTGATGAATACAACGCGACCAACTACCGGGTTTCCTTTTTCTACGACCTGGCCAAGGCGTCAGTAAATCGAATGGCGTTCGCGCTGGCGCACGAGTTGCGCCCCTACAGCGCGACAGCGGTGTCACTCACTCCGGGTTGGCTGCGATCAGAGGCTATGCTCGAGGCTTATGGCGTTACCGAAGACAACTGGCGTAATGCGATAACGCGCTCGCCCCACTTCGCTATTTCCGAGAGTCCAGCGTTCGTCGGCCGGGCCGTAGCGGCGCTTGCGCAAGATCCCAACGTGTCGCGCTGGAACGGAAAGTCGCTGTCCAGCGGACAGCTGGCGAAGATCTACGGCTTCACCGACCTCGACGGCAACCAGCCCGATGCCTGGAGGTACATGATGGAAGTTCAAGACGCAGGCAAAGCCGCCGACGTAACCGGCTATCGCTGAGACCTGCGGCAGACCGATCGCGCGGCTCAACTCAGGCGTTGGGCGGCCAGTTCTACCGATGAGGATAGTTTCGCAACACATCGTTATCAGCGCAGATCTCCCCATTGTATGGGCGGTTGTCGCCGATATCGGCTCGGCAGCAATCTGGAATCGGAGTGCTGCGACGTTTCGAATTCTCACAGAAGGACGTGGCGGCGGCGGGACCAAGTGGCGGATAGACTACGACGATGGTGAGTACACGGTCGAAGAGATTGTCGAGTGGGATCCCCCAATTGCCTGGTTCTGCGGATGGCCGAAACCAACATGTGCTACCAGTCTCTGGGGCCAGGCATATCCCGCATGTCACACATCCGGACGCTTACGTCGAAGCGATCACGGGTTTCACACGCAAGCACGGGTTGTGATTGGCGATACCGGCATAGGCCGATCCTGGGAACCGTATAAGGCGGTGCAAACGACCGCCTACTTGCCTCCGGCATCGCTCCTGAGCGCAGAGTCCGTTAGACTGTTGCTTATCCCCAAACTGTGAATAATGGGAGAGCAAAGAAACCGATAGAGGAGCAATCATGAGGGATGGTACGGCAGCCTTACCGTTCGTTGACCGCTACGCCGGGCCTAAGTTAAGGAGGATTGCATGGAAAGCAAAGTGAACGAAATTGCGCGAGACACCTATCGAATTTCGACGTTTCATCCCGATTACAAAATTCAGTTCAATCAATTCCTCATCAAGGACGATGAGCCGTTCCTGATGCATACAGGCTTCAAGAAGATGATTTCCTCCACTCTTGATGGCGTGGCTTCGATTATCGATCCCTCAAAGGTCCGCTGGATAGGGTTCAGCCACTTCGAGCCCGACGAGTGCGGCGCCCTGAACGAATGGCTGAAGGTTGCGCCGCACGCCCAGGCGGTCTGCAGCACGGTGGGCGCGATGGTCATGATAAACGACTTCGCCGACCGCCCTCCGCGGCCGCTCGCCGATGGGGAAGTCCTGCAGACCGGCGAGCACCGTCTCCGGTTCCTTTCTACCCCGCACGTGCCGCATTGCTGGGACGCAGGACTCTTTTTTGAGGAAGCCGACAAAACGCTTTTGTGTTCCGATCTCTTTTTCCAGCCGGGCGATCTCGAGCCGGTGACCGAGTCCGAAGTTGTCGGCCGTGCTCGAAATGCAATCGTCGCTAACCTCACGGGACCGATGTCGAAGGACACGCCTTACACGCCTTACACAGAAAGCACGCTCCGGCGGCTTGCCGCGTTGGAGCCACGAACCCTGGCTATAATGCACGGCTCGAGTTTCCGGGGCGACGGCCGGACGGCGGTTCTCGACCTGGCAGCGGTGATCACGGAACTCTTGAGCAAATCCGAAGGTGGCTCCTGATGGGGTGGAAACGATAGTAGTCAAGACGTGGAGGACGAGGCTGGCTCTTCAGGCGTAATAACATGCCCGCCGAACAGGATTGATAAATAGGTCGAATTCGCGTGTATGAGTCAGGTTCGGGCAGCGAGGTTATGTTCACGCTGTTTCGGTCCCCTGACATGTCGGATGAGAAATATGCGGGGGACGGCCGTTGGGTAGAGCAGGACCTGAGAGCTTTAAAAAATATCTTGGAACGATCAGTTCTCTCCGTGATTCACTGAGCAGGATTCTTTCGTACAGCTCCTAATTTACCGGATCAGCCGGGCGCGAGGCAGCGCAACATGCACCGTGACCATCGTCAGCGTGCCAACGGCCCCCATGGCCGCGACGGTCCACTGGGCGCCTATGACCGATGACAGGGCGCCAAAAAGCATGCTTCCTACCGTCATCACGACCTGGCTCAGGTGAAAAATTGCGATTGCCCGGCCTCGGAATTCTGCAGGCGAGTAGGATTGGATTACGGTTTGCACGAGGGCATGGGAGTGCACGTGACAGAAGCCCACGGCCGCCATCAGCACCAGTGAAAGGCCGAACCAAACCGATGCCGCGAACATCACGTTCATTATCCCGTAAATCATTACTCCGCCCAGCATAAGCATGCCCCTTGGAAGCTGATCACCAACCGACGCGATGAGGATCGCGCTGCACAGGGCGCCTACTCCCATGGCGGCTAGAAGCAGCCCTTGGCCGCTCGCGCCGACGCCCAGGATGTCGCGCGCGAATACCGGGAGCAGGGTGGTGAACGGGACGATGAACAGCGATGCGAACATCACGATGAGAAGACTGGTGCGTACGGCTTCGTTCGTCCAGCTGAATTTCCATCCTTCAACGATACTCTGGCGGAAGGTGCCCCGCTGAACAGTGATCCCGTGAGAGCCAGGGTAAGTCCGGTTTGCGGACTGAAGCTGCATAGTCCAGACAGTCGCCAAGAAGAAAAAAACCGCCTGCACGAAATAGGCACCGCCAGTGCCGAATTTTGCAATGAGCAGGCCCGCCAGCGCGGGTCCCGTACTGCGCGCGACGTTGAAGACGACCGCATTGAGTCCGATCGCGTTGGTCAGCTTACCGTCGGGTACCGTATCGGAGATCATGGCCGCGCGCGCGGGTTGTAAAAAGACCTGAACTACAGCCAGCAAAAACGAGGCGACGTACACGTGCCATGCCTGGATCTCGCCAGTAAAGATCAGCGCAGCGGTTGCGCCATACAAGAAACCGTTTGCGATTTGAGCGAGCACGACCTGCATCTTACGCGAATAGCGGTCGGCGGCACTCCCGGCCACGGGTGATAACAAGAGAAAGGGTATCGCCTGAATGCCCCGCACCAATCCGAGCTGCAGCGCCGAGTTCGTCAGCTCATAAATCAGCCAACCGCGGGTGACCTGATCCATCCACGTCCCCATCGACGCGAAGATTTGGCCATACCAGATTAGACGGTATTCACGGTGGCGAAGCGCTTCTAAGGCGCGAAGTTGAAGCAATGCCTGGAAAGGACGCTTGTAGCGAGGAGTTTGTTCAACTTCGGCGGCGCCGCTCGCCGCCGCTTCTGACTTGTCTTTCTTGCCGGTTGGTGAACGCAGAGCAGTCTCCACAGCTGGCCGATGGAGACGATCTTGCTCCACGCTTTCCAGCAACATTTCTATAACATGGAGTGAGAGTATAGGTCCACTTACTTCGATTAGATGAAGCTCCGATGAATAGAACATTATGCCGCATTGAAGTCGGCAAAAGTGAGACGCGGCGGCAGCTCGGCCCGGGTATGAACCACGGATACCGAACCGTTGCAGGTTATGATAAACACTTGGATCAGCGCTTCCCCGTTGTGCAGCGGGTTCTCAGGAGGTTTTATGAAGAAGATTGAAAAGATTCTCGCGCCCACGGATCTCTCGGAATTGTCTCGCCTGGGACTGGAGTACGCGCTTGAATTGGCCAGGGGATGGGGGGCGGAAGTGACCGTTTTTCACGTTGCGGATCCAGTGGAGCTCTCGAACTACAAGGCTTTTTCGAGCGACGTTCTGATCGAAAAACACCAGCGCGCCCTGTCGGAGTTTTTAAGCAAAAACTTGTTTCATCTTCTGCCCTTGGTCGAGGTTCACGAAAAAGTCGAAATGGGGTCGCCGGCGGCAAGCATCGTAGCCGAGGCCGAAAAACAAGGGAGTGATCTGATCGTTATCTCGACTCACGGAAGAACCGGCCTATCCCACATCCTGATGGGAAGCGTGACCGAGGAAGTAGTGCGCAACGCCATTTGCCCGGTTTTTTCCGTCCACCAACCCCGTGCTCGGAAATAGCTGACCGGGGTAATCGCAGATAATCCCGTGCCCCAACGAAGGGGTTGACCCAACTCTTTAAAGCGCAGGGATATCGGCGCTTGAAAGATCACAGAGTTCTCATTGTCACGAGAGATGAAAAGAATATCTTATAAAGGGCATAGAATTGAGCTTGCTTCAGACGAGCTTCGATCCGGAGTCTGGGTGGCGAGGGCGACGGTGGTCATCGAGCACGGAGGGATCACAAAGAAGATACCGATCTTTGGACGGCGCAGAGGGAGCTTTGACTCACGGCGCCAGGCCGATGCTTACGCTCTAGAATTAGCCAAGCTATGGATCGAAGGCAGGCTGTGGGGCGCCAACGGCCACTGAGGTGGCGCGATGCCCGCCGACGCCGCGCGCAACCGCCCCGGCTCTGGCTACTTTTAGCTCTTATTTTTCTGTCGGGAAGGCACGGACAGAACGGGACAGGGAGCGCGGCGGACAACTCGCTCGGTGACGCTGCCGATTAACATGTGCATGACGCCGGTTCGGCCGTGTGTGGACATGACGATCATGTCCACACCTTCCTGCTTCGCTTTCTCAACAATTTTTTTATACGGCGTGCCAATTTCCACTTCCAAACGAACCCTGGCGTTGTTTGCAAGTTCGGCGAATTCATCAGCGACGAAACGTTCCAGCTGCTTTCTTCGGCGCTCTAAAGTCCTCTTAACTTTTGGAACTTCGGTTTGTTTTGCGACCCAGTCTTCGGCGCCTTGAGGAAACGGGGTTTCTTCAACCGTGATGATGTTGTAAATGATAATTTCAGCTTGCTGCGAGCCGGCGATCTCCAGGGCGTACCGGGCGCCTAACTTGGAAAGGTTCGAGAGGTCAACCGGAGCGAGAATTTTGTTGATCTTGTACAAGAGGGCGTCCTACAGGCTTATAGACCTTTCCCTCGGCGCGTGGCAACAGATGCGATTGTCGAAAGCCGAAATTCGATCGTCGTTGAAACAGATTGGACCGTTTGATTGGAACTGATTGAACTTCTGTACAACTATAGGAGAGTGACATGGATCAAAATCAGAAAGAGCTGGTTGTTGGAACCGTAAGCCCTACGAACCGGCCGGGTACGCGAGACCCCCAACTGGATGACCGATTGCCGCCTAACGTTCGGCACATCAGCCTCACGATGAATTTCACGCGCGGAACCGAAGAAGAATTCGCCGCGTCAATACCGGGTTATGAGACTAAGGTTGCTGAATTGGTTGAGATGAAGGCCGACCTGGTCCGCCCCAGCGGCGCGCCGCCGTTTATGCTTCTGGGCTATGGGGGAGAACAGCGGATGATCAGCGGTTGGGAAGAAAAATACCGCGTCCCGATGTTTACTTCGGGACAGAATCACGTCCACGCCATGAAAGCGCTCGGCATTAAGAAGTTCGTCGGCGCGAGCTACTTCCCGCAAAAGATGAACGATGTCTTCGCGCGATATTTCACCGAGGCGGGCTTTGAGGTGTTGTCGATGGAAGGACTCAAGGTGCCGTTTGCTGACGTGCCCAAAATTCCGCCGATGCAGATCTTCGAAGAAATCAAAGGGATGTTTTCGCAACAGCGGGATGCCGATGCGGTCTACATGCTTGGTTCCGCCTGGAAGACTCTCGATATCATCGACTTGATCGAGAAGGCTTTGGGCGTGCCTGTCATTCACCCGGCGCCGGCGCGCAACTGGCTGACACAGTTACGGTTGGGTTTTCGGACTCCGGTTGCCGGGTACGGAAAGCTACTGGCTGAGATGCCGCCGCTAAAGACTTAGCAGGTCTGACTACGGTTTAAAGCCGGCGATCGTCAAACGCCAGCCGTCCTCGTCTTGGCCCGGCAAGAAAGGGAAATAGTAACTCACCCGATCGAGCAAGCCGGCATATCTTTGCAATACCTCAGCCGGCAGCTTTCCCCAGGAAGCGCGCACTGCGAACGTGTCGAGCATCTCTTCTGTGATTAGCGGGGGCATTTTATCCCATTTGCCGCGCGACGCCAGCACCCTGAGTTGGTCCGCCGCTTCTCCCCAGCCGTGGAGGTCGAAAACGGGCCGATACGGCGGAGTGCTGGCGTAGAACGAGATCTGCTGGCGGAGCTCGTTCTCCCGCTGCTTCGCCTGTCCAACGTTATCGGTAGGAATCACAAATATGGCGCTCGACAGCTCGATTGCTTCTCGCCGTCTGCCGCGCTTTGCCAGCCCGGTCTCGATATTCGGCAAAATGACCTCTTTCAGATAGCGGTGCGAGTTTAGGGGATGCGCATGAAAACCTTCACAAAGTTCGCCGGCAAGCTGGCACATCTGCCGGTTGACGCCGGCGATGTAAATGGGAATGTGCGGGTAATCGTGGGGGCCGGGATTGAAGAACGGCGTCATCAGGGTCAGCTTGAAGAACTGCCCGTGAAAATCGAGCCGCGTTCCATTCTGCCAGCAGTCCCATAAAGCTCTGACGGCAAGAATCGTCTCGCGCATCTTTTGCACCGGTCTTTGCCATGCGACGCCGAACCGGCGTTCGTTATGACCCTTGACCTGACTCCCCAGTCCGAGGATAAAGCGGCCTTTCGAGAACCGCGCCAAATCCCAGCTGATGTGAGCCAAGATCGTTGGACTACGGGCGAAGGCGACAGCGATACTTGTGCCCAAGGTTAAGCGTTCGCTATGTTCGGCGGCCAGCACGAGCGGCAAAAAGGCTTCGTGGGCTGTTTCAAAAGTCCAGAGTCCGTCGAAACCCATTTCGTCGGCGGCTCGAGCAATCGCGGGCATCTCATTCAAATTGTGAAGGAGCAGGCCTGTGTCGATCTTCATATGAGAACCGGCTTTCGCCACTACGCACAAGAAGCTAGCCCGCATTATTCATATTGTTTCAGCTAAGAACACACTGTCGGTGCTTATCCATCGTCCGTGAATATCCGGGCTAGAGAGAGCAGAAAACCCTTTCCCTTAGTTCTTGCTCCTTGCGCTTTGCGCTTAGCGTTTTTCCTTCACCTGCTCCCTTGCTTCGTTTATGAGCGGCTGAAGGCGCTTCTTTGATCCAGGGTTGAGCCGGAAAGCTTTTTGGAAATCGGCATCCGCTTCTTTGTCTTTCTCTTGATATACCCGAGCGATTCCGCGGTAGAGATAGGCGTCGGCGTTGCGCGGCTGCAGTCTGATCGCTTCAGTAAAGTCTCTCGCGGCTCGGCCGTAATCGGCGACTCGCAGGTAAGCAAGACCCCGATTATGATTCGCCTCGGCGTCGGTGGGATTGATGCGCAGCGCCTCGCTAAAATCTTCGATCGCCGCTTCGTGCTTGCCCAATTTGGCATTGGAGAGTCCTCGATTATAGAAGGCGTTCCCGGATTTGGGATTACGGGTCAGGACTTCATTGAAGTCTGCGATCGCGTGCTCATGCTTACCCGAATCGCTATAGGCGATGCCCCGGTTGTAGTAGGCGTCGACAAGCTTGGAATCCAATCTCAGGGCCGTATCGTAGTCTTCAATGGCTGCATCATTCTTATTTAGCGTGAGATAGCTGTTGCCGCGGTTGTAGTGCAGCTCCGGATCTTTGGGGCTGAGGCGTATCGCTTCGGTAAAGTCCTTCGCGGCCGACTCGTAGCGGCTTTTGCTGAAGTGGATGCTGCCGCGATTAACGTAACTTCGGGTGTCTTCGGGATTTAATTTGATGGCCGCCGTATAATCTTCGAGCGCGAGTTGGTCATTTTTGAGGCGACGATGCGCGTTCCCCCGGTTGAAATAGGCCTCGGCGTCCTTGGGATTCAAACGAATCGCTTGACTGTAGTCTTTGATCGCCTGTCGGTTTTGACCGAGATCGTAGTATGCGTTGCCGCGATTATAGTAGGCCACAGCGAGCCGTGAATTGGCTTTGATCGCCTTATCGTAGGCCTGAATGGCCTCTTTCAATTGTCCGGCATCGTGAAGATCCAGAGCTTCGTTCAAAAAATTTTCCGCCTGACCGGACAGACCCGCCGGAGCTATCGAGAAGAGGAAGAGCGCCAGCAGAATCGGCAACTTTGCCAGGACAGCCATGGTTCGATTAACGCTTCGTGGCGGGAGCCGCCTTTGAGTCGCTTGTGAGCGAGTCTAGCTTTTCCTTAAGTGAGGGATCCAGCTCCACCGCTTTTTTGAAGTCCCGTCGTGCTTCGTCAGCCTTGCCTTGACGCAGCTTCACCGCGCCCCGGTTCGCGTAAACACGCGCGTTCTTCGGATCGAGCTTGATCGCCTGGTCGTAATCCTTCAGCGCCTGACCGTAGTTACCTATCAGAGAGTATGCGTTGGCGCGATTGTTGTAGGCCTCGGTAAATTCAGGGTCCAGTTTGATTGACTCCGAATAGTCCGCAACGGCCCGCTCATGATTTCCCAGGCGCCGCTGAGAAAGCCCCCGCCCGTAATAAATCTCCGGATTGTTGGGATCCAGCTTCTGCGCCCGGTTAAAGTCCTCAATCGCTTTTTCGAACCGGTTTAGCCCGTAGTTTGCGTTTGCCCTTTGGAAGTATCCCCTGGCAGCCTTCGGGTTCTGCTTGATCACTTCGTCGTAATTTTTGATCGCGCGCTCGAATTGCCTTTGCACGAAGTAGGCGTTGCCGCGGTTGAAATAGCCGGCGGCGAACTTTGGATTGAGTTTGATCGCTTCGTCGTAATCTTTTATGGCGCGTTCGGTTTGACCGAGCTGGTAATAGGTCAGGCCCCGGTTATTATAAGCTTCGTGGAGCTTTGGATTAAGCTTCAACGCCGCGTCATAATCTTTGATGGCACTCCCGTGCTGTTTGAGATCATCGTATAGGTTGCCGCGATTGAAATAGGCGTCGGCAAGTTTCGGGTTGAGCTTGATGGCTTCGTTATAATCCTTTATCGCGCGCTCGCTCTCGCCAAGCTTTGCGAAGGAGCTGCCCCGGCCGACGTAA
The DNA here is from genome assembly GCA_050735975.1 of Binatia bacterium. Taxonomy (GTDB): domain Bacteria; phylum Desulfobacterota; class Binatia; order UBA9968; family UBA9968; genus DATMBL01. Next base: position 38,118 of record JBOHVS010000341.1, on the reverse strand, counting down.
GGTTCGGCCGCCTGCGGATCGGCCTTAATCGCCCGGTTGTAGGCGCTGATCGCTTCCTTGTATTTGCCGGCGCGCTGGTATTTGACACCGTCATCGAAGGCGTTTTGCGCCTCTCCAGCCCATGCGGTTGCGGCTGCGATAGTTAAAAAAGCGACCAGCGCTATTCGATGCTTTATTCTTGCCGAATTCATAAGCGTGCCTATAAATTTGAATAACCCAAGGTTCCGGCAATGTCCATCAAGCGGGAAGACGTTCTTGCAATTCTTTATTGGACGCAAAGTATCGTCGAACGTAGAAACATGACCGGGAGTCGCGGCTCTGCCCTCTTCTTCCGGGCTAGACATCAATGCAAAAAAAGCATAAAAACAGGTAAATGAGATAAATACTTCAAGGGAGGAATATATACGATGAGCGCACAACCGGCAGTGGCGCGTAAGACAGCGGCTGATTTTGCGGATGAGATTATCGTCTCGGCAGATTCGCACATCATGGAGCCCGATGATCTCTGGGTGAAGAATCTCCCCGCATCGTTGAAAGACAAATACCCTAAATATCCACCCCGGAGATCTCCAGGCGAAAAATCCGGCGGCTGGGACCCGCGGGCCCGCATCGAAGAGATGGAAGTCGACGGCGTTTCCGCCGAAGTGCTTTATCCGACCCTGGGACTTCGCTTGTTCGCACTCGAGGACGCCGAGCTTCAAGAGGCCTGCTTCAAGATCGCCAACGACTGGTTGATCGATTACTGCAAGGTCCACCCGAACCGGCTGGTGGGCATCCCGATGATTTCTCTTTATAATATCAAGACTGCTATCAAGGAGCTCGAGCGGTGCAAAAAAGAAGGGTTGGTGGGATGCCTTATCTGGCAAGTTCCGCCCGAGCATCTGCCGTTTACCAGCGACTACTACGATCCGTTCTGGGAAGCGGCCCAGGAGTTAAACATGCCGGTCAACCTTCACATCCTTACCGGCTTCAACTACAGCCGCTTCGAGCGGAAGGGGCTCGATGTTTACCGCGCCACTGTCAATACGAAAGTTTATGATGCCGCCAACTCGCTGTTTGACCTGGTTTTCAGCGGCGTCATGGAGCGATTCCCTCGCCTCGACTTCGTTTACGTGGAAAACGAAATTGCCTGGATGCCGTTCCACATTCATGAATGGGACAAGTACTTCATTCGGCATTCGCCGCGCGCGCCCGTCCCCGCCATGAAGAAACTGCCCAGCGAGTATTGCAACAGGCAGGTTTACGCGACATTTTTCAGCGACCCGACCGGCGGTCGTCTACTCGATTGGTGGGGGGCTGATAACTGCATGTGGTCCAATGATTATCCGCATGCGGCATCGACATGGCCTCACTCGCGCAAAGTAATCGCCGAAGAGCTGGGCCATCTACCGACTGACGTGTTTAGAAAAGTCGTGCGCGAGAACGTCCTGAAGTTATACGATCTCAAATTGTCCGGCATCAACGCTTAAAAACACCCCGGAGAGGAGATCCTGATGCAATCAACGGCAAAAAAAATCGAAGGCCAACCCAAGGCCCACGTATTCTCGTTGAAGACGCCTTACATGAAACAGGGCCGAGTAACACAACTCGTTGCCGAAACCTCTAACATGTGGATCCATACAAAGATCAACGCGGAAGGTGGCGAGAACGAGATTCACACTCATCTCGACGAAGACCATTCGTTTGTCGTCTTGGAAGGCCAAATGAGCGTGTTCGATGAAAACGGCAATGAGATGCAGGTGAGACAGTATCAGGGCGTTATGATCCCCAAGGGCGCCTATTATCGCTACCTGAACACCGGCTCCGGAAATTTAGTCCTGCTGCGCATCGGAGCCGGCGTAAAGGGCCAACCCCAAGGAGGCGAGGAAATGCGTGTCCGTCCCGACGGCAGACCGCTCCCGTCGGGGTCGGTCGAGAACAAAACGCTGCCTCCCATCGAGATGCCCGGCAAGTTTTTTGCCGAATCGGCCGGATAACGCGGAAGAGCGTGGTGCTGCAGCCGGCATAATCCAGATGGAGTTCGGTCTCCACCTCCCCGCTTCCAGCCCTGCTGTCAAGTCAGTAGACTTGATTCGATTCGTTCGGCAAGCTGAAGCGCTTGGCTTTTATTGCATTACGGTTGCGGACCACGTCATCGTCCCCACAAACATATCGGTGCCTTATCCTTACACGGTGGACGGCAAATATCCCGGCGCCGGCTACCATCTCGAGACGATAACGACCATGTCGTTCCTCGCCGGCGCGACGGAGCATATCCGGTTTATCACCAGTGTCATGATCGCGCCGTATCGCAATCCGGTGGTGGCCGCCAAGATGCTGGCGTCGCTCGATGTCCTTTCGCGGGGGAGAGTGATCGTCGGCCTAGGAGCCGGCTGGATGAAAGAAGAGTTTGAGAATCTTGGCGCTCCTGCCTATCGGGAACGCGGGCGGGTCACCGACGAATACATTCATGCTTTCAGGGAACTTTGGACGAGCGAAACGCCATCCTTCAAGGGAAAATACTGCGCCTTCTCCGATATCGTCTTTCTGCCGAAGCCGGCGCAAAAACCTGCAATCCCGATATGGATCGGCGGGCACAGCAAGCAAGCTCTGCGGCGGGCCGGCGACCTCGGCGACGGCTGGCATCCGATCGGCGGCGTTCCGACGATTCCGTTGGAACCGGAAGACGTGGCACGAGACTTGGACACACTCAGGGGTTACGCCGAGAAGGCCGGGAGAAATCCCCATGCGATACGAGTCGCTCTCAAGGGGTCCCTCTTCGATCGTGAGAAACAGATCACACCGGGAAAACGAAGGAGATTTACCGGCGATGCCGATGAGATTGCGGCCGATATACAGAATTATAGAAAAGTGGGCGTGGATACCATGATCTTCGACGTGCGCCGCCCCAACCCAAGCGAAACGTTAGAACGCATGGAGTGGATGGCGAAAGAGGTGATTGCGGGGATTAGCTAGCCACCCGCGCTTTGGGTCAGCGTTTGCCTTTGGGACGAGGATCGTCGCTCTCAGGTAAACAGAGATACGTGAACGTGGTGCCGTTCCCCGTGAATGTGACGGCATTCTCGGCGAATATTGCGTCCTTATATTGGCGCCAAACGTCCAGCTTCTGTTTCACGCTTGCCAGACACCGCTCTCTGGTTAGATATCCAGGGACACCCGCCCAACTGTCTGTGGCCGGTCCCTGAGTGCGAATCCACATCACCCACACGATCAAAAGGCCTAAGCAACAGGATTTCATCATACCCAACCTTTCTCTTCTTAGTTAGGAAACGCGCAAACTTACGACAAAGGTCCGAGACTGTTTAGTTCCCCGCTGAGAGAGTCCCCTCTCGCCCTTCGACCCGCGCTGCCCTGAGTTCATCGAAGGGCCGAACGGAAGACAACAAAAAAATAGCGGAAATTCCCGTTCATGCTGGGCATTCTTAGACTTTGCAGTGAGAACTACTTATTAGCACAAAATCGTCTTTTTGGTGACGAAAAAAACTGCGGTAGCCTGGTAACAGTAAGCCTCTGTCCGCTACGCTTCTCTTGACACATCGTTGCCTTGCGGCGTAGACGGGAAACAGGAGTAAAAGGCAAACATGGAAAAAGGGGTTCACCCATGGCGGTCAATTTTGAATTCATCGCCAAGTGAGGGATCTTGGGCAAAATTGAACCACTACCCAACTTCTTTGACAACCGCTTCCATAAGGAGTTAGAAGGTAGTGGGTTCATTCAGCATCTCTATGGCCGAAAATAGCGATAAAAAGGAAGGACTCGGCTTATAACCGTAGGCGGATTCGCAAAAGGAGGATGCATCCAATGTTTATAGGCTTCGTGTTAGCTACCTTAATATCATCGTGCTGCTTCCCTGGTTTGGCGTCGGCGGCGGATAAACTCATTACAATTCATTCGGCCAGAGTCATGTCGCAGTCCATGCCATGGATCGCGCAAGAGGCCGGTCTTTTTAATAAATATAATCTCGATCATCAGCTTGTCTTTATCGCATCGTCTGCCATGGTTGCCGCGGCGATACTCAGCGGCGAGGCGGAAATGACATTGACCGGCGGCGTCGGCAACGTACGGGCTTACGTGCAGGGAGTTAAGGATTTGGTCTTCGTCGGCGGAGTAAAGAATGTCATGACTCAAAGCATCGTGGCCGGCGGGAATATCAAGAAGCCGGAAGACGTCAAAGGTAAGCAAATCGGGGTCAGCAGGATCGGCAGTAACACCCACTATTTTACTATTCAGGCGCTCAGGCGCTCCGGGATGGAGCCGGGCAGGGATTTCAATTTCCTTCAAACCGGCGGCGATCCGGAGAGCCTGGCCGCCCTGCTCACCAAGAAAATACAGGTGGCGACTCTCACGGCGCCTTCGGACGCAAAGGCGCTCGCCGAGGGTTATCACTACGTCGTGTACGGCCCGGATCTGAAAATTCCCTACGCGGCTACTGCGTTTGTGACGAAGCGCTCAGTACTCGCCAGGCGGTCACCGGTGATAGGCCGTTTCATGCGTGCCATGGCAGAGGCCGCAAGGATTCTGCACACCGACAAAGAGTTCGTCTACAAGGTCATGGGCAAGCAGCTGCGCTTGAACGACCGCTCCATTCTGGACGCTGCTTATAATGCCGAGATCAAGGCGCTCGAGCCCAGATTGGTGCTTAAACCGGGAGCCTTGCAAGCGATACTCGAAGAAGTGACGGCCACCGATCCGCGGGCCAAGGCTGTAAAACCTCAGGACATGATTGATAGTCGTTTTCTCAGCGAGATGGAAAAGAGCGGCTTTTTTGATCAACTATGGGCGAAAAAATAGCCCGGAGGAGGAGCCATGGAAGAAACGATCATTTCGGCGGACTCGCACGTCATAGAAGTGCCCGACCTGTGGGAGAAGGGGTTGCCGCCATCGTTTAAGGAGCGGGCTCCGCGAGTCTACTTTGACGAAAAGCGTGAGGCCTGGATGTTTGGCTCGCCGGAAGTACCGGTGCAGGCGGTCGGCGGCTTGTTCATGGCCGGGCAGCGGCCCGATCAAGTCGAGAGTTTTCGTAAGGCGGGGTTCTCGGTCGCGCGGCCCGGGGGTTGGGACCCAATCGCGCGCATGAAGGACATGGAGCAGGACGGCGTTTCCGCCGAAGTCCTTTATCCAAGTTTGGGGCTGGGGTTGTACTGTATCGAAGATTCGGCGCTTCAGGAGGCTTTGTTTCGAACCTACAACGACTGGCTGATTGAATACTGCCGGAAAGCCCCTGATCGTTTATACGGCATCGCGCTCATATCGATGTACAATATCGATCACGCCATCGCCGAGATGGAACGATGTAAGACTCAGGGCGCGGTAGGCACCATGATCTGGCAAGTACCGGATCCGAAGTTGCCTTTTACGGCGGAGCACTATGAGCGCTTCTGGGCGGCGTCTCAGGATCTCAATATGCCGGTTCACCTGCATATTTTGACCGGTTTTGGCGCCAGCATGCACCGGCAAGCGAGCCATGGGATCAGCCGTTATCGCATCGGTGTAAACCAAACGAGGGAAATTGAGGACGCGCTATTCGACATCATTTTCTCCGGCGCGCTGGAACGTTACCCGAATTTAAAAGTCGTTTCCGTGGAAAACGAGATCGGCTGGATGCCGTTCTGGCTCGGACAGTGTGACAAGGCTTATCGCCGTCATCGCCACGCGGAAAAACTTCCCATCGACAAAGCGCCCAGCGAATACTTCAAGCGACAAGTTTACGCGACTTTTTTCAACGATCATGTCGGGGGAAAATTGTTTTCATGGTGGGGCTGCGATAACTGCATGTGGTCCAACGATTATCCCCATCAGAACTCGACCTGGCCGAATTCACGCGAGGTCATTGCCCGCGATATGAGTAATCTCTCCGCTGCCGATCGCGCCAAGTTGCTGAATGCGAATGTGACTAATCTTTACAATTTGAAAGCGCCGGCGTCCGCAGCGAAATCTTCAGTGATGGGGGAAGCCGCGGCAACGCATGCTTGAGCCGCCGCCTAATGTATGAAATAGAGGAGGGACCGATGGAACTACGCGAAGCAGTAAAAGTTTTAGATTCCGATGCTCACGCCAGAGATCTCGATGATCTCATCAGACCCTACCTGGACGAGCCATATCGAAATCAAAAAGCGCCGTTTCTTCCCCGAGAGACTTACGACCGCAACCTCGGCGGGACGCTCGGCCATGCCGGTACGAAGCATGAGGACCGGCTCGCGGCGATGGACAAACAGGAGATCGACTCCGCGGTGATGTACCCGACCAGTGGTCTCGGCATCGGGCGGATTCGAGATCCTCAGTTCAATGCCGCCCTTTGCCGAGCCTACGATGACTTCATCGCGGATTACTGCAAGGCCTCGCCGAGGCTCAAAGCGGTGGCCAATCTGCCGGTCAACAATCCGGCCGAAGCAGCTAAAGAACTGAATCGCGGGGTAACCAAGCTCGGATTGTGCGGCGGCATGTTGGCGGCGCAGGCGCACAGCAGAAATCTCGCCAACCCTGAGTTCTATCCTCTCTACGAGGAAGCCCAGCAGCTCAACACGCCGATCGCGATTCACGCTTTCGGAGGAGATGAGCCCGGCAGCGAGATCTTCGATCAGTTCATCTGTCTTCATACTACCGGCCATCCTTTTCCGGTGCTCAGACAGCTCACGGCGATGGTCTTCGGCGGGATTCCGGAAAAATTTCCCGATCTGAAAATCGGCTACCTTGAAATCGGTTGCGGTTGGATACCCTACTGGGCGGAAAGAATGGACGAAGAATGGGAAAAACGGGGCAAGGTGGAAGCGCCGCTCTGTAAGAAAAAGCCAAGCGAATACCTGACCGGCGGCAACATCTATTACGGCTGCGAGCCGGAAGAGAAGATGATGGGCTACGTGGTCAACGAGATCGGCTCCAAGACGTTGATGTATGCTTCCGATTATCCGCACTGGGATATGAGTTGGCCGGAGTCCGCAGTAATCATCTGGCGTCGCGAAGATCTTTCCGTGGAGGCAAAGAAGGATATTCTTCGGAATAATGCCAGACGTTTCTACAATCTGAGCTGAGCACGGGCAACGTCAAATCCAATTGCGAGAAACAAGAAATGATCTAAGGCCGGTCAAAAAAGGTTGCAGCTGCGAGGCGCGCGAGCCTCGGAAGGTTGAGGCTAAGGCTTAGGCTTAGATCGACCTAAACCTTAACCTGAACCTCAACCTGCGTAAGGAGCGAGTCGGCGAGCGCAACGCCTGCCTGTGCGTCGCACGCAGACAGGAAGCGGATAGGCGTTTTTCAGCGGCCTATTAAAGGAGCACAGCAATGATTCAAACCAAAGGACTAACCGGCGCGCAGACCATGCTGCGAGTGCTCGGAGAGATGGGCGTGGAACGGATCTTCGCGTCACCGGGGTCAGAATGGTCGCCGGTATGGGAAGCGCTCGCGGAGCCGGGCGTGGAAAGAATGCCGCTTTATATGAGCACGCGGCACGAAGAAGTCGCAGTGGGGATGGCGAGTGGTTATGCTAAATCGACCGGCAAACTGCCGGCCGTGATGATCCATACCACAGTCGGCGCATTACACGCGACCATGGCGATGCGCGGCGCGTTGCATGAACAGGTTCCCATGATCGTTTTTACCGGGGAGTCCATTGGCTTCGGAGAAGACGAGGGGCCGGACGTGGGCGGGCAGTGGCAAGGCCATCTCGCCGACATGGGCGGGCCGGCGAAGCTGGTCGATCATACGGTCAAGTGGAGCTTCGCCGTCAATACCAAATCGATCCTGCCGTCCACGATTCAACGGGCCTGCCGCCTTGCGATGGCGGCTCCCAGGGGCCCAGTTTTCGTGTCGCTGCCGATGGAATACCTGTTCGACAAAATGACCAAAGATGTACCCTCGGATCGCGGGGCGGCGCCGGGCGCCACCGCGGATCCCAAAGGAATCGAGGAATTGGCCGACATGTTGGCTGGGGCAAAAAGCCCGGTCATCATCGCCGAGGATTCCGGCCGAACGGTGAAATCCGTCGAATGTTTGGTGGAAATCGCCGAATTGCTGGGAGCGCCCGTGGTCGAAACGCGCAGCACCGGCGCGCTCAATTTTCCCCGGACTCATGCGCTTCACAGCGGCTACGATCCGAAGGAATGCCTAAAGGGCGCCGATGTTGTTTTTCTGCTCGCGGTCATCGCTCCCTGGCATCCGGCGTCCTTGACGCCCGCCGCGGATGCAAAGGTGGCGGTTCTCGATGAGAATCCGCTGCGGATCGAGCTTCCCTATTGGGGCTACCAAGCGGACCTCTGCCTGACCGGCGAAGTCGAGAGCTCGCTGGAGCATCTGCTCGCCGCTCTCAACAAGCGGGTTTCTAAAGGAGATGCGGAACGGCGCCGTCGCGCCGATGAGCTGCGCGCAAATAACGAGGCGAGAAGAAAGAAATGGCGCGAAGATGCCGGCGCCTTGGCGAACACGAAGCCTATGGATACCCGCTGGGTCGCGCATGAGCTGAGCCAAGTATTACCGGCCGACGTAATGGTCGTTGAGGAAACCATCACGCACCGTTTGGCCGTGCATCGCTACCTCGACAATCTGAAGCCCGGCTCTTTTTTCGCGGGCTGTATCGGCGGCCTGGGCACCGGTCTTTCGACGGCGCTCGGCGTAAAGGCCGCTAATCCAAAACGACCGGTGGTTTGCCTGATCGGCGACGGATCGTTCAGTTACGATCCGGCGCCGGCGGCGTTTGGAGCCGCCCAAGAACACAACTTGCCGTTCCTTACAGTTATGTTTAACAATCAAGGTTATCTGTCCCAAAAATCGGGAGTTCCGAAATATTATCCCAATGGTTGGGCGGTCAAGACCAATAATTACTCGGGGCTGCATATCGTTCCTTGTCCAGAATACTCGATTATCGTCAAGGCGTTCGATGGGTACGGCGAAAAAGTTGAAGAACCGGGTGAGGTGCGAAAAGCGATCGAGCGAGGTCTAAGAGCTGTCGCCGCAGGGCAGCTCGCTCTCATCGATATTCGCCTGAAGCCCGTAGAGCAGATCGTGGAACGGGGCGAAGGTTAATCAACCAAGGAACCCTCTATGAGCAGTTTTCATGATCAGTTGGTCGCTACGCGGGACAAGAGACACAGCAAGAACCATCCGTTCTTCGAGCTATGGGCTCAGGGCAAGCTGACCAAAGAACAGACCGCGCTTTACTGCATGCAGCATTACCATTTCGTCGGCGAATACCTGAATTGGATGGCTTATGAGGCTTCCCAGATCCCCCAACGGGATGTCAAAACTTATCTGTTCGAGAATCTCGGCGACGAAGAAAATCCCGATGATCGACATCTGGACATGCTGAAGGACTACGTCGTGGCCAGCGGGTTAAGCCGGGACAGCGTGGATAGTTCGATCGTGCTGGCGGGCACCGAAGGATTACAGAACTGGGGCTGGCGAATGGTTTATCAGAAACCCTGGCAAGCCGCGGTTGCCGGCATGTTCATCGGCCTGGAGTCGCAGTTCTTGGACATCTGCAAGAAGATCGTGCCCGCGTTGCATAAACATTACGGCTATGCAGCGCGCGCGCGTGAAATCCGATTCTTTGAAGAACACGTTTACGCCGATGAAATACACGGCTCCAAGGGTTTTGCCATCGTAGAGAAATATTGCGGCACGCCGGAGCTTCAAGCCCTTGCCCTTGCGACCGTAGAACAAGCGACCATTCGCCGCTGGCGCTATATGAACAGCATTTACTGGTATGCGCTGCACGGCAAACAGGACGATACTCCGACGCTTCCAGCATAGTCCCGCAAGCCATCCCTGAAAAGAGGAAGCTTGAATGAAAATTCGCATCGACGGTGGAGTCGTAGTGGGTTGGTCCGGCAGCGGCCATGAATTGGTTCCCGATGGCTCCGTGCTGATTCAAGGGAACAGCATTCAGTTTGTCGGAACGGACCGTTCACAGCCTGTAGAGAGGGTCATCGATGCGGCAGGAAAGATCGTTTGCCCGGGCTTTATCAACCTGCATGTGCATTCACAGCTCAATATCGGCGATTATCTTCTCGGCGATGTGACCAAAAAGGACTATCTCGCCGCCAATTACTTCGTGTTCGGCGCTCCGGTGAAAGAAAAAGCGACGCCGCCGGCGGCGCCGGCGGTCGCCATTGGGAGGAAGTACGCTCTCTATGCGGCGCTCAGAAACGGCGCGACCACGGTGCTGGATCCGGGAGGAGGACCAGGCGATCTCGATGATTACGTGAATATCGTCGGCCAATTGGGTGGCCGTGTCTTCTTCAGCCCGCCTTATCGCAGCACGGACATCTTCACCGACGAGCAGGGTAGGCACTATTACGAGGAACGCGAAGATAAGGGACGGCCAGGGCTGAAGCGAGCCGTTGAATTCATCAAGAAACATCAGGGCGCTCACGGCGGGCGATTGCAGGGCATTCTCAATCCCGCGCAAGCCGAGACCTGCGAGCCGTCGTTGCTGCGAGAGAGCGTTGCGGCGGCCAAAGAACTGGACGTGCCGATCCACATTCACGCCGGCGGAAACCTGCGTGAGTTCCTCCATATTCTCAACAACTATCGAAAGCCGGTTGTAGAATATCTGGCCGACTCCGGCATTCTCGGACCGCGGACGACCTTGGGACACATGGTCTTTATGGGTGGCCATTCTCGAGTCGACTATCCCGCCGGAGAGGAGATTCGGCTACTGGCGCAATCGGGCGCGACGGTCGGCCACTGCCCGCACAAATGCGCCAAGATGGCGTTTGCGATGGAGTCCTTTGATAAGTATTTGCACGCCGGTGTCAGCATCGGTTTAGGAACCGACACCTATCCGTTGGACATCGTTTCTGAGATGCGTTACGCGTCGTTGATCTCACGGCTCGTGGATGAGAATGCCAGCGGTGCGCGGCCCGCGGACGTTTTCAACGCCGCCACGGTCGGCGGCGCCAATGCTTTGGGCCGGGGAGACCTGGGACGCCTCTCTCCGGGCGCGAAGGCGGATTTGGTGATCATCAACCTTCGCACCACGCGCTACGGTCCGGTACGGGATCCGATCAGCGCGTTGGTCGAATACGGCAGCGGGGCTGACGTCGAGACCGTGATCGTCGACGGAGAAATCGTTATCGAAAGCGGCCGATCCACGCGCATCGATGAAACGGAGCTGTTCGCTCAGGCTGAAGCCGGTGCGAACAGGGCATGGGACAACTGGCCCGCGCGTGACTGGAACGGGAGAAAGGCGGAGGATATCATACCGCCGGCGTTTCCAACGCGGAGTAGGTAGGAACGGTCCGTTATTCGAGAGTTCGAAACTTCCTATGCACAAAGGGGTGTGACACTGTCACCTTCTTACATGCTCTCCCCTGAGAGACTGAATGACATTGCAACACAGTCCCAAGGAGAGGGAGGATGTTCGGAGGAAGCGTCATTGAACCGTAGGGGCGATGCCGGTTGACGCGTCTTTGAGCGATTGCTATCAACGTTAGAATTGTCTTTGGCTAGAAGGGTACCGAATGCGCTACGGATTTCTTATCGATCAAAACCGCTGCATCGGCTGTCACGCCTGCACGGTCGCGTGCAAGGAAGAGCACGATGTTCCCGTTGGTGTGAACCGGACCTGGGTGAAATATATCGAGAAAGGCTACTATCCGGACACCCGGCGCCATTTCGCGGTGCTGCGTTGCAATCACTGCGACGATGCCCCGTGCATTGAGATTTGCCCCACGGTTGCCCTGTTCCGCAGATCCGACGGCATCGTTGATTTCGACAGCGAGCGCTGCATCGGCTGCAAGTCCTGCATGCAAGCCTGTCCCTACGACGCGCTTTATATAGATCCGGATCGAAACACCGCGGCGAAATGCAACTTCGACGCGCCCCGCATCGAGATGGGCTACAAACCGGCCTGTGAGGTCGTATGTCCGACCCAGGCGATACTTTCAGGCGACCTCGATGATCTCAATAGCGAGATCAGCCGGCGCGTTGCCGTAGAGAAAACGACTGTCCGGAAGCCGGAGAAAGGGACTCAACCGAAGCTCTTTTATGCAGGCGTCGAGGGCGATCTCTTGCAGCCGACGCGGATGTCACCGCAGGAAAGCCACTTATGGGCCGAGAAAGCGCCGGGAGAGGATCTATACGCGCTCCAGAACGGGGCTCGGAATTATAAAGCTCCTAGTACGGCGCGTGAAGTTTACGACGTTCCGCACGTCACGCCGTGGGGCAAAACAATCGCCTCGTATCTCTGGACAAAGTCAATCTCAGCCGGTGTCCTTCTGCTCTCGGCGCTGTTGCTCAACATGGGTTTTGAACAGGATGCGCCGGTCTTGTACGTGATCAGCCCAATACTTGGCCTGGTATTTCTCGCGATTACTCTTTTGTTGCTTGTGCTCGACCTGAGCAAGCCCGGCAGGTTTCTATACATTCTGACCAAACCAAACCTCGACTCGTGGCTGGTTTTGGGCGGGTACGTTCTGTTGATGTTGGGTATCCTGGCAACCGCATGGCTTGTGCAGGTATTCACTCAAGGGACGGTTTCTCCGTTGATCGTTTGGCCGACCGCCCTCTTCGCGATCGCTTCCGCATGCTATTCGGCTTTCTTATTCGCGCAAGCTCGAGGACGTGACTTCTGGCAAAGCCCGCTGTTGTTCTGGCACCTACTCGTTCAAGCCATTGCGGCAGGGGCCGCGGTGCTTATCCTCGTCGGCGTATTTTTCGGGTTGACTCCGCCGTTGTTTTACTGGCTGGGGAATCTTTTGATGATATCGCTTTTTGCCGGCCTGGCGACGATCTTTGTGGACCTTTTCATGGGGCACGGCAGTGAGGAAGTCGCGCGTTCCGCAAACCTCCTCATCAAAGGCGCCCTGGGCAAGCAGTTTTGGATCTTCGTCGTCGGCCTGGGTGTTATCGTGCCCATAGGACTGACACTATGGCCGACGGGTTCTATCGTTCCCAATCTGATTGCGTCCGTCCTGGTTCTGTTCGGCTTATGGATGTACGAGAATCTCTGGATCAAAGCCGGCCAGGCGGTACCGTTGAGTTAACGAGAGTGGAGCACTTTCAATCCGCCATAATGCATATGAAATTGTTTCTTTCTGATCAAAATGCGAGACTCTCGTTATCATGAAACAAAGTGAAGGATCTTCGATCGAATGATTCGCCGCCAAAAGGAATTCAACGATGAGTAACAATCGGCAGCCCCTTCATCCTGTGGCAGCGCGACTCGAAAATGCCACGGGAGAATTAGCCAGTTACCCTCCCGTTGCCAAGTGGGATGACTGGGTGGAATACGACACCGCCCACTGGCCGAAGAAAGTTGAAAAGCACTATCAGATCATCCCGACAATCTGTTTCAACTGCGAGGCAGCCTGTGGGCTGCTAGGATTGGTCGAAAAAGACACAAACCGCATCCGTAGATTCGAAGGCAACCCTGAACACCCCGGTAGCCGAGGGCGGAACTGCGCCAAAGGCCCTGCGACATTAAATCAGGTGACGGACCCTGAGAGGATCAGGTATCCCCTCATGCGCGCGGGTAAAAGGGGAGAGGGGAAGTGGGAGCGGGTTACTTGGGATGAGGTTCTCGATGACATCGCTGGACGAGTCAGGAAGGCGTTGCAGGAGGATCGCCGGACCGAAATCATGTATCACGTCGGGCGTCCCGGGCATGAGATCGTTTATAATCAGAGAATCCTTCATGCATGGGGGATCGATGGTCACAACAGCCACACCAATGTCTGTTCAGCCGGCGCGCGCGCCGGCTACGCTTTCTGGTCCGGCATCGATCGCCCGTCGCCTGACTACGCAAACGCCCGCTTCATCCTCCTGTTGAGCTCCCATCTCGAAAGCGGCCATTACTTCAACCCACATGCTCAGCGCATCATCGAGGGAAAAAGCGCCGGAGCCAAGATCTGCGTCATCGACACGCGCCTCTCCAACACCGCGTCCAAGGCGGATTTCTGGCTATCGCCATGGCCTGGCAGCGAAGCCGCGATTTTGCTGGCGATGTGCAATGTCCTGCTGCAAGAAGATCTTTTTGACCGCGACTTCGTGCGGAACTGGGTTAATTGGGAAGAGTACCTGCGCGATGAGCATGCGGGCCAACCGCAGACCTTCGATAGCTTTGTCGCCGTTCTCAAAGAGACCTATGCGAGTTTCACTGCCGAATTTGCCGCCAAAGAGGCCGGCATCGATCCGGGCGTCATCGTTGAAGTGGCGCGCGAGATTGCCCGCGCGGGTTCGGCGTTTTCAGCTCACGTATGGCGCAACGCCGCGGCCGGCAACCTGGGCGGCTGGCAGGTGGCGCGCGCGTTACAGTTCCTGGTTGTATTAGCCGGCGCCGTCGGAACCCCAGGCGGAACGGCTCCCAATCTTTGGCACAAGTATGTCCCTGCGCCGCCGCTGATGCCGCCGCCGGCAAAAGTGTGGAACGAAATGTTACTGCCTCGCGAGTATCCGCTTGCATTCTTCGAGATGAGTTTCTTGCTGCCCCACTTCGTGAAAGAGGGTCGGGGCAAGGTCGCCATGTATTTCACGCGCGTTTACAATCCGGTATGGACCAATCCCGACGGTATGAGTTGGATTGAGATGCTCTCAGACGAAAGCAAAATCGAGCGCCACGCTTGTCTCACGCCAACCTGGAGCGAGACCGCTTGGTTCGCCGATTACGTGCTGCCGATGGGACATGCTTCGGAGCGGCACGATCTCATGAGCCAGGAGACCCAAGCGGCGCGCTGGATCGGGTTTCGCCAGCCTATCCTCAGAGTCGCATTGGAAAAGCAGGGCAAGAAATTCAATTTTACCTATGAGGCTCATCAGGAAGCGGGGATCGGCGAGGTTTGGGAGGAGGATGAATTCTGGATCGAATTATCATGGCGTGTCGATCCGGACGGCAGTTTGGGAATCAGAAAATATTTTGAATCGCCGTACGAACCCGGGAAAAAAATGACCGTCGATGATTATTATCGCTGGATTTTCGAGAATAGCGTCCCGGGTCTTCCGGAAGCAGCGGCAAGGGAAGGGTTGGGCGCTCTTGAATACATGCGCAAGTACGGCGCGTTCTTGATTGAAGACAATGTTTATTGCGCCCACGAAAACCAACTCAACGAAGCTGATCTGAATGGCGCGTCTAAGGACTCCGCAACCAACGTTATCGCCAAGAACGGAGCCACCGTTGGCGTGGAGATTGAGGGCTCGCTCTGTGCCGGATTTCCCACGCCGTCAGGCAAGCTGGAATTTTTCTCAAAGACCCTTAAAGAATGGAAATGGCCGGAGCATGCCATTCCCGGATACATCAAAAGTCACGTGCATCCGGATCATATCGACCCAAATGCCGGTGAAATGCTGTTACTCCCCACGTTCCGATTGCCAACCCTGATCCATACTCGTTCCGGCAACGCGAAATGGTTGTATGAGATTTCGCAACGGAATCCTCTGTGGCTCAATCCGAAAGACGCGCAGAACCTCGACGTAAAGACCGGCGACCTTTTGAAAATGCAGACAGAGATTGGTTACTTTGTCGATAAAGTCTGGGTGACCGAAGGGATCAAGCCCGGGGTTATCGCTTGTTCCCATCACCTGGGCCGCTGGCGTCTCCAGGAGGATTCGGGAGGAGAGCGATGGTCGACGGCCTTCGTCGATCTCAAGCAGGTCGGAGAGGGAAAATGGATGATGCGCCAGATCCACGGCATCAAACCATTTAAAAGCGCCGATGCCGATTCAAGTCGAATATTCTGGCAAGACGCCGGCGTGCATCAGAACCTGACGTTCCCGGTGCAACCCGATTTCATCAGCGGCCAGCATTGCTGGCACCAGAAGGTTCGCGTCACAAAGCCGGGTCCAGAAGACAAATACGGCGATGTCTTCGTCGATACGAACAAATCCCACGAGGTTTACCAACGGTGGATGCAGAGAACGCGGCCGGCGCCCGGACCTGACAATCTTCGCCGCCCCCTATGGCTGCCGCGCTCCTATCGGCCGGCGCCGGAAGCGTACCTTATAAACGATTAGGGTGTAAGGAGCGGCTTGCGATCGTTCCTACGCATCCCAGCCCAGCTGGCTTCCTCTAACAGTACATCAGATTCCCTCGCCCATCCCTCTCTGGGTGCCCTGGATGGGTGTGCGGTTCCATTCCAGAGCTTCATCGAGCTTGCGCGGAAAGGGTGGTTTGCGAGAGATCATAAACTGTACGAATTCATCCTTGTTGGGGATCAGCATGCGGGCATTAGTGCGCTTTTCGTCGCCGAGCATGGAGACCGCTTCGCGGTAATCGTGGCCGGGGTAGACGCGGATTTGATCGCCGAGCGCCTCCAACCGGCGCAAGCTTTCATACTGCTGCTCTGCGTTGCCGCCCGGCAAGTCGGTTCTGCCACAACCCCCGATCAGCAGCGTGTCGCCCGTGAAAATTCTATCATTGGCGAGAAGGCACGTGCTGTCCAGGGTATGGCCTGGAGTGTAAATGACCTTGATAGCGATCTTACCGCATTGAATCACGTCGCCGTCTTCAGTCTTTACGTCGACGTACGGCGCGTCCGAGGCGCGGTGCATTACGACTTGAATGCCGTGGCGCTCGCGCATGATCTTGCACGCCGAGTTGTGATCGGCGTGCGTATGGGTGTCGATCGCGTAGATAAGCTTTGAGGATAAAAATTTAGCCAGGCCAAGGTATTCTTCGGCTTTATCGACCTCAGGATCGATAACGACACAGACGTTTTCTTGTTTGCAGCCCATAATGTAAGAAAGACAGCCGCCCGAGCGGATTTGCTCGAAAAAGATGCCTTCACCGGCCATTATCAATCTCGACAGCCCGTTGAAAAAGACTCATCTGCGTCGTTGAGAAAGGGCTTTTAATACTTCATGAAAGATCAAACGCGTAAGACCGTACCCTTCTCCATATTGTAACGGTAGCGCTCCACCTTATCCAAGTCGTAGCTCAAAAAGCGGAAGACTACACCCGGCCCTTGGACCGCGTCCGTCGAGTGAATGTCGCCCGGCAAATAAGGCTGGACAACCCCGGGAGTAAGCCGATCGAGTCTTTCTTTTTCCAGAGCCGCTATTCCAGGCTGTGAGCCGTTGTCCGTGCGCTTGTATTTGGTGATTTCCGTAACTCCCTGGTAGGAACCATAGACTACCCAGCAGGGGCCGTGGTCGTGTAGTTTGTTGCTATGTCCCTGTTTATGAACATGTCCCATCTGGATAAAACCAAAATCCGGGTCGCGGTAGAGTTCCCGTGATGGCTTGCCCTCCCTGATCAGCTCAGCCATCCATGGATCGTCGGGGCTGGTGGACGCGAACAGCTTCTCCATCAACGCCTTAACTTTGAACGGCAACTGCGGATCCTTGCCATTACCCCATATGGAACGGACCTCGGCGGTATATCTTTCCAATGAGTTATCCTGTTTAGCCTCTTGCACAGACATCGCGTCGTCCTCCTTTTGCAGCGTCCTTTTTATCATTTTATCTGACATGAGGTCCAGCGGTCCCGATTTGATTTCAGCGCATCTTTAGCCCATGTTTGACAGTAGAGCAGCGCCTCTGATAGCTTTTTTGTAATTTTCCATTCTACAGTAACGGTGACTATCGATCTTCAAGAGCTTCGCCGCGTGATGGGCCATTTCGCTACCGGCGTGACCGTCATCACCACTAGGGATAAAGATGGACTTCCCAACGGACTCACGGCCAACGCTTTCCTCTCGTTATCGCTGAATCCTCCCCTGGTTCTCATAAGCGTCGATAAATCGGCGCAGTGCTACGCCTGCTTCGAGTGCGCGAACGGATTCACAGTCAACTTTTTGAGCGACCAACAGGAGGAAATTTCCCGCCGCTTCGCCACCAAAGGGATCGATAAATTCGCCGGGCTCCAGTGGCGCGAGGGGAGTAATGGGGCCGCCATCCTTGATGGTGTGCTTGGCTACGTTGAATGCAAGATCAAGCAATGCCACGATGGCGGTGACCATACGATAGTCGTCGGCGAGATCGTCAACGCGGATGCCGCCGGCGAGCGCCCTCTACTGTTCTTTAAGGGCAAATATCAACGGCTACCGAACTCCTGAACTGATTTTATCCATCATCCAGCTACAGAATAACAGACCACTTACGGCAGTCGCCGCTATGGAGAGGACCGTAGACCCGAAATCCGGAGCCTCGCCGGGGCGAAGTGTCTGTTCCCGGCCTCTCTGTAATCCCACATTGTAATTGGTTCGCTAAATCTAATCTCTGATTGCCAAAAATACTTGACATATGAAATATTCCAATATAAAGGTTTGGCTATCCCAACCGGTTCACTATCCCGAAACTTTCATTGCGCGCATGCTCATAAAAGGGGCCGATAACGGTGTCAAGAGAAAGCGACATTGCGAATCAGGCACGGTGACATGGCGCTTGAACATTCAGGGTACGCCTACTTACCGGGCACTAACGGTGAAAGAGATCTCAGAAGGATCGGTGCGCGAGAAAGGTAGAGGCGTATTGCGCCGGCTTGAGGAGCGGCCCCGGCTTTCCTTGAGCTATGAATAATCCGGGCTGGCAGGCTGCTGAAAAAGACTCAATCAGAAAGGATCCCTCCTGAATGTCAGACGATTACTTTGCTGACTTTCGCGCCTACCTAAACGAGCTCGAAAGGCGCGGAAAACTCCATCGCTGGCGGCGGCCGGTCAATAAAGACACCGAGCTCATGCCGCTGATGCGTCTTCAGTATCGCGGCTTGGGCGATGACAGGAGACAGGCGCTGCTGTTCGAGAACGTTCATAACAGCAAAGGAAAAAAATATGACGTAAAAGTGGCCACCGGGGTTTACGGTTCGTCCAGAGCTATTCTCGGCCTCGGCCTGGGCTGCGAAGATCCGCAGGACATTTACGAGAAGTGGCATCGCGCCCTGGTCAAACCGATAGAACCCCAAACGATCGGTCAGGCTGCCGTTCAACAAGAAGTCTACAGCGGCCCAAGGCTCAAAGATTTCGGCCTCACCAATTTGCCGGCCCCGGTGGAGGAACCTGGATTTAGCTGCGGGATTCGTTTCACGGCCCCGTTTATCACTGAAGATCCGGCAACAGGGGTGAGAAACGTCGGCATGTACAGCGGTCACTTCCGCGGAGAGCAGAAACTTATCGCCGGGATCGCGCGCACCCATCACGCTATGCTTTACCATCATCCCGCCGCGGCGAAGCGCGGAGAACCGCTTCCCGTTGCAATCGTTCTCGGCGCCTTGCCCGACATCAATTACGTGTCGGCGGCGAATTTGCCGTACGGTCTCGATGAGCTGGCAGTCGCCGGCGCAATCCGCGGTCGTCCCGTAGATTTGGTTCCTTGCAAAACAATTCCCCTGGAGGTTCCCGCCGAAGCGGAGATCATTATCGAAGGCGAGATATCCGTCGATGCAATGGATCGCGGCGAGCCTTTCAGCGACTATCCCGGCTATCTCATGGCGGAACGCGGGCTTCGTCCGGTCATCGACGTCAAGGCGATTACCTTCCGGCGCGAGCCGGTCTTCACGGCTATTCTGGTGGGCTTGCCGCCGAGCGAATCCAACGGTATCTCCCGCACCTGCCGCGAAATGATGCTTTATAACTTTCTCAAATATAGCTGCAATCTTCCGGAAGTATTGGAAATCTGCTGCCCGGAGATGGGCGGCGGCTGGAATTGGTGGGTGATCCGGATGGCAAAGACCCACCCGAGCAAACCAAAGCAAGCGCTGCAGGCCGCTTCCGGCATGGACACGACCAATAAAGTGATCATCGTCGTCGATGAGGACATCGATCCTAAGGACCCGGACATGGTGATGTGGGCGATCAGTTTCGCCATGCAACCGCATCGCGATGTCCAAGTGATCACCGGCCGCTCGCCATTGCTCGACCCTTCCGCGTATGCGCTTATGAGCCACCCGGAAGAACGTTTCTATCCGCCTCCCGTGGGTTGCGGCGGTCTCTTGATCGACGCGACCCGCAAGGGAAAGTACCCTCCAGTCGGATTGCCGAAGAGAAAATTCATGGAACGGGCGCTGGAGATTTGGCAACAGGAGCGAATGCCCGAGCTTCGGCTGAAGACTCCCTGGTACGGCTATCCGCTGGACCTCTGGACGACGGAGGACGATGCGTTAGCTGAAAGAGTCGCGGCCGGTGAATATTTTCCACCCGCCAAGAATTGAGAAAGGATCGACTCAAGTGGCAAAGAGAGAGACATCGTACGAGAAGTGGATACGAGAGGAAGGGATTCCCATCGTCGAAGGTTACGGGATTGAAGACGTCACGGTCTTGCCGCGAAAGGCTTGGGCTCGCACGGGAGGCAAGGGGGCCTACATTCAGCTCAAGGGGATGGAAGGCTTTACCGGTATGTACGTCGGCGAGATACCGCCGGGCGGCGCGTTGAACGTCGAGAAGCATCTCTATGAAGAGTTGATCTACATTCTTCACGGCGTAGGGGCGACGGAGGTTTGGACCGGCTCGGATGAGAAGAAAACAATTCAATTCGAATGGCATCAGGGAAGCCTCTTCGCGGTGCCGCTAAATTGCTCGCATCGCATGGTCAACGGCAGTCGCGAACCGGCGATCTTTTTGGCCGTGACGAGCGCGCCGTTGATGATCGACTTGCTGCATGACATACCGTTCGTTTTTCGCTGCGATTATCAGTTCGAAGATCGCTTCGACGGGCGCGCCGACTACTTTGTTCCGACCTCCAAGCGTCGGGAACAAGGCGGATTCTTCAATTGGGAATCGAATTTTATCGCCGATGCTCGCGGCGCCCTGGTCGATCCCTCCGAGGCCAAAGGATACGGCGTGCGCATCACGTCGTTTGATATGGGCGGGAGCACTCTGGTCGGCCACATCGCCGAGTGGCCGGTCGGCCGTTATCACAAGGCGCACTTTCACCAAGGCGGCGCGATTCTGCTGATTCTCCACTCCGAAGGTTACACCCTCATGTGGCCGCAGGAGGCCAGCGTGCGCCCTTACAGGTCCGGCAACGAAGACCAGGTCGTCAAGGTCGATTGGCGCGAAGGCAGCGTCTTTAGCCCGCCGACCGGCTGGTTTCATCAACATTTCAATACGGGCAACGAGAAGGCCCGGCAGTTGGCATTCCGTTATAGCGGGCAGTCGGGAAATTACCTCTTTGGAGTTTGGAAGGCCATCAACAAGGAAGGCGTGCGCACGAGCATTCGCGACGGCGGCACTCTGATCGAATACGAAGACGAAGATCCTCAGATACGAAAGGACTTTGAGACGACGATAAGCAAAGCCGCGATTGCGATGGAGATGCCGGCGTTTCAGTACGCAGGGCTGTGAGAAACGAAGCTTTTGTGAAAATAGTTCACAACAATCTTCACGCTCTATTCTTCGCTTTCAGTGTGATTCTTTGTGCGATCGATGCCCCGGCTCAAACGGCGAAGTCCGCCGGCCAAGCGGAATGGGACAAAATCGTCGAGGCGGCCAGGAAAGAGGGCAAAGTCGTCGCCTCGATACCGCCAAGCGCTGAGCTCAGGAGGGGAATGGAGATCGCCTTTACTCGACGTTATGGAATCGGCGTTGAATTCGTACCCGCGCGCGGCAGCACGATTGTCCGGCGACTGGTCGATGAGGCGAAGGCGGGCGTCCATTACTTCGATCTCCATATCGGCGGCACTGAATCTGTCATCAGCGGGCTGTTACCGGAGAACGTTCTCGACCCGGTGGAGCCGTTTTTCATTCTGCCGGAGGTTAAGGACCCGAAACAGTGGTGGGGCGGGCATATCTGGGTCGATAACGCGAAACGATTCGTCTATGCCTTTGTTGCCTATCAAACGGTCAGTTTGTGGAGTAATCCGAACGACTACAAACCGGCCGAGTTTCGCTCCTTCGATGATCTTTTGAATCCCAAGCTGCAGGGCAAGATCGGCATCAGCGATCCGCGCACCCCCGGTTCCGGCTCGTCCATGTGGTCGTACATGCTTTACATCAAAGGCGAAGAATATCTGAAGCGGCTGGTTGCGCAAAAGCTATTTGTCACCCGGAATCTGCGTCTGCTGGCGGAGAACCTGGCAAAAGGAAAGATCGCCGTTACCTCGGGGATCGGTTACTCGGAATTTCTCCCGTTCATCAAAGCAAATCTCGCGGTGACGCCGTTGCCGGTCCCCAAGGAGGGCCTTTATGCCACGGGAGGCTACGGTCACCTTACTATCCTGAAGAACGCGCCCCACCCTAATGCGACGAAAGTCTTTGTGAACTGGCTCTTAGGACCGGACGGGCAAGAGATATTCTCCAGAGGCATGGGGGTCGGCACGAGGCGCCTGGACGTTGACACCCGATGGTTGAAAGATTTCGGGGTGATCGCCGCAAAAGATGGTTTGACCCTCGAGCAATATTACAAATTCGAAAACCAATCGGAAAACAAGATCTACAAAATAAGGGAGCCGGGAGCGGCCATGGCACGCAAGCTCCTCGGATCTTAAGTATCATTCGTCGAAGGAGATTCGGCAACGTGGCATTCAATGATTTGCGCGAGTGGATCGGCGATCTCGAAAGGAGAAACGACCTAACACGCGTCAAGGCCGAGGTGGATTGGGATGAGGAGATCGGCGCTATTACGAGAGAAGTCTCGAGTAGTTTCGGTCCGGCGCTGTTGTTTGAAAACATCAAGGATCACAAGAATACGGTCTGTCGCCGCTTGTTCACCAATGGCACCGGAACGAGGCAGAGGGTCTGCCGCTTCCTGGGAGTCTCTGAAGAAACATCTTATCGCGAGTTGGTCAACATTTTTAAACAGAGGTTTTCGCATCCTCTCAAGCCTGAAAGAATCGAGCGCGGGCCGGTGAAAGAAAACATAATCCGCGGTAACGCCATCGACCTTTTTCAATTTCCCGTTCCCAAGTGGAATCCGCATGACGGGGGGCGCTACATTCTCACCTCGGCGAGCGTTGTCACCAAGGATCCGGAAACGGGTGAGTTTAATGCCGGCACTTATCGCGGCATGATTGCGACGAAAAAAACCATCGGCGTCCTGCTCGCAATGACTCAGGGCTGGGGCAAGCACTTCAGCAAGTATAAAAACCGCGGCCAGGAGATGCCGGTGGCGGTTGTCATCGGCTGGGATCAGACGCTGTTTCTTGCGGCGTCGACACCGGTCAATCATCCCGAATACGAAATGGCGGGTTCGCTGCGGCAGGCGCCGGTGGAGCTCGTTCAATGCGAAACCAGCGATCTCCTGGTGCCGGCGACTGCGGAGATTGTTATCGAAGGCTTTATTTCTCCTGATCCGAAAAGCTACGAGCCTGAAGGTCCCTTCAGCGAGTACCCGGGGTACTACGCCGGGCGCAAGACTCCGAAACACGCAATCCGGGTCGAGTGCATTACCCATCGCAACGATCCGATTTTTCACGGCTGTTTAACCGGGTCCAGCCCGGGAAAAACCAACGAAGGCACCACCTGGACGCCGGCCACCTTTTCGGCGATGGCGTGGCAGTATCTCGAACAGGCGGGCGTTCCCAACATTACCGGCGTGTGGCGCGGCAAGTGGCCGGAGCTCTTGCGGGTGCAGATTCGTAAGAGCCATCGCGGTCATGCCCAACAAGTGGCCGCCGCTCTGTGGGGCTGCCACCTCGGCAACTACGCCGGAAAACATCTCATCGTCGTCGATGACGACATCGATATCTATGATTGGGAGGCGATCGAATGGGCGTTGTGCTACCGGCTCAACGCCGGTCTGGGAGATATCACGATGTTTCCCGGGACCTCAGGATCGATGCTCGACCCCAGCGTTCCCTTGGAAGAAAGAGATTCCGTGAAATACGGGCATGGCAAATGGACGCGGGTTTTGATCGACGCCACGATCAATTGGGAATTGGAACCGCAGGAACAGTACGGCGGCAATCGCTATCCGCCGGTCGGCACGGCGATCTCGGAGCGAATGGCGGAAACGCTCAGAAGGAGATGGAAGGAATATGGATTCTAACCTAAGAAAACTCGGCGTTGCCAGGGCGAGGGCTAAAACCTACTACGAGCGCTGGATGGAAAAAGAGGGCATTCCGATCGCCGAGGGCTTTGGAGTTACCGATGTGCGAAATGTCCCATTGGGCGATTGGAAGCGCTTGGGTTGCCAAGGGGCGTATCTGCAATTGCGCGGCTTGGAAGGGATAACCGGCGTCTACGTGGGGAAAATTGCCCCCGGGGCCTCTCTCGAGCCTGAACGGCACCTCTATGAAAAGATCCTTTACATCATCCAGGGAAAAGGGGTTGCGGAAATACAGCAGCAGGATCGAGTGCCCCAATGCATTGCCTGGCAGACGGGGAGTCTGTTTTCGCCGCCGTTAAACGCCCTGCATCGCCTTATCAACCATTCCAAAGAGTCGACCATCTTCCTTGCGATTACCACGGCGCCGATGGTGCTGGACCATTTTCACAACGAGCGGTTTGTTTTCAACAGTAATTTTTCATTCACGGATCGATACGACGGCGAAATCGATTACTTTGAGCCGGGCAACGAACGTTATCTGGCCACCAACAACCGGCAGTGGATTTGGGAGACGAACTTTATTCCGGATACCCGCAAGGCTCAAATTGACGCGCAGGCGCAAAAAGGGGCCGGGGTTAACATCACTCAGTTCGAAATTTCCAATAACACCTTGATCGGCCATCTCGCCGAGTGGCCGGTCGGTAGGTACCATAAGGCGCATTACCATGGCGGTGGCGCCGTGCTGGTCATTTTGCGCTCCGAAGGATACTCGCTTATGTGGCCGAACGATCTGGGAAGCAGGCCTTACGAGAACGGTCACGGAGACCGGGTCGTCCGGGTGGATTGGAGTTCCGGCAGCGTCTTCAGTCCTCCTACTAATTGGTTTCACCAGCACTTCAATACGGGTTCCGAGCCTGCGCTTCAGTTGGCGCTACGGTGCGGGAGTCAAAAGTTCCCGCTTGGAATCAGAGTCGGAGCGATCCGAGCCGGAGTCTATACCTCGGTGAAGCAGGGCGGAACATTAATCGAATATGAAGACCAGGATCCCGAGATTCGGCAAACCTACGAAGCAGAACTGGAGAGGAAAGGGGTCGCGCCGGACATGAACTTCGATGCGGCGGTGGGCGAGGACTGAGGATTGCGCCGCAAGTGCCGAGTGCTGAGCCGCGTGCTCGGACCGTTGGATGCAGAAATTTTTCAGGACTCAGGACTTTACTCAGGACTAAATCGCGAAAAAGTACCGCCAACGGCGGGGACGTTATGAATGATAAGTCCCAGGCCATCGATCAGACCGTCGCCTTTGAGAGACAAACATTCCTTTTCGCCCGGTCATGGCGCATGCCGTCGTTGCCTATGACCTTGTTGCTGCTGATCGTCGGCTTTCTGGTTTTGACGCCGCTGGGCCTGATGATCTTCAATAGCTTTCAGACCGCCCGGCCGGGAGAACCCATCGTCTACGGGCTGGACGGCTGGGTAAAAGCCTTCACCACGCCGGGAATTCTCAAGGCGATGACGAACACGTTTTCTCTGGCCATTACGCGCCAGGTGATCGCGCTGGCGATCGGCGCTTTTTTTGCCTGGCTGATCGCCCGTACCGACCTGCCGATGAAAGGCTTCTTGGAGTTTTTCTTCTGGCTGTCTTTTTTTCTTCCGGCGCTGCCCGAGACAATGGGCTGGATTCTCCTGCTTGATCCCAAGTATGGCGTGCTCAACCAAGGCCTTCAGTGGCTCGGAATCGTTAGCCAGCCACTGTTCAACATCTACTCCTTCTGGGGAATCGTCTGGGCCCATCTGGGTGGGAGCGTTAGCGTCAAGGTCATGTTGCTGGCGCCGGCCTTCCGTAATCTCGACGCCGCGTTAGAGGAGTCCTCGCGTATCTCCGGCGCAAGCGGCTGGCATACATTCTTCCACATCATCATTCCGGTGATGGCGCCGGCGATTCTGGTGACGACGATTCTCGGCGTGATTCGATCGTTGGAGGCTTTCGAGATCGAGCTCTTGCTCGGCACGCCCATCGGCTTGCAGGTCTACTCCACCAAGATCCACGAGCTGGTCATGTGGGAACCTCCCCAATTCCCCCCGGCAATGGCATTGAGCACGGTTTTTCTGGGAGTGTTGTTGCTTATGGTCGCGCTTCAACGCCGGTACATCTCGAAGCGGATCTACACGACGGTGACGGGCCGCGGCTTTAGCAATCGGCCTACCCACTTGGGCCGTTGGCGCTATCCGGCGCTCGTGTTGGTACTGCTCTTCGCTCTGGTCATCACCGTCGTTCCTACGGTTCTACTGTCGGCCGGGACCTTCATGAGACTGTTCGGCTTCTTCCATATCCCGGAGCCGTGGACCCTGGACAATTGGCGCGCCACCTTGAGCGATCCCGTGTTGCTGCGGTCACTGGGCAACACCATCGCAATCGGCATCGGCTCGGGTATCATCGGTGTCTTGTTCTATTCACTGATCGCCTATGTGATTGTCCGCACTCGCTACCGGGGGCGATGGCTGCTGGATTTCCTTTCCTGGCTCCCCTGGTCGATTCCCGGAATTCTTCTGGGTGTCGCATTACTGTGGACCTTTTTGCAGACGAAGATCTTCCTGCCGTTTTACGGGACGATCTATCTGTTGATGATTGCGATGGTGATTAAGAGCATGCCCTTCGGCACACAGATAATCAAAAGCGTGTTGCTGCAACTCGGCAACGATCTGGAAGAAGCCTCCAAGGTCTGTGGTGGAACGTGGTTCGATACCTTCCGCAGAGTCATACTGCCGTTAACCATGCCGGCGCTGATAACGGTCGGGTTGATTGGTTTCATGTCGGCGGCCAGGGACATCAGCACGGTGGTGCTTTTGGGTTCCGGGAGCTCGCGCACGTTGTCGCTATTGATGCTCGATTTCGCTGCCGGCGCGGAGTTTGAAAGGGCGACGGTCGTGGCGGTCATGATAGTCGGTTTGGTGGTCGGAGCGGCATTGTTGGCGCGGGTTCTCGGTGGACAGGTTGGTATCCGAGAATGAGAAGAGCAGGTGGGGAAGATCATGGATGAAGTCGTACGAAAGAGATACGCGCGCAAATCGGCATTTCTGGAATGGTGCGATGGCGAAGGTCTGAAGGTGATCGGCGGCTACGGCGTGGAAGACCTGCGCGCCGTGTCGCTTGCGAATTGGGACCGGCTGGGAGGACCGGCGGCTTACTGTCACCTGGAAGGCTCGCAAGGCTTCGTCGGCGCGATGGTGGCGGAGATTCCCCCGGGCAGGAGTCTCAAGCCGGTTCGGCACATGTACGAGGAGCAGGTCTTAATCCTCGAAGGTCGCGGCGCCACGCAGTTTTGGGGCGAAGGATCGAAAGAGCCGATAATCTTGGAATGGCAGGCGGGTAGCCTGTTCTCGCCGCCGCTGAATTGTAAACATCAGCACTTCAATGGGTCGTCTGAAGGGTCTGTCCGCTTTGTAGCCGTCAACAATGCGCCGCTTATCATCAATGTTTTCACCTCTGCGGATTTCGTCTTCAATGTCCCATACGAGTTCAAAGACCGTTTTTCCGGCCAAAGGGACTTTTTCGGCAGCGAGCTCAAGCCCGGGGAACTGGAAGATCGGGTGGTGAATTTCATAGCCGACGTTGACGCGGTGCAGCTCGATTATCATCCCGAGCGGGGCATTGGCTTTAGCCGCTTGGGGATTCATCTGTCCGGCAATTCAATGGTCGGACACATCATGGCGATCGAATCCGGAACGTACAAGAAAGCTCACCAACACGGCCCCGGAGCTCAAGTCACCGTTCTGGGCGGCAAGGGGTATTCGCTGATGTGGCCTCCGGGTGGGGATTTCGTCCGCTTCGATTGGAGCAGAGGAAGCCTCTTTGTTCCGCCCGAAGGCTGGTTTCACCATCACTTTGTTACAAGCGCGGAGCCGGCGCGCCATCTGGCATTACGACGCGGGTTACGCAAAGTCGGGCATCCCTGGATGCCTACGGTGAGCCAGTACGAAGGCGGCCACATGCTCGAACACGAAAACGAGCCGCCGGAGATCCGCGCGATGTACGAAGCCGAGCTGGCCAAAGAAGGTGTCCCGTTTCGGATGAAGCCGATCGAGCGATAGCAAACTCCAATGTAAATCGTCACGTGTAGGGACAGCCCTCTCTTTGGGCGGCCACACGGAGTCGTGCCTGCAGTTCTTTGCGGACGATTATCAGCAAACCAGCTTGACAAGCCGCTTTCCGGTGATATGGTCGTTTACGCATGAAAAGGCGGCTTTTAGGCGTGGTTGTCTGCCTGTTCCTGGGTATCGCCAGCACCACGGCAACTTACACCGGATTCACGGTTCTGGATTCCGGGATAGCCATTTATTTGCCCCCGTCGTTCTTCTCGCTCGATGCTTTCGACGATTTCGCTGACACCGGATACCCTGACGGTGTCGTAATGCGGCAGGCTCGGGAGAAGTTCCCGCTTAAATTGCCTTTAGGTTTCAAAGTAAAGATAGTTGGATTCAACTCGCAAACGCTTCAAACACTGCAAAACTTCACGCAGCCGTTCTCTTCGCGCCAAGAACTCTACCGCTATAAAGAAGTGTTCCGGATCTAAAATTCGTTTCTTTGTGTCGATCGCGGATGGCCCGGCACGGATACCGCCACCGCAACGGCCTCTCCTGATGGCGCCGCAAACGCGAGCTTTCAGGGGCCGCCAACCAGAGACTACAGAAAGGAACGGGTAATGGATAGAATGGACATTATGTTCGAACCAGATCCGGTCGTGTCTCATCTATATCTCGACACCTTTAAGCGGAGG
The DNA here is from genome assembly GCA_050735975.1 of Binatia bacterium. Lineage (GTDB taxonomy): Bacteria > Desulfobacterota > Binatia > UBA9968 > UBA9968 > DATMBL01. The sequence goes on along the minus strand of JBOHVS010000341.1, from coordinate 9,499 downwards.
CGTCTCCTCGAGCCCGAAAAGGAATTGATGCTCGCGATTCTCACAGATGCCGTCGAATGCTTGCATAAACATTGCGGTTCCCGGCAGGCAACCGGAGTGAAGCTTTTTAACGAGGCTAAAGAGTGGATCTTCGACGAAGATGAAAGAGGCGCTTTTTCGTTTTTCAATGTGTGCGATGCGCTCGACTTGGACCCTCGCTACATCCGTAGGGGGATCGTCGACTTGAAGCTGCGTGCCGATGGGGCCGAAGTAGCGAAGGACGCCCGTGGGACGCCGCTGCGTGTCAAGAACGGCAAGCGAAACCTAAAACGGCGCGCCAAATGGTTGTTACGGTCGCCGGTTCGTGGTGATCGAGCAGCGCGGGCAAGGTAAGCCCTTGGCCCTTAGGGAAAGCGCGCGCCTCTAAGCCTTGGCTGCACGGTAGAGTTTCTGAATCTGCGGCCAGTGGCGGGGCGGGATTAGAACCCGCCGGATCAAAAACTGCAGCTTCAGTTGATCTAGCATGCTATAGGCTCGGACCAGCTGGGAAATTATCGGATGCGATTTAAGTTCCAAGAGCAGCCGTACCTCTTCCGGTGCTAGCAACGCCTGTAACTGCAAGAGTATGTAGTAGCGTAAGAGGCCCAAGTCCCGACGGTACTGCTGGTAAAGGAGCGCCGTGTAATCGCTATACACCAGATCTCGCCTGAGATGTCGCCGCCGGTCATGTTGCCATTCGGCATAGGTCGTCGGCAACATTGATATGTGCAATCCCTCGCCGACCCGCCGGAATGTCTCATACAGCTCGTTTTGCTCGGAAGCGACGAGCGGCCGGTACACCAGCCCCTGCGCCCGTTCCGAATAGTCGATGAGCATATAAAGCACGTCCCGGTATGCCCAATCCGGGATGCGTAGACCGCGTCGATCTTCTACCGAGCTGTGAACCGCGTTAATTTGGCTGAATGTCGCTTGCGCCGCTTCCTCATCGGCGAAGACTATGCTTTGCGCGAATTCGACTGTCGAGAAAAATCTTCCGATCGGATCGCTGGGAATCTTCCCGGTGAAGAAAAGCCAATCGACGGCCCGGTTAAGCGCGAACTCCGCCGCAGACCCGGCAAATATGAGCAAGACCAGATCCGGGTCGCCCCAGATACGGCGAACCACGGAATGATGGTTAACAAAGTCCTCGCTGCGCTCGGAATTGCAGATTTCAGATCTCATATAATCTCATATTTCAAACTAGCAGATCGGAGATAGGAAATTAATTGGCCGACGTGTAGCTGTGAGCGTAAGACTCGGAAGGGTTGGAACGATCGGAACGGTTTAAACCCGTTGAACGAATTAAACCAAAGGAATCGGGCGGGCCGTGCGGCCTACTCCAGAACCGCCTTCCACTTGTCGGTGATTCGTTTCTTAAGCTCCGGGCTGAGCGCGTTGACCGGCGGGAAGCGGTCTTTCCACGCGTAGGGACGGCACGCGTTCATGATAGCGCGGCTGTTAATAAAGTTCCCGGCATCACGTTGATCCGGATGCATGGCCGGGTCGAGCGGAGTGCTCCAACAACCGTCGATGATGCTGATCGCGGTCTTTGGATCGCAACGCGTCGAAACGGCCCAGATCACCTCGCGTAGATCAGAGGGGTCGATATCGTCGTCGACCACTATGACGAAGCGCCCATGATAGTTTCCGGCGCGGCAGCCGAGAGCTGCAATGGCTGCTTGCTGCGCGTGGCCATGGTAACGCTGTTTGACGGAAACAATAATAAACGGAGCGCCCCCAGCCGCAGCCGATCCTCCGACGTAGCACCACACTCCACGGATATCCGGAACGTCTGCTTTTTCCAGATAATTCCAGATTGCGGCGGCGCCAATGGGAACGCCGAAGGTTATAAACGGCGGTTTTAACGGCGGCGCTCCGGCGAGGATGGGATCGTTGCGGTAGTAGAGCTTCTTTACCCGAATGACGGGTTCTTTAGCCGCGCCGTGAGCGTAGTAGCCGGGCCATTCGCCGAACGGACCCTCCATATGAACTTGCTCGGTTGGCGGGGGAACTTCGCCTTCAATGGCTATCTCGGCCGTGGCCGGAATAGGGAGCCCGGTAACCTCGCCACGAATCACGTCGACAGGCTTGCCGCGCAGACCGCCACAGTAATCAAACTCAGACATTCCATAGGGAATCGACTGACCTGCGACTAAAAAGAGAAGCGGGTCTTGCCCGAAGGTAACCACGACCGGGCAGCTCTTGCCCTTCTCCCAGTATTTCTCGCGCATGATGCGCGCGTGGTGGCCCGGAGAGACATAAAGGCCCAGAGTATTCCGGTCGTGAACCTGAGCACGATAAATACCGATATTGACCCAACCGCCTTCCTCGGGTTCTGCGGTAATGACGCAATCCGCTGTGCCGATATAGCGGCCGCCGTCCAGCTCATGCCACTGCGGCGCTGGGAAAATCGTCATGTCGATATCGGCGCCGGTTTTTACATTCTCCAAGATAGGCCCATTGGAAACCACTCGCGGTGGAATTGGCTTTACGCTCTTGAGCAGTTCTTTCCACCTTCCAACGAGTTCAATCGGCGTGGCGTCCGCGGGCATTCCGACCGTTAGCCCGGAACGCACGGCGTTGTTTATAAGGTTCGCGGCAACGCGGAAATTGGGAAGGTGGTCCGGGATCTGATCGAAAACCACCAATGGCGACGGTTCCTTAAACGCAAACATCTCCGTCAGAGCGCCGATCTCAAGGTTCCAGTGGGCGCCGTGGATTTCTTTAACCTGGCCGAGGGCCCGGGCAGCATCGATAAATTCACGCAGATCGTTGAAAGCCATGAACCTAGCTAAGCCGTTCCTTCTTTAAAAGTGTCCCAATCGCTTGGAATAATTGTAGATTCCATCATGAAACATCGCGACGTAGTCGGCATTGGTTATGCAGCAGTATCCGGGACCCCATCCGGGACGTGACCACGTTAAGCCGTCTTGAAGCAAAGTCTCGAAGATCATTCTAGCTACCTGCCCGTGAGCCATCAGACCCTCTTCGTGCTCATGAAGATCCGCTTCTTCATGAACCTGAAAATAATGCAATTGCTGATCCTTGAAGTCATATTTCTCGAGCAAAGCTTTACGCCAGTGCCTGGACCAGTGGCCGAACATCTCTTCGTTGAGAGATCTGGCCCACCACTCGATCATGCTGCCTTCGTAGACGAGACCGCGGGCAAATTCGGTGAGGGCGCGACACTCCGGAAACACCTCGCAATCTACCATCTCGTCGAGGTTGACGCCAAAAGTTTCGCCCTGGTTGATTAGAACCTGGATATGGCCCGGTATACTCGGGTTCACGAGCTCGTCGCTGATCTTGCCGACGTAGGGAGCCAAGAGCTCGCGATGACGCGCGAAGAAGCCCTGATGACGCTGGTAGATGATCAGGTGAAAATTATTAATCTCGACAGGGTAACTGTACCAGTGCTTCCAGAAGAGGCGGATCGTCTCCAGCGGTAGCTTACCCGCTTCAAGGCCGCGCATAAATGCGCCGCCGAAGATCTTCTCGTTCCAGCGCAGGTGCATGCGCCGGACCAGCTCATCGGTAAATTCTTTAGCTTCACTCGTTGACAGTTTCCTGCCGATTTCCAAAGCGAGCTGCCTATCGGCTGTTGTCATATTGCTCGTGTAATCTTTGCCCTACAGACCGATTCCGGTCGTTGCCAGGCCTTCTCTCAAGTCCGCTCGGTCTTTTTCCGTGAATGGCGCGCACTCCCAGCGCGGGAATCGTTCAACGGGCAGCCCCCGCATGCGCATCAGCTCGGCGAAAACACCCCGGCCATGGGTGCGCAGAAACCGTCCGACGACCTGAAGCACGGCGGCAAGCACGTCATGCTGTTTTTGGGCTTCCTTGAGATTCCCGGCCTTCAGCCCTTCGTACATCCTCACGCAGACTTCGGGAAACGGCGTTGACGGAGGGTGGATGGCGCCGCGAACGCCCACCGAGTAGCCGCTGTAGAGTGAGAAGATCCCGCCCGGAAAAACGCCGACGGACTTCGGGAGCTGGAACACGTAACCCAAAAGCTTGTCATAAGGGATGAACGAAACTTTAATACCCGCCAAAACATTTGGCGCGATCGCTTCAATGATTTTGTTTGCCTTGGGCGGCGTGATCTCGACGTGGGTGGTTTCCGTATTGTCGTAGATGAACAGCGGCACGCCGGGAACCGCCTTGGCGATTGCCTTATAATGGGCGTAGACCTCATAATCATCATGCGGATAGTAGTACGGCGGCACGACGGCGACAGCATCCACGCCTAAACTTGCGGCATGTTTGGCGAGCTCGATCGATGAATAGGTGTTGGCCGTACCGATGTGCATGACCACCGGAACCCGCCCGCCAACACGTTTGACGATCTGTTCGGCAACCTTCTTGCGCTCCTCGATCTCCAGTACCATTCCCTGGCCGTGGGTGCCCAGCGGAAAAAAACCATGCACTCCTGCCGCGAGGTAAAAATCAATGATCGCGTCCGTCGCTGCATAATCAATGGCGCCATCGGCTTTGAAGGCTATAGGCATCGGCGTAAGAATCCCTTCAAATTTTTTGTCGCTCGGCATAATCGCTCCTTTCAGAGATGGATAATTGATTTCCGTTCGCCCCACGCATACTCCGTAAAGAGCTAAGAGTAAAGAGCAAAGGGCTAATAGGAATTTCGGATTGCGAATTGCGAATTTAGGGAACAGCAGGGGGCTAAGAGCTAAGAGTGAATGGCGCTAAGCGCAAAGAGCATGGCGCAAGGAGCATGGAGCCAGAGATCAGAATTCAGAGATCAGATGCCGGCAACTGCGAAGAGCAAAGAGCTAAGCGCTCCTGCGGTATCACTTGCCGGGAAAAGATGGTAAAAAAAATGAATCCAATCTACTCAGGAGGCTGTGATGTCTGAAGGAAAAGAACCAAAAAATCCGGAGGTGACTTTGTCGACGAGCATGGGCGATGTTCGTGTCGAACTATTTTCTGAAAAGGCGCCCATCACAACCAAGAATTTTTTGGGTTACGTGACCGAGGGCTTTTACGATGGCCTGATTTTTCATCGCGTAATCCCCGGCTTTATGATTCAAGCGGGCGGCCTTGATGCCCAAATGCAACAGAAGGCGACCAAGGCGCCGATCAAAAACGAGGCCGGAAACGGGGCGAAGAACAAGGTCGGGACCATTGCGATGGCGCGAACCAACGTGGTCGATAGCGCCACGGCGCAATTTTTCATAAATGTTAAAGACAACGACTTTCTGGACCATCGGACCGAATCAGCCGACGGATTCGGCTACGCGGTCTTCGGCCAGGTCATCGCCGGGATGGACGTGGTGCAGAAGATCGAGAAAGTGCGAACCGGTAACCGGGGTGGGCACCAGGACGTTCCGGTCGAGGCGGTGGTGATTAATTCGGCGCGTCTCGAAGCTTGATCAGGCCTGTTCGAAGCACGGGCAAGCCGCTATCTTCAGCGGCTCGTTATGATGAGGAGAATAGTAGATGACGCTCATTCTTAATAACGAAGACGTTCAGAGCGTCCTGACCATGGAAATCACCATGAAGGCGCTCGAAGACGCGTACAAGGAACTAACCCGGAGACAGGCTGTCTGCCGCCCCCGTATCGACATTCAGATTCCGACGAGGGACCCGTCGAAGATTTACCAGTGGGGCACGATGGAAGGCGGCTCCGTCTCGGGTTATTTCGCTATACGCATGAAGTCCGACGTGATCTATGAGCAGGAGTACGAGGGCGCGCGCACTCAGGAGAAACATTGCGTCGAGCCCGGGAAATTTTGCGGCCTAATCCTGCTCATCAACATTCAAAACGCCGAACCCGTTGCTTTGATAAACGACGGCTATCTGCAGCACATGAGAGTAGGCGCGGATTCGGGTATCGGCGCCAAATACCTGGCGCGTGAGGACGCCGAAGTAGTCGGTATGATCGGTTCCGGAGGGATGGCAAGAACGCACGCCGAGTCCTTCCTTCTGGCGCGCAAGATCAAAAAGATTCAGGTCTATAGCCCTACGAAGGCTCACCGGGAAGAGTATGCCAAAGAAACGAGTGACCGCTTCGGGATTGACGTTGTACCTGTCGATGAGCCCAGAGACGTTTATAAGGGAGCGCACATTGTCGCCGGCTGCACGGATTCGGCCGTGCCGATCGTCATCGGAAAATGGCTGGAACAAGGGACGCATGTGACCTGCATCGGCGGGAAACCGGATCAGGACGCGATCAAAAGGATCGACGTGTCGCTGCGGCTCGGCAATGCGCCGGCGCCGTGGGGATTGCCCGAAATGGATATTGCCGACGAGTACGTCACCTACGCTGCCATGCCGGAGGAAAACGCCGGCTTCCATATGAAGCGCGCAGGAAAAAGAGCGCATGGAGCGGTTGCGGAAGACCGCTGTGTTCTTCTGCAGGAATTATTCAGCGGCACTAAGAAGGGTCGGACCTCGGCGCAGCAGATTACCTATTCGGAGCGGGGAAATATTCAAGGCGCCCAGTTCTTCGCCGTGGCCGGCAAAGTGTACGAGCTCGCCAAGGACAAAGGCCTGGGACGGGAGATACCCACTGAATGGTTGTTGCAAGACATTCGTGATTAGCTTAGCGGCCTGCTGAAAAAGCCTCATTCCCATGGCTGCTCTTGTGCGGCATTCGTGCCGGCGATTTTGCCCGCCACGAAGCACTCGGTAATGTTTCCGGCCTCTAGATACAGGTGGCCGTAGATCGAGCTGATTTCACCGGCGACATAGAGGCGCGGGATCGGCTTTTTCATCGGATCCAAAACCCGTTGTTTAACGTCGTGTTCCGGGCCGCCTTGGGTATTGTTTACGATGGGCCACGCTTCCATCACATAAAACGGCGGAGTCGCTACGGCCATCATGGTTTTGGCAGGGCGTTTAAAGTCTCTGTCATCGCCCTCTTTGCAGAGCGCATTCCACCGGTCTACGGTCTGTCTTAAGACCTTGGGATTGACGTCGATCTGTCCGGCGATCTCCTCCAGTGTGTTCCCTTTCTTGATCCAGCCTTTCTCCAACTCCGAAAGGTTGTCCTCGCTCCATTTGGCGTCGTAGCGTTCATCGTTAACGATCGGAATACCGATCGGTCCGAGCTTTCGCCCTTCTTCGTCAAAGATGAGATAACAGGGAATCCGCGGGAAATCCTGGAGGTCCGCATCGTAGAACTCGAGGGCCCGAGTTCCGGTATCCTGGGGCGCGGGGGGATACTCATCCATGAAGCGCTTGCCGAATTTGTCGACCGCTATCCAAATCATTTTGCGGTTGTTGTTCCGCGGGCCGGCCCAGACGTGGCGAATCGCAAACGGCAATTCAGGATATTTGAAACCGTAGCCGCCGTGAAAGTGCCACATGTGCCACAGCGCGGCGCCGGCTTTCTGAGCCATTTTGATGCCGTCGCCCGTGTTGCCGAGATAGACCGGATAGACCGGCTGCGCCTGGAAGTATTGGAGCTTCATGGAGTCGTCGTTTTCATAGCCGCCGCAAGCCAGTATGACGCCTTTTTTGGCTTTGATATTTATGCACTTGCCGCGGTGTTCGGCCGTAAGTCCAAGGACTTCCCCCTCCGGACTCGTGATGAGTTGATTCGCGGGAGTGGAAAGCATTACTTCGATCGCGCGCGCGGCGACGTTGTCGTAAACGACCTTGAAGAGCCGGGCCCCGCCGCGCAATCCCTTTGCCCACGGAAATTCCGAATAGGCGGGGAAATCTTTCAGTTTGATTGAATCAATATCGTTGGTGCCGGGAAAGGGGTAAGTGCCGTGGCCGCGCACTTCGGTCTCGGTCGGCTCGGTGCCGCTGACTTTCGCCCATTCCTTAATCCAGTCGATGATGCCGACCATTTCTTCAGCCATCGCGCGAAGAATCTCATCGGGCGTCGTGCCGTTGCAAGTACGCTTCAGGTACTCGAAGGCGCCTTCGGCCTTGCGCGCGAAAGCAACGCCGCCGCCAGAGAGGATCGAAATCCCCCCGGGGTGAGGCATTTTTTCGAGCAGCAACACTTTGGCGCCCGCGTCATGCGCGGTGACGGCGGAGACCCCGCCCGCGGCGCCGAACCCGACTACGATGATATCCACTTCTTTGTCCCAGGTTGTTGTGGTTCGATCTGTTGTCACGACGCAAATGTGCCCTTTTCAACGGTCTGTTACAGGCGCTCCTCCAGCCAATCCAACATATACGGCACATTGTGCGCCCAGTAATCGTGGCTGCAGTGAATCCGGCCGGCGGGATCCGAGTCGCCGTAGATCTTCAGCGTCTTATCCTTAGCGCCTATTTCCGCAAACAAGCGTTTCGCTCCTTCGACATTCATCAGGCGGTCGTCCGCGCCGTGGGTGACAAGGGTTGGACAGGTAATATTCTGCGCGACGCCTTGCATCGTGTAGTCTTTCAGCAACCGCCTGGCCTCCGCATCGCCGACACCGCCGAGAAGCCGGCGAACGGTCGGTTGCAGATGTTCGCAAAAGACATAGAGATCGTCGAAAATGCTGTAGCAACCGCTCCAGCCGATCAGGGCTTTGATGCGTTTGTCGAATGCGGCCACGCGCGGAGCGTAATAACCCGCCATACTGATGCCGATCAAGCCGATCCGGCTCGGATCGACTTCCGGCCGCGACAGCAGATAGTCGATGCACGCTTTGCCGGGCACTTCGTAATCCGGGCGCGTTTTGATGCCTTTAAGGTAGATCGAAGAGCCGCGGCCGGGGGTGTCGACAAGCAAAACAGCCCAACCCCGTTCCAAGATTGGCCTGGCGCCGAAATAGATCTCCTCGGCGTAGGAGTCAGCACCCGCGAGAAAAAGAATCGCCGGCCGCTTGTCAAACTTTGACTGAATGGGATGGCAAAAATAGCCGTCGTATTCCTCGCCGTTGCAGCAAACCGAGATCAATTCGATTTTGGGCTCGTGCAGTTTCGCGGCTGCGCGGAAGCATTCTTGCGCTTTCCGAAAGTGTTCGGCCTTCTTCCGCTCCTGCTCGTAGGTGAGAAAAACATCGGCCATCCGGTAGTACTGATTCGCGTGGAAGAAATTCTGTATCGCCGTGCGGTTGTGGCCGTCGGCCTGGGCTTTCTTGGCCTTCACCTCGATGGAGCGTGCAAGATCCAACCAGGCCCGTTCCCAGCCATCCTTGTCGCCCGGCTCTATCCTGGCGCAGGTCCGGGCGATGTCGAACACGTCGCCGCCGCCCTGCTGCGCCTGCGCCACTAACCTTAGCGTTTGACTTCCAAACGGGTGGGTGGGTGTGAAGAAATCGAACATATTGCCTCCTCACGGTTTCACAGCCGAGCGCTTACTGTCAATGCGGGCCCGATCATGGATTGATATGCGTATCGCAAAATAAAAAATGAAACAATCCTAGCGCCCAGGAGATTTACTTGACAGGCTTGTGTCGTAGCAACGTCAAAGTGTCAGGTTAGCAGCAAGGTGAAAATGTCAGGGTGACAGTTCATGAGATTGATACCTCGTCATAGGCCCATAGCGGAACCCTTCCCGCTTGCCGTTCGTTCGATA
>JBOHVS010000340.1:0-13254 GCA_050735975.1 Binatia bacterium | reverse complement strand
GCCCGATGCGCGCGCGGCCGAGCGCTTGTTGTTCGGTTTGATCATCAGCGGTCAGATCCAGATGCGGCGTATCGATGGATGGCAGAACCTCAAAGAAGTTTCACCGCTAAAGGCCGCGTGAAAGGGATGCTCAAGCCTTGGCAGATTGGAGATCGTTCGTTATAAGGCAATTGTGAAAGAAATATTTCAGGCATGGATACCGAAGAATCGAATTTCCACCACAACGGGGGACACGAGCTTTTTGGTTGACGCGCAAGGAGTAATCCATCTGGTGTAGCAGACGCGCGACTGTGTTGGGTGAGACGGCAAAGCCGTAGACGCCGAGTAGATTGGCAATCTTGTCGGTAGTGCGGCGAGACCATTTCAAGCCAGTCATGGGATCGCCGGCGGTGTCATGTTCGAGGAGATTCTCGATCGTGGAGATTATTTCTGGGGTTTTTTTTCCGTCGCAATGCGCCCGCCACCCTGGCGGCGGGTTCGGAGGAGGGAAAAGGGGACATTCTGAATTTTTGGGTCTATCCTCTAGGCGGAGTTAGATTCCCTCGTTTTCTCCACTGTCATGTAGATTCTTGGCGCGTCGCCGACGTTCACGTCTTTCGGCCTTCTTTGCGGCAATCTCTCGCGCTCTGTCCTCGATGGAGAGAACGCGATCTGGCTGAGCTTTCCCGAAGCGCTTTTGATAAAGATGCGCGATGAAAATCGGAAGGGGAGCTTTCCACGGTTCTTGGTCATGGTTAGCCAGCTTGCCCAGCTTCCGCGGGTTCATGCCCAGTTCGCGCGCCATCTGAACGTGTGCATGGGACAGGTGGAACTTCCAGCGCGCCTCGATCCACCTCTGCAGCTCTTCGGGTATTCGCTTTTTACTCTCCTTCATCGTCGTTACTGTTCATAGCGCTCAGCGGCGCCAACGTGCCGTAAGCGCGGATGACAAACATCCCACGAGCCACAAGAGACCGGTATCCCAGACGCTCCACCGCAGCCAGATGTTATACGCGTCGCAACTGTAGGCGAAAAGCATCCTCGCCGAAGCTTTCATAGACTTGGGCTCGAACATCGTATTCGGAATCGCCGATAACCACACGCCGCTTCTTCTTCCTTATACCGTACAGTTCCTCGCGCAGCGACCGTGCCTCTCGACTGGAGCTACGGAACCTGGCTATGCCAAAACCTATCGAACCTACTAAGGCTACTACTTCTTCGTATCCGTCCTTGTACTCAACCTCCAATTCATTGACGGCAAGGCGAACCGCCTCAGCAGTAAGCCGCTCAATAATGCTTTTCTGTTTAGGAGCCATTTCCAACCCGAGTGGCTAACCCCTAACGCCGGGCGCATCGTTAGCCGAGTTGCAGCATGAATCTCTGGTCAAAAATTCATCTTGTGGAGAATCCTGCGTGCCTCCTCATGTTCGCAGTGAAGCCAGATCTAGTACTTGCATTACGACTCCTTCAGCATCCTTGCCCGCGTTCGCTACGACTTCACGGCTTCGGATGTGCTGGATCGACCCAATAAACCTCCTCCGGTCGGTCCGCCGCGGGTATATCCAGGTTCACCACGATCGGTTCCTGATCACTACGGACGAGCACGCAGGTGAGAGGCTCGTCGGGCTTGGCGTTGATCTCTTGATGCGGCACAAACGGCGGCACTTAGATCAAATCGCACCCGGCCCGCTCGGCGGCAATGGCCTCGTCGGTTGAACCGATTTGCCAACAGGCGCGTGGACCAATTGGACGAGTGTAGGATCCGGATCGCCGTAGAAAAACTTCACGACCTTGGCCCGCGCGGCGGCCACATTCAACGCTTCATATTGAGAAACGGAATCACAAAGTTCACGCCGATTGGGGCGCCAGTACGGTTGATCGCCTTCTCCAGCGTATCTGCGAGGAAAGGAGTAGGCGCTCGCAATGTCGATAGCATCGGGAGGCCGCCCGCCTCTGACACCGCCGTCGCAAGCTCTAGTGTTACGACCGGCATACCCGCCAACTGAAGAGGAACACGACAAGCCGTAAGTTTCGTGAAGGGTGTGCTCAGCATCTGATTCTCCCGCTTCGAGAAAAGCGCCAGACCCGTTCAGTTGTCTACCGCCTCAATCCAAGGGTTAGCCGATGCTGACAGTTCGGACATGAGCGTAATTGAGAATTTTGTCGTCGGCGGTTGCGATTGGATAGTCATGGATACGGGCGGTGGCAACGATCATCTGGTCCGCCGGATCCTTATGGAAGGGCTGTGGCAGTCGGGTCGATTCGACCACGATCGCAGGGGTTAGGTCAAGCAGCCGCACGCCAGGGTAGCCGAGGGCAACTCCGAGCCACTCTGCCAGATCCTGCGGAAGCTTCAGCCGCCCATATTCGACCAGCTTGGCGACCTCCCAGCACGAGATGATGCTCACCCCGATGCCTTCAACGGTACGGGCGTCAAGCATCTTGCGATGGTCTTCCGAAAGCCGCGCATCTCCGTGAACTCACCAGACCCACGCGTGGGTGTCAAGCAAGATCACCGCAGCGCGTTCCAGTCCTCTTCCGCTACCGGGTCAGTGGGTCGGTCGTACTCGATGGGAACCCCTCGCAGTGGAAACCCGTTCCTCTGCTGACGGAATGGCTTTGGGACAACGATCACCTCGACCGGCTCCCCCGCAGGGAATGGCAGTTTCGTGAGGTGAACTTCACCGTGTTCGTCCACTGTGGTTTCAATTCGAACCGCGTCCATATGGCCGATGATACTCTTCAACGCTGAGTTCCTCAAGCCGGTTTTTGCCCCGTTCCGAGACCGGCTAACGCTAAGCTCAGCCGGCGCTACTATACCGTAAGTTCCTCGCGCAGCGACTACGAGTTCACCCTTTTGGATGCGCCGGATCGACCCAATAAACCTCCTCCGGTGGGTCCGCCGCGGGTATATCCAAGTTCACCACAACCGGTTCCTGATCGCTACGGACGAGCACGCAGGTGAGCGGCTCGTCGGGCTTGGCGTTGATCTCCTGATGCGGCACAAAAGGGGGCACGTAAATAAAATCGCCCGGGCCCGCCTCGGCAAAAAACTCCAACCGATCCCCCCAACGCATGCGTGCTCTGCCGCTCACGACATAAATCACGCTCTCCAGCTCGCCGTGATGATGCGGACCGGTCTTGGCATTGGGCTGAACTTCGACCGTGCCGGCCCATAACTTGCTGGCGCCCGTCCGCGCATGGGTGATGGCGGCCGCCCGCGTCATGCCAGGCGTTTGCGGCGTGTTATGATCGAATTCGGTGCCCGGAATAATTTTCACTCCATGGTCACGCCAATTGGTCTCGGATCCGATGCTCATTTTAGCCTCAACATCCACGATGGTTATGAACTCCGCCCCTCCCACATCTCCAGGACTTTGTGAACAGCCTCTTCAACTTCGGCGCGCGCTGCCCACCTTTCGTAGCCCCTCGCCAGAAACTCGTCGTATTTGGTCTCCCGATGCCGGATGTGAGCGATCAGAGCTAAACGCACTGCTTCTTGATCCAACGCTTTGGCGAACGCGGACCGCCCGACCCGGCCGCTATACTTCAGGCAGGCGTGCTCCGCTATTTCGCGTTCTCTTCCTGTGGGGCATTCCGGGAAGAGTTCTTTCACCCGTCCAGCAAATTGGTCTATATATCGCTGGTCAAATTCCTCTCTCCGAGCGGCCTCCCGCTCTCTTCGACGCTCTCTGACATCGCTGTCGGCCAGGCACTCCTGTTCAGCTTTCTCCAAACCCCGCGCTTCGACCAGCACTCCCTGCCGTTCATACTGCTTCCGAACGCGACTCCATTTCAACACAACGGCAGAAAGGATCGAGTGCTTGCGGGCGCGCCGGGTCAAAGCCGCGTCACCGGAAGGAAGGAAAAGAAGATGATCCAAGTCGGCGCAGGCCAGACACAAGGCTCCTTTGTCTCCGGCAAGGGTGATCCAAGCTTTCGAACCAAGATTCTCACCGCACTCGCCGCAGGTCGATTCTCGGTTCGAGATGAATACTTTGAGTTCTTTGTCCTTTTCATTCTGCAATTCCACCGTCCGCTCCGAATTTCATTGCCCAAACGATGTCAAGTTCGACTAATTCCCTTTTATCTTTTAAACCGCGTAACGGTTGATGGCGTCGCGGTCGAATGCGAGCCCGAGTCCAGGCTTCGCAGGCACAATCAGCTCACCGTTCACCGGCACGGGCACCTCCTCGAACAGCCTGAACGACCAAGGCATGTACTCGACGGTGAGTCCGTTTGGGATCGCCGCTACAAGGTGGACGTGGATCTCTGGAAAAAGGTGGCTTACCACCGGTACGTTGAACGCTTCCGCCATGCCGGCAACCTTGATCCAGTTCGCGATACCTCCGACCCGCAGCAGGTCGATCATCACGATATCGACCGAGCGGGCTTCGAGCATATGGCGGAACGGCGTAATGCCGTACAAATACTCGCCGCCGGCCACGGGCGTCACCAGCGCGTCGGCGATGCGCGCGAGCCCTGCATAGTCGTCGTGTGTGGTCACGTCCTCGAGCCAGTATAAGTGAACGTCCTCGACCCGCCGGCCTATATCGATCGCCTGATACACACTCCAGCGTTGATTGATATCACACATGAGATCGACATCCGGACCGACCGCCTCGCGGATCAGCCTGGCGCGCTCCACTTCGCGCTCCGGCGCCGTGTCGCCAGGGAGCGCGAGCTGCATCTTCATCTTTCTATAGCCCTTCCCCGCGAGCAGCGACGCTGCCTTTACGACATGGTCCAGTGGGAATGTCCGCATGAGCGCGCCGCTCGCGTAAGTGGAAACGCGCTCGCGGAGCCCGCCGAGCAACGCCGCGAGGGGCTGGCCGAGCGCCTTGCCCTTGATATCCCAAAGCGCCATGTCGATGGCGGAAAAGGCGAGCGAGAAGATTCCACCGGGACCGGACCCCGCGGCTGCATTGCGGAGCTTGCGTCCAACGGCCTCTACACGAAGCGGATCCTCTTCCAGCGCCAGCGCGCCAAGCTGGTCGACCGCATGCTTCAGCGAGGCGGCGAGGGCCGCGCCGAAGAAGGTGACGCCGATTCCTTCAAGCCCGGCGTCCGTTTCGATCTGCAGGGTGACGAAGTCGCGGAACGGCCCGCCAAAAGACGGCCCGCCAGCAAGTGGTTCGTCAGCCGGCAACCGCACAACCTGTGACTGAATGCGCTTGATCTTCATAGGAATCACTGCCAGATTTTTTTGATGAAACCGCTTTTCTCCAGTTCCTCCATAAAGCTCGTATCCATAAACTCCGCAGGCTTCCGGTTCTTCGCCTTCGGATTGCTCTCCGCCACAAGATCCAGAGCATTCTGCACTGCTTTGACCGTCAAGGTCGGCACCTTTTTTATGTATTTCGACGTGAAAAGATCGTAGGTCGCGGCCAAAAGTTCTTTATCCTGAATACCGCCGTATTTCCTCAAGGCCTGGATGCCGATTTCTCGATCTGTAAAGAGTCGATGTGTCCCTTCGATATAGGCTTTGAGATATCTCAGCACGACGTCCCGGTGAGAATTAGCGTATGAACGTTTGACGGCTACCGTGGTGGTCGGCACTTCTACTTTCAAGTCGGCAAGGTCGTAGAGTGTTTTGAGGCCTAACTTTTCCGCGTGAAAGGAAGTTGGAAACGACAGCATACCTGCAGCCACTCTCTTCTGTGTAATTGCCGGTACGATATCCGAAAGGCGACCGATTTGTACCAGGTTAACGTCTCTGTTGGGTTCTAATTTCCACCCTTCCAGAATGGGTCTGAGCGTCAGATCTGTAAGCGAACCGAAGCGCGTGATACCGATCGATTTGCCCTTAAGATCTTCGGGAGTCGAGATGCTCGGGTGGGCCATGAGCTTCATGATGTGACTTTCAATCGAATTTGCCAGGAGGATGAGGTCGGAACCGCCGACCGACGATTGCAGGGTCACGATGCCCGAGGTGCTCGTGAAATCGAGTTGTCCCGCGGTATGAACCTGAATCAGTTGGACGCCCTGAACGTAAATCAGTTCGGCGTCCAACCCATACTTCTCAAAGAGCCGCGCCTCCTTGGTTACGAATAGCGGATACATGCTCGCGCTTGGCGACGGATAGCCGACTTTTATGGCAACCGGTGCAGCATCGGCTGAGGCGCCTTGAAGCAGGACACCAAAGCTTACCCCCAGGACAAACAACAGCGAAAACTTAGCTCGAATCATAGGCACCCCCTTTGTAATCAACCGATATTGCAAGGAGCCGTGGGAGTCAATACAGCCCGCTTCGCCAAAAATTACCTTGACAGTCCCCGTCGCCGCCGGTAGACGAACACTTTAAGCTGAACGGAACTTCTGGATTACCACAGAGACCCATCCTGAAGAGGCTTTATGATCACTCGTTTCATCGTGCAGCGACGACGGATTTTCGCTAACGGCCATGAATTTCCCATTACCGGAGCTTACGAAAAGATCGTGGGAAAAATTCACGGCGAAGTCGATCCTAGAACTCGGCTAAATAAAGTCATCGTTAATCTCGACAAGGCGCCTAAAAACCGCAGGCGCAGAGTCGAGTACTGGAGCGATTTCTTCATTCTGAAGCCGGTTGACATGGCGCGCGGCAACGGGAAGATTTTCTACGACGCGCCCAACCGCGGGGGCAAACGCATCGTCGCCTTCTTAAACGATGCTCCGCAAAGCAACGATCCCAGCAGCTTCGAAGATGCCGGCAACGGCTTTCTCATGCGCCAAGGCTACACGATTGTTTGGTGCGGCTGGCAAGGCGATCTGATGCCGCAGAAGCACTGGCTCGTGATGGGTGTTCCGATAGCGACGAACAACGGAAAGGAAATCGTCAGCGAGGTTCGTACCGAGATCGTCGTAACTGAAAAAGGCATCAAATCACAGCCGCTCAGCGGCGACGAACGCGTCAAGAGCTACGAGTCCGCGTCATTGGACAAATCTTGGTCGACTCTCACGGTCCGAAAAAATTCATATGGCGAACGAATCCCCGCACCTCGATCACAATGGGAGTTTGCGCGCTGTGACAAAAACCCGAGAACAGGAAGCCGGAGGCTTCAGCGGAGCGCCAAAGATCTTTACCTGCCTGGCGGTTTCAAGCCGGGTCACATCTATGAATTCATCTATCCGGCGAAGAATCCGCTCGTCCTCGGTTTGGGCTTTGCGGTCGTGCGCGATTTCGTCTCTTTTCTGCGCTACGAAAGAAAAGACACAAGCGGAAGACCGAATCCCCTGAACTCAAGCGAGAGGGGACCCGACGTTCAACGCGCCTACGCTTGGGGCAGGTCTCAAAGCGGCAGATATCTTCGCGATTTCGTTTACCATGGGTTCAACGAAGACGAGTCGCGCCGTAAAGTTTTCGACGCCGTCGCGCCCCACGTCTCCGGCGGGGGAAGATTGTTTCTCAACTACGAATTTGCGCGCCCGGTCACCTCTTCCCAGCAGCATACGAACCAACTCGATCCCGAGCTGTTCCCGTTCGCGTACAACATCGTCAAAGATCCGCAGACAGGCGAGCGCGACGGAATTCTCAAACGCCCGCGGACGGATCCGTACGTATTCCACACGCAAACTTCGACCGAGTACTGGCAAAAACGCGGCTGTCTTGCGCACACGGATGGCAGCGGGCGAGACATAACCCTGCCGGAAACAGTTCGGCTCTATGTGATTGCCAGCGCGCAACACAACAGTCCTTTCGGTTCCGAGCCGGAGAAAGAGGAAACACAACAACTCGTCAATCCCTTGCCTGCGGGTGACGTGCTGCGGGCGCTCATCGTTGCTATGGATTTGTGGGTCACGCAAGGCATTCCCCCGCCACCGAGCCAATACCCGAAAGTTAAAGACGGCACTTTGGTTCGGCCCGACCGGCAAAGCACCGGCTTTCCAAAAATCCCCGGCGTTCGCTATGAAGGTCTCTACAACCGGCAGCAGTTTCTAGATTATGGTCGGAGCATCCAGCGCGGGCGTGTGGAAGCGCACCCGCCGAAAACGATGAATGGGGAATACACGATCCTTGTTCCTAGCGTGGATGCCGATGGGAACGACATCGCCGGCGTTCGCTTGCCGGCCGTTCGTGTGCCCACCGCCACCTACACGGGTTGGAACTTGCAGCAACCCGGGCTGGCCGAGAATGAACTAGCCGGCCTGCTCGGCTCGTATATTCCGTTTGCGAAGACAAAAGCCGAGCGCAGTAAATTGGGCGACCCTCGTCCGTCACTCCAGGAGCGCTACAGAGACAAAGCGGACTATCTGCGGCAAGTGTCCCGCGCGGCGAGAATCCTGGTCGAGCAGCGACATCTCTTGCCGGAAGACGCCGAAAGGATTATTCGAGAGGCAATGAAGGTCAGAATCGTTGCAAAAAGAACGCGATAAAAATATCGAGGGACGCTAAACGTTTCTCCTCACCCTAAGTCTCCCGCCTTGGGGTGCCAGGGGAGAGGGATCAGTCTCTGCGCAATAGCGTCATAGGAGCTCCAGAGTTACAAAGAATCCGATGGACTGAGAGGTTGTGAAAAAATTGAAAAACGTCAAGTTCCGCAAATTTCGCCTCAACAAAATCAAATAGTTGCGGCTGCTCATTTTCGCAGAATTCGATTAATTCACAAACTCTGAGTATAAACCCGCGGCGCTTGCTGCTCGCGAAGTTCCGCTAACCCGGTGTGCCGATATTTCCTCACTCCTCTTCGTACTGCTCTTTCAACTTGGCCACAATCACCGGATCGGCAAGGGTCGTAGTATCGCCGAGCGCGCGGCCGTCGGCAATATCTCGCAGCAATCGTCGCATGATCTTGCCGCTTCGCGTTTTCGGCAGTTCGGCGGCGAACAGGACTTCGTCCGGCCTCGCGATCGCTCCGATCTTCTTTGCAACGTGGGCCTTGAGCTCATCCACGAGAGCCGAGCGGCCGTCGACACCGGCTTTCAGCGATACGAAGGCACAAATCGCCTGTCCTTTAATGTCATGCGCTTTGCCGATAACCGCCGCTTCCGCGACGCTGGCATGGTCGACCAGCGCGCTTTCGACTTCCATTGTGCTGATTCTGTGGCCGGCGACGTTCATAACGTCGTCCACGCGGCCGAGCAGCCAGAAATAACCGTCCTTGTCTCTTTTCGCGCCATCGCCGGCAAAGTATTTTCCTGGGAACCGGCTCCAGTAGGTCTCCACGAAACGATCCGGATCACCGAAGATAGTTCGCATCATCGCCGGCCACGGCTTGGTGAGAACGAGATAGCCGCCGCCGCCTTTGGGAACCGACCTGCCGTTTTCATCGACGATGTCGGCCTCGATGCCTGGAAAGGGCTTGGTCGCCGAACCAGGCTTTAGAGTGGTCAAGCCGGGGAGAGGCGTAATCAACGGATGGCCCGTCTCAGTCTGCCACCACGTATCCATGACCGGGCAGCGCCCGCCGCCGATGTATTTGTGGTACCACACCCATGCTTCAGGATTGATCGGCTCGCCGACTGTGCCGAGAAGTCTCAAACTCTTGAGATCGTGCTTGCCCGGAAATTCAGTCCCCCAGCGCATGAACGTGCGAATCGCCGTTGGCGCCGTATGAAAAATGGTCACACCGTATTTCTCCACAATGCGCCAGAGACGATCTTTGTCCGGCCAATCCGGCGTCCCCTCGTACATGACTTGGGTGACGCCGTTAGTCATTGGCCCATAAACGATGTGTGTATGCCCGGTCACCCAACCGATATCCGCGGCGCACCAGAAGACGTCGTCTTCTTTCATGTCGAAGACCCACTTGTTGACCAGGTGAACGCCCGTAAGATACCCGCCGGTGGTATGCACGATGCCTTTAGGTTTGCCGGTAGTGCCGCTGGTATAGAGGATGAACAGCATGTCTTCGCTGTCCATTTTCTCGGGCTCGCACCAAAGCGGAGCATCGGCCGTCACCTCGTGCCACCAGTGATCTCTGCCTTCCTTCATGGGAGCGCCTGGCTCGTTTCCGACCCGCCGGACGACGATCACATTCTTGATCGACGGAGTGTCAGTCAGCGCTTCATCGACATTCTTCTTTAGCGGAATGATCGTGCCGCGACGATAGCCGCCGTCAGCGGTGATCAGGAGTTTGGCTTGGGCATCGTTGATGCGGCCACGCAGCGACTCGGCGCTGAATCCGCCGAAGACGACGCTATGGGGCGCGCCAATCCGATTGCAGGCATGCATCGCAATGATCAGCTCCGGAATCATGCCCATGTAGATGGCGACGCGGTCGCCTTTTTCGACCCCCAGCTTCTTCAGAACATTGGCGAATTTATTCACTTCACGCCAGACGTCCCGATACGTGAGCACCCTCTCGTCTCCCGGCTCGCCTTCCCAAATAATTGCCGCTTTGTTTCTGCGGCCGCTCTTAACATGGCGGTCGAGGCAGTTGTAAGAGGCGTTCAACTTTCCACCGATGAACCATTTAGCCCAGGGTGAATTCCATTCCAGCACCTTTTTCCACGGCTTGAACCATTCCAACTCCTTGGCGGCTTTAGTCCAAAACGCCTGCGGATTCTTGCCAGCGGCGGTAAATACATTCTTCTGTCTGAAGTTGGCTGATTTTTTGAACTGCTTCGGCGGGGGGAAGCTCCGCTTCTCGTTCAAAAGAACCTCAATGGCCTTGTCAGGCATGGACGTCTCCTCCTTGGCTGGCTGATTTGAACAGAGTCTCGGTCGCAGCGAAAGCGGATTTTATTCAAGCCATCACTGATTGGCAAGCGCGAGGGATCACGGAAGGGCCAGGTCTAGCTTCAAAGCATCATCCTTATCCCCTACCAGCCTTCTCTCCGCGCCGCCTTAGCTGCCCTCACGATAACCGAACCAACCCGCTGAGAGCGTAATCTACCAGTCTTCCTTTTCAAATCGCATGCCGGTGGTTTCCGCGGCATATTCGATATCTTCCATCGACCATGGATTGCCGCATGTAATAATAACACTGGTTGTTGGATCCATTCGGTCACGCAGAGTTTCGCTAGTCAGATGCTTCGGTAATGCCGGTTTGACGGTCTTCTCTAAAACCGCTTTCGCCTTTGCAATATCGCCACCGCTCGCCACAATCTGCTGCAAGTCCTGTTCTTCTTTGAGAGGCATCCCGAGCAGATAGCGCAGCAGGTTATTCGCACGTCCCCTGCCGAGTTTCGGATCGTCCCAGTCGCGTTGGGTCGGCCGGCTCACCGACGGAACGTAGGCGAAATCAAAGCGCTGTGCTGCCTCGATGTCCAGCAAGTCTTGGTAGTAATCCAGCTCTTCGAAGGTCCGGTTGGTATGGATCAGCGTGTACCTGACAGAATTGCTCGTGCCTGACTTCGCCTCAAAGTCTAGCTGCTTCGCCATGGAGATAAACGGCGCCAAGCCGGTTCCCGTCCCGACCAAAATCACATTCTTAAAGCCGCCCGCCCGCTTGTCTAGCGTAAAGTCTCCCGCGATTTTTTCGTAATAGACCATCTTGTTGTCCGCGTCGAGGCCCATACGGAACATCGACTCGGTGAGCCTTCCCTTCACGCTTTTTTCATCGATCTCCAGAATAACGTAAAACTCCAAGTGGCCTTTTTCCTCGGTCTCAAACGGTGCGGAGGCGATCGAATAGGAGTGAGTAACCGCTCCGCGCTTGGAGCTGCCCTGCGCATCGAGAACAGTCAGGTATTCTACTTTGCCTCCATCTCCGACAACTTTCTTCGTCAGCCTGCAGTCACCACGCTGCAACGCCATGTACTGACCGGCCTTATAACTCGGAAACTTGCTGACGCCCTCCGGCACGAGACGAAAGACCGCCAGTATATCGGAAGAATATCGCCAGTAATTTACGGTTCCGACTTTCTTTTCAGCCATACCACCACCCTTTATCCAAGTGATAACCCGAGGGGAAGACAAACCCCCGTTGTCGATGCTTCCAAGGTCAGCAAGCAATTATAGAACTTCAATTCTGATTGGAGACCGGCCGGTCTTGGAGATCCTAAAACCTAACCGGACCACGCGGCAAGAATCTAAGAGGATTCTACTGGAGCTCCCTTTTGCCTTCGTACTCTAACTCTGTACCTCGTGAATCTTTGTGTGTGAATGAGACCAACTCCCAAGAACCATCTTCCAGGGGACCTTTGAGGATATAGGAGTTCTCGTCATCGCCCAAGACACGAAAATAGCACGCTTGCTCCCCATACCACCGATCTACCACGGCTCCGACCTGGATCATTCGCGTGCCTAATTGAAACCGAGCTGGGCTTTCTTGCCCCTTGGGGTCGGAAAAAGATTCTACTTTAATCTTCATATTCGACTCTCTTCCACCCGGTTAGCTAACAAAGTAATATAACGCAAATCATCAGAAATTCAAAGGTGCCCTCATGAATCAGAGATCAGAAATCGGAAGTCAAAGGGATAGAAAAAAGTGGCTGAAGCCAGTCCAACATCTTATGAAGGATGTTGTCAGTGCCGCCAAAATTCTCTCTCACGAGAGACTCGTCCAGGGATTCGGCCATGTCAGCGCACGAATCCCAAACAGCGATCTCTTTTTTATCACCCCGCGAATCAGTCTCGCCATTGTCAGCGAACAGGACCTCTTGACCCTGAATTTAAAGGGCGAAGTCGTCGAAGGCCAACATCCTGCGCCTTTTGAGGCGCCCCTCCATACAGCAATCATGAATGGCCGGCCGGCCGTCAACGCCGTTGCTCGAATTCATGCTCGGGTGGCCAACATGTTCTCCGTTACCGGCCGCAAGCTGGAGCCGGTGCACAATCACGGGAGCTTTTTCTCCGGTGGAGTCCCTGTCTTCGATAAGCCGGATTTGATCTCGACCCGCAAACTTGGCGATGAAGTTGTTGCCGCGCTCGGCAACAAACCGGCGGTGCTTTTGCGGGGCAATGGTCAAGTGACGGTTGGCAAAACGATTCCCGAAGCCGTGATGATGGCGATCTATCTGGAGGAGGCGGCGGAAATTCTTGCCGGCGCTCTCCAGCTTGGCAAGCCGATACCGCTTGGCTCGGATGAGTCTGCCGCGCGACAAGTTGAGGCGCTTCCGCCCGTAGACATGGAACGCGCCTGGAACTTTTTCAAGAACCGGATTGGTTCGTGAGGCTTTTCAACGGCCTGTGAGCAAAAAAATGCACGGCGCCGATAATCAGGCGCCGTGCATTTAAAAAACTTAAAGTCTTTTACTTCTTGCTTGCCATCTCAAAGTTGACTTTGGCGTCTTGTTTGGCCTTGACGGTTACTTTCTGGTTGGTTTTTCCCAGCGTCTCGTGCCAAACCTCGACATTGTAGGTTCCCGGCGGAACATCGGCGAGCTTGAAGTTGCCGGAATTGTCCGTAA
>JBOHVS010000339.1:0-42615 GCA_050735975.1 Binatia bacterium | reverse complement strand
TCGCCTCGAAACACTCTTTGAATCACCTCTATCCGCTTCTCATCCTTCATCGTCAGGGTTGTCATCGCCACACCCTGACATAATTACGTTGCTATTAACCCCTGACATAATCACTTTGCTACAACATATTGCTATTTTTCTCTTGCCATTATGACTCGTATCCGTTTAAACTCTCGCCGCCGGATGAAGACGTTGCGCAGAAGTCATTTGTTGGCTTTGAAGCGCCAGCCCTCTGGGAAGAAATGATTGCGAGTGAATCCGACCGGACGTTTTTTTGAGCACTGGTCGCCCGATAACTCCTCGCATACAAAGCGTTAACTTCGAGCGAAGTGCGGGGAGCTACCGTGACAGACGAAGCAAGCTTTAGTTTTAACCCAATCGCCCGCAGAGATCCCATACGACAAAGCGAATTGCTGGACGAAGTTTTCGCGGCCCTCGTCGAAGCAATCAATGAAATTCGGCCCAGTACAGAAAAGCAAGCGGGCAACGCTCTTTGCCGTGCCCGGGAAATAATATCCGGCGCCTGCCTTAGGGCTGCTGCTGTCTCCGGATCGCTTGCGCTGCAGCCTGGGCCCTCAGGTTGGTCGACTATTCTTCCCGAACTCGCGGCGATATGGCGGCTTCAAGCCCAGATGGTTGTGGATGTGGGAGCCGTCTTCGGTAAGAACGGGAAACTCTCGGAAGAGTCGATCCTCTATTGTTTGTTCCGGCACGGGACCGCGCAGTTCATGCGCGAGCTGGTGATAAGTATGGGGCAAATAGCGGTCGCGCCCTGCGGACCGTTGCGGAATGAAGATGCTCCGGAAAATACCGGCACTGAAATCATTCAAGGGATGGCGCGCCGAC
Source organism: Binatia bacterium (assembly GCA_050735975.1). Classification (GTDB taxonomy): domain Bacteria; phylum Desulfobacterota; class Binatia; order UBA9968; family UBA9968; genus DATMBL01. The sequence goes on along the minus strand of JBOHVS010000339.1, from coordinate 41,769 downwards.
GAGACTCGAGATGGCTGCCCATGCTCGGGGCCGTAGCCGTCGCCGCATACGCGTATTACGACACCGACCGTATAGGGCAAACTGCGATCGAATTCTTTCGCAAGAAGATTGAGTTTAAGTAAGCACCCTGCTGAGCGGCATCGCGATGACGCGCTTAGAATCATGAACAGGGCTTGTAAGAAGCCGCAAAAGTCAGCGAGTGTCCCGCGTTTTTCGGCAAACTCTCATTTTCGAGTTTCCGAGAATCCTCAAATGTGAATTAGCGGTCACGAACCGCTTTCAACGGGGAGGATTAGAAGCTCCTCTTGGTCCTCGCGCGAGGTGGAGGGAACCCCGCCAACTACCGACCAGCCGTGGCGGCACCGGTATAGTCCAACGAACGACGGTGTTTGCGAGGCTTAGGATCGAGGTTGATCTCTTTCGAGCGCAACCCCAGGGCTCTTGCCTGTTTGTTACATGCGTGACAAACGACCATATTAAGCAAGATAACGCCATCCTCTTGGCTGACCACCCGATATGGCCTACCGGTGGTTATCTCATCGCAATGCCGGCAAATAAACTTCATGGCACGTTGATTGAGCAAGAGCGGTGCCGATTGTCATTTGTCGCTCAGATTACGGGAGGGGACAAACTTTGCCAAGAAATTCCATGCGATGTCTCATGCATAAGAAAAATTCTGAGTGGCCGTGTTTCATAATTGATACATTTTCGCGGCGAAGATCCCTTTTCGGGACGACGGCGCAACCACGCCAAGACCTGAAGAGACAAACGAGCCTGGCTTCTCAGCGAACGTGAAGTTGGATGGGCGTCGAATCAATGCGGCAGACTTGATAAAGGTTAAAGAATCCGGATAGCGCCAGATCTTCTTACCGGATCTGGATTCGAGTTATGCCTTTAACCGAAGAGCAAGCGGCAAAGATCATCTTAGTCCGTTCCATCGAAGAAGTGGAACCGGGTTTCTTTTCGCCGAAGGTTCTAACCGACGCACTCGCCGCGGCTGGGGCTGTTGGGCCGGGACTGGTCTGGGTCGAGACACGCGCAGCTTATTTGTTTGAACGTATATCAGCGCCGTACCAATCTATACTCGAGTTAACAAAACTGCCGACGCCTTGGACTTTGCCGGTCTGTGTTTTGGGGTTGATCCTCGGCGCGGCGACCAATCTGCTCGGCCCCGCGGAGAAGATACACGTTGTCCGCAATCCGGTTTTGTTACTCGTCGCATGGAACATTTTGGTGTATCTGGTGGGCTTTTCGCTTTTGCTTTTGAGGAGCAAAAACCTTGGCTTCGCTCGTTTGATGAAACGCTCACGGAACTTTGACCCGAGAATTCGGGAGAGGAAAATAGCGCAAGGAAAACCCAATCAGGAAACCAAGGTTCCGTGGCTTGTTAGATTGATTTTGCCAGGCCTGTGGCAATTCTTTCACAAGATGGTCTTCGGAATTCAAGAGAAAAGGACCTTCGCCGAAGTGGTAAGGCGCTTCAGTACAAATTGGATATCGTTTGCAGCTTCTTTAGTGGCCGCCAGGTCGAAGCATGTGCTTCATATGGGTGCTTTGTTCATGGCGACCGGTGCCATCGGGGGCATGTACTTCCGCGGCCTTTTTCAAGGCTATGAGGTGGTCTGGGCGAGCACGTTTGTGACGGACGCAAGCAGCGTCTCCACTTTTGTCGATATACTGTTCGGACCGAGCTTATTCCTGTCGCAACTACTTGGCTTAAGATTAGCGGAACAGATCAGCGTGACTCGGCTATTAACTCCTCAGGGCGATGAAGCTGCCGCTTGGATTCACCTTTTCGCGATCACGGTCGTCATAGGCGTTGTTATCCCGAGGATTTTATTGGCCGCATGGCAATGGCGGGCGATCAAGATAGCTTCCAGCGGACTTACTTTTTCGTTCGACGAGTATTATGCCGGAGTAATTGACGCCCCGATAAGAAGATTTGTCGAGAAGGAGGTGGAGGCGAGTGGAGCCAAGTTTTCCGAGGATGTGGCGGCTTTTGTAAGCCGAAGACTTTACGACGAACAGATCGTCCCAAGATTGCGATCGTTTCGGCAGGAGGGCGGTCGAGTTGCAGACCTCAAATTCGAGTTAATTTCGATTACCGAAGGATTCTTACCTCAACTGACAGCCTTTATCGTTGAGACCGGCGTGCCCGAGTTTCGAACTTCTTTATCCGGGCGCATCGGGGAAATGCTGAGGGGTATCGGAACGGATTTTAGTGATCTCGACGGACCACGAGAAGTGGTTGGGGAACTGAAAATACCCGCCGCCGAAATCGCCGCAGCAAGCGTCGGCGGTCAGCTTACTGCGGCTGCAACTGCTTCGGTGGGGACCTCGGTCGCGGTAGTCTTAGGCACGATTGGCGGCGGGATTGGCGAGGAGTTAGGAATCGCAATCATTGCTTCGGTATTGGGCACCACCGGACCTGTCGGCTTTCTCATCGGACTACTGATCGGTGTATTAGCGGCAGCAGGGGTATGGTGGTACAGCGGACAAAAGATTAGCGAAGCCGTCGAGAGTATAAATCTACCGGCTATGGTCGTGAGAACGACACTATGGGAAACTCGATTTGAGCGGTTGGTCGAGGGTGGCCGAAAGAAATGCGAAGATTCGGTTCGGGCTAAGATCGATGAAAAGCTACAAGCCTTAATACCGAAAGTCACGGAAGAGATCTTGTTGAGAGTTCGAGGTTTATGGGCATCCTAGCAGAATATGTAAGTCGTTGTGCCGACGAATTCGATTGTCCACACGCTACGGGTTTGCTGACGAGTGACTGAGGAGTACTGTTTCAGCTTTGGTACAGTGCCGCAACCGTGAGACGGTTTCGTCGAAAGGTAAGCGCTGAGCGATGGAATGAATAGTTGAAAGAAGGAGTCCCGGATCTTTCTAATCAACGCCAATGGGTTGCCGAAACGTAATAGTACCCAATCCGCATTCGTAGACGAACTCAATTTCCTTCCTTCGTTGCTGTTCTCTGACGTATCGTAAACGTTTCTGAAACCAAGTATTCTTTGGCCAGCCCGCGCCATTACTTTGCGGGGCGAAGTCCGCTTGTTCCTCATTTTGACCGCGGTTGACCTTGTGTACCTCAGAGACAATTTGCAAGCTCATCGTTATCTCCTCACTCCACTCTTCATTGACGCCATTCGCAACGTCTTGTGTCTATGCCCCGCAGGTCTCGCATATCGCATATAGTAAACGTGAGAAATGTGTCAAGAGCATTTGTAGTCCCATGATCCGTACATAGGCTAGAGACTTTTCGAAAACCGTGGCTGTCAAGAAGGCGGTGGGCGCAAGGCGGATCAAAGAATATTTTGTTCAGTGGTGATTTATGCTTGTGCGAACTCCTCGGTCCTGATAGATGCACAGAAAAGAACCTCTACGCACAAATTTTGTTCGCCCGAGAAATTATTGACGAAAGAAGGGTCGTAGTGGCGCACTCTGTCACATGCAAAACAACAAATGCAGCCAGCAAGTGGCTGGCACAGCTGTTGCGGGCACATGATTAGACTTTCAAAAAGCCGATTTATCCTCCGACATAGCGTTTTATTCACGCAGAGATCTCTGTAAGTTCTGATTAAACTAGCGGGGAAAATATGCGGCTCTGGAAAAAGGGCATAAGTTCGAATCACGCTCCGACCTCAGTTATCGATGACGGCTGCGAAGCGGAAGGCCGTCTCACATTTGTCGGGACATTGGCCCTGAACGGAAAATTTCGCGGTGAAATGTTGTCTGCGGACACGCTGCTCCTCGGGCAGAAGAGTGAGGTGGAAGCCGAGGTCCAGGTAGGCGTTGGCATCATAAGCGGGCAGATCAGAGGCAACATCACCGCACGGGAGCGGGTCGAGCTTGGTCGCACTGCCCGCGTTTTCGGTAACATTGTAACGCCTGTCTTGATAATGGAAGAGGGCGTGGTCTTTGACGGCCAATGCAAGACCAACCGGCAGGAGGTTTTGAAATATGAGTAGGCCCTACTCCATCCTCGTTTTACGGGGAACGCAGATGCATCGGTTCGTCGTTTCTCAACAAGGACTTCGTTATTTCATGTTGAGCGGGATGCTGCTGCTGTGCTTGGGCGCGTGGTCGTTCAGCGACTACCTTGCGCTCGAGCGGAGAAAGTTGGAGGAGGTCACTGCGAAGGCCCGAGCGCAACAAGAGAAGTTAGCCGCGTTGCGACACAGGACGAAAGAGGTTCAGGAGGCGCTCTCCCGCTGGAGAGGGTTTCGAGAAACAATCCAGGCTTCCCTTCCACGCCGGCACGCAGCATCTGTCGATTCTCAGCTTGAGGGTGAAGAGCTACAACGGATCCTCGCCGTTCTCCAGGGTGAGCTTAAGCAGTTGATCGCTTCGTTGCCTTCCGATTGGCCTGTGCAGGGACGGGTAGTTTCCGGAGTCGGGATGCGCAGGTCTCCCTGGACGGGCGAAATGGAGTTTCATTCCGGGCTGGACATTCCCAATTCGATAGGGACTCCGGTTCATGCGGCGGGAGACGCGGTCGTGGAGTCAATCGAGCAAAGCGGCGGTAACGGCAAGGCCATAGTTCTAAACCACGGCCAGGAGATCAAGAGTCAATATGCCCATCTCTCCAAAATTTTGGTCAACAAAGGAGATCGCGTCAGCAAAGGCCAGCCAATCGCGCAGGTAGGCAACACAGGAAAGAGTACCGGTCCGCATCTCCACTATGAAGTCAGGGTCAAGGGTATTCCAATCGATCCCCGAAAAGGCCTCATCAGGGAAAATAATTAGGCGTTAAACACTTAAAGCAAAAGGTCTTAGAAAGCAACGGCGAATCGAAAAGTTCGGCCGCTACAAAAGCCGGCGCGTGTGACATTTCCCCGCCGCTCCAAAACAGCGCGAATCGGCCGCGTCGAATAGCACTTTGCCGCAAATACCTTAGACAATCTCTAAACGTACCGCCCCCGGGCGTTCGCTTTTCTTACTTCTCTTCATCGGCTACTCTGTTAAACTCGTTCGCGCGACGTGGCTTTCGTCACGTGCCAACGTCAAGAGCAATGTACGGCGCAGACAATGTAGATAGTAAAACCGGCCCAAGCTCTCTTTATCGTGCTTAATGCCGGCCATTGGGCGTATTGTTGTTGCTGGCGCCCACGAACGATCTAAATCCGGCGAACCCGACATGAGCTTGCTCCTGCAGGTATCCGACACGCACTTCGGAACCGAACAGCCTGAGGTGGTCGAGGCGTTGATAGAGATCGTTCGCCAACAGGCGCCCGATCTGGTCGTGCTCTCGGGCGATATTACACAACGCGCGCGTCGCGCCCAGTTCCGCGCCGCGCGAGAGTTTGTCGATCGCCTTGCCGTTCCTTCCACCCTGGTGCTCCCCGGTAACCACGACATCCCGCTCTTCAATGTCGTGGCGCGGGTCTTCTATCCATACGCGAATCACCAGCGCGTGTTCGGGCCCGATTTGGAAGCGACATTCGAGTCGCCGGACTTGCTGGTCATCGCTGTCAACACCACGCGCCCTTCGCGCCACAAAGATGGCGAAGTTTCTGCTCAGCAGATCCAGCGGGTAGCGAAACGTTTGAGGCGTGCCGCCGCCGAACAACTGCGCATCGTCGTCACCCATCAGCCGGTGCATGTCACACGTACAAAGGAGGAAAAAAACCTGTTGCACGGCCATGGGGAAGCGGTGCGCGAGTGGGCGAGGGCGGGCGCGGATCTAGTGATGGGCGGGCACATCCATCTGCCGTATGTCCGGCCGCTGCGGGAGCGTTTCCAGGACTTACCCCGCAGCGTTTGGATCGTCCAGGCCGGCACCGCCGTGTCCACGCGGGTGCGGCACGATGCGCCGAATTCAGTCAACCTAATTCGCTATGCGCGCGCAGACAAAAACCGGGAATGTATTGTCGAACGGTGGGATTATGATGCCGCTGCGGGTCATTTCAAACCTGTCGAGCATACCGAGATCAGACTTGACAATGCTACCATTGAATGGCCGCCCGCGGGAATTTGAGGCTTCCGCGGCGCGAACGAGCTACAAAAAGCGCACGTCATTGTCCAAGTATGGGCATGCTCGACAGGATTCAAGCCGCAATGATGAATTTTCGTTCATTTTTCTTACGGCATTTAATTTGCTCGATTTAACGCCTGTCCGCCGTGAGGCGGAACAGCCCGATTTTAACCGAAAGCGCCGTTACGCCGAATCGAGTGCCCGCGCATACACATACAATCGTGATGATTAAATTGCTGCTTCAGTTGACTATCAGCTTTCTCGCAATCGTGCTCGTTCCGATTCCCGGGTACGCTCACGAGGGTAAGCTCGATTCCTACGGATGTCACTACGGCAAAGAACCGAAGGACTACCATTGTCATGAAGGAGTGTTTAAGGGCGGCAGTTTTGATTCTAAGATTCAGATGATTCGACTTCTTAAGCTCCAATTCCTTAATCTGGGCCGTCCTTGGCCCTATGGTGAAATAGCAGAAGAAGAAATCACGTCGAGCCAGAAACCTCAGTGATTCGCTGACATGAGCCTTGGTGAACTCGTTTTCTGGTATTTGATGATCGTTCTGGTTTTGCTTCTGGCGTTTGTCGTCTTGTTGCTTCGGCGCAAGGCAGGCGGCAAACCGGCCTTCACACAGACTGACTGGCGCTTTCTCTTCGGCTCTCCGAAAGAGAAGGTGCTAACCGGTGAGTTTTGGCTAAAGATATTTCTAGCCACGTTTATCGCCCTGTCTATGGGCGTGATTATAGCCGTGTTTGTTCTGCCCTACGGAAGCGCGCTGGCTGTCGGTGCCTTAGTCGTGACGGTAGTCGCGCTCGTCGTGCTCGTGCCTGCGTTGCTGGAATAGTGTTTGGGCTTGCCGCTTCCCTTTGTGGCGATTTCCTTCTAAAATCTACCGGAAATCTGTGAAGAATGGACATAGAATAATTAACCGTCGTCGCTGGCCTTGGCCGCAACGCCTCAAAAATGCCGCTTTGTACGGCTTGATGCGCGGCGGGTTGACAGCGGCGCAGCTGCTACCGCTGCGCGGCTTGATGCGGCTGGCGGGTTGTTTAGCGCCCTATCTATTTCGAAGTCATGCGCGGCGCGCGCGAGCGCAGTTGACGGTCGCTCTCCCTGAGCTTGAGCCGGCCAAGACGACCCGCCGTATGTTTGTGCATTTCGCGGAATCGATATGGGAATTGTCCCGCTTGCATCGACGGGTGCCTCCATTGGATCCCGCCGCTCGACGCGTATTAGATGAGGTTCTTTCCGAAGGCAAAGGCGCAATAACAATTTCGGGACATATCGGGAATTGGGAGTTACTGGGGCAGTCGATTGCAGCCGCAGGCTATCCTATCGCCACCGTAGCCAAGCCGTTTTACGATCCACGCATAACCCGATGGTTGCACAAATGGCGTACCGTGCATGGCTTACAGATAATCTGGCGGGACAGAAGCAATACGGGGAGGTCGATTTTGCGCGTCCTGCGCCAAAATGGCCTGATGGCATTTCTGATTGATCAAGACACCAAAACCCCGGGTGATTTTGTGCCGTTTTTCGGGCGGCCTGCTTTTACTCCTACCGTGCCTGCCGCGTTGGCGTTACGCACCGGCTCGCCCGTGATTTTCTGTTGGCACCACCGTCGCGGTAAGCGCCACAGAATTACTATAGAGCGATTACATTATCTGCCGACCGGCGATACCAAGCGCGACGTGTTGGCACTGACCGCAATGCTTAATGAGCGCTTGGAGTCCATTATTCGCGCCGCGCCCGAACAGTGGGTGTGGCTGCATAAAAGATGGCACACTCGTTTAGCGAGGCGGCAGAGCAGACTCGGCTAGCTTCTTGTAAAGCGCGATGAGCTGAGCCCGTGGGGTATCGCTCTGCCGTGGCCGACCTCCGGGCGGTTCAGAATGATCGTCGTCACGTTTCCTGTCTTCTCCTTGAGTTTAGGTTCGAATATGGAGTTTTCTCCCGCCTGTTAATGAAAAAATGAGACAGTGAAAATTAAAAACAGCCGAATTATTTCGTGTCACTTTTTCTCCGCTTCACGCATTTTCTCGCCGGCTTCCTTCATTGCTTCGCCTGCTTGCTCCATCGCTTGTCCTGTCTGCTCCTTGGCTTTCCCCACTGCCTGATCGACGGCTTTGCCGGCTTTTTCCATAGGACCTTTGTCGTCATCAGACTTTCCGCAGGAGCCCAAGGCAAGCGCACAGATTCCGATGAGCGACGAGACGATTACGTTTTTGACGTGTTTCATTGTACGTGAACCTCCTAATAAAATTTATTTATCTCTATAACAAAGAGTCACAATGGACAACAAAGCTCTCGCAAGTTGTTGAAAGGACATAGAGCCTTGAGTGGCGTTTCGAAAAGCGCCCTTGAATGGTATAATTTGCCCAAGAGCAAGGAGGTAAGAAAACTTATGTCCCTCATGCTATCGCGCGTGTTTGCCTTTCCTACCATCGTTGCGATCGTCAGTCTTGCCGGCTGCGCCACTTCGAACAAGCTTGTCACTCAGTGGAGCAATCCCGCCTACACCTCGCCTTCGTTCAAGAGGATCATGGTCGGCGGTCTCGGCCCGGAAACCAGCATCCGGCGCAATTTCGAAGACGAGTTCGTTGCCCAACTCAGGGCAGCCGGGGTCGACGCCTTGCCGAGCTATCGTTACATGCCGGAGGATGAAAAAATCAACGAAGCCAAACTCAAACAAGCGGCGCAAAACGCCGGGGTTGATGCGGTGATCATCGCCCGATCGGTGGGCGTCGAACAGAAGACAGAGCTGGGACCGAGCTATTATCCGACTCCGTCCTTCGGCATCTTTGGTCGGAACGTCGGGGCCGTTTGGCACGGCCTATACGGGGCGCCGAGCGTTCGTCGATATCATGAGTATACCTCGGAGACGACGCTGTACGATGTGGCCAAGGGCGAAGTGGTGTGGACCGGCACGATCAAGACCACCGAGCCGGAGAATGTGAATACGGCCATTAGAGACTATGTCGAAGCTGTGATGCAAGCGCTCAATGAGAAGAATCTCCTCTCGGTCAAGAAATGAGGGGAACTTGATGATTCAATCAAGGATAAAAAGTAAAAACTAACAATTACCCGCTCATCGATTGATCGCGTGCCTCGCATAAATCCCGCCGCGAGGGCTGCTGGGGGCTCGCCCCCGAAGGCTAAGAACACACTGTCGGCGCTTATCCATCGTCCGTGAATAATGCGGGGTAGGTATTGCCGCTCGGGTTGCGTGTTTGTTACCTTGTCCAAAGGTATTCAAGATGCCCTTGTGTAATCACAGCACCCTGGAACTGTTGCCCGAAAGAAAGAAAACAGTGCGCTGCCGGCACTGCCATCTGACCCTCTCAGCCGCGGAACTGGGAGACGGCTTCTGTCCGGAATGTTTTGAGACCTCCGGCAGTAAACGATATGAATTCGAAGAGGTGATAACGGTGGCAAGCGCAAGCGTGCGGTACAGGTGCGAGGAGTGCGGCGCGGTCATCCGCGGTGTATAAGCCCTGGTCGTGCGCGCGGGCGTTGGGCGGCTTACTTTGCTCAGCATGCGTCGGTTACCGGGCGCTTTGACTTAAGAAATGGCTGGACCGGATTTTTATAGAATTCTCGGGATTTCGCCCTCCGCGAGCCTGGACGAAATCAAGTCGGCTTACCGCGAACTGGTCAAAAAGTATCATCCTGACTTGTTCTCTACTAGCGCCGAGAAAGCACGTGCGAATGAGAAGTTCCTGCAAATTAATGGGGCCTACGCGGTTCTGGGAGACCCGGCGCGTCGCCGCGAGTATGACCAAAAGCGCTCGCCAAAGACGACGATCCCAAAGACTGCCGCAACGACAACTGTACGGCACCGTTCGTCACCGAGAAGGTCGACCTCGGCTCCGCGTTCTTCGAGAAGCGCTCAGAAAAGAGCTCCTAGGCGCAAAAGCTGGCGTCGTCAATTTGCACTCAAGCGTGCCGCGTCAGTCGTGTTTGCTTTGAATTCGCGGAAATCCGGCGCCCATCGCAAATCGGCGGCATCCATTCTTGCGCTGATTGCCATCGTAGCTATCGGATATGCCGTATGGGAAACGCCTAAGGCAGCGACTGCCTGGACCTTGTTGGCGGAGACGGTAATTGAGCCTTCTCAAAGTGCTTCGCGGCAAAAGCTTGCCGGACCCAATTGGACGCCTTCAGGCAGTTACGCTTCCCGATCACAATGCGCCGCTGCTTTGATGGAGATGGTCAAGAGAGATGAACAGGAGGGCAGCAGAGCTATAGTCGATGAAAGTCAGGGCACGATAGCCATCACGGTGCGCGTGAAGGACGAGGCCGCTCTGGCTCAAGAGTACTTCGAGGCTAAGTTGAAGCGGATATTCAGCCCCGGGACCGGAGAGGCGACTGTCAATGACCAAGAACTTTTAAAGCAACAAGCCCGCGAGGAAGCGAAGGAATTTATTAAGAGGAACGGCCTGACTAAACGGGTGAGGAACTATGAATGCCGCCCGACCCAGGTTCTTCAGCCCGGGTCCTGGCTGCGGCGAAAATTAAAACAAGCAGGGCTGGTTTCCTGAAAAATAGTTTAGACCGTTCAAAGCGTTCAAATGGTGCAAATCGTCGCGCCTCTGTTGTTCAATCGCTCAGTGGCCGGGCCTCTCCAATACGGCCAGGGCGGCACGGCAGCAGAGGATGTCCTGTTCGGCACGGCTGGAGCCGGCTACGCCGACCGCGCCGACGATTGTCACGCCATCAACGATCGGAATTCCGCCGCCAGCCGGCAGGATGCGACCGCGGTGGGAGATTGCAAGACTATGCAGCCAAGGTCGCCGCGCTTGGGGCGCCAGCTCCGCTGTGGCGATGTGGAAGGCGGCGGCCGTATAGGCCTTATTGAATGCCAGGTCCGCCGCACTAGCTTCGGCTCCGTTCATCCGCCCGACGGCGATGGGAGCGCCGGCCTCGTCTACGACAGCGACCGTCACCCTGATTCCGGCGATCTCCGCATAGTCATGCGCCGCGTGCACCATAGCCCAGGCCTTGTCGAAGGAAACCGGACCGACTGCTGCTTTGTTCTTACGAAAGAAACTGGCGTTGACCTCAATGGCGGCTTGATGTTCGGCGGGAATGTCGACGTCTTTGAAGATCGCGTCCACCGGGCAAACGATTTCGCATTGCTCGCAATCGATACACACTTCGGGATCGATGTAGAACTGCGGCGCGCCCGGCTTCGTATGGATGCAGGCTACCGGGCAGACCTCGACGCACGCTCCATCGTTGGTACACAGCGAAGTTATGATGTACGGCATGTCCTTGCTACGCGCGGAATCACATATCTCACATTTCAGATCTCAGATTCGAACTTCAGATTCCGATGTGAAATTTGACATTTGAAATCCCGAAGGGTCAGCCATCAGGCGCTACCGGCAAATCAGTGCGAATCACGTTTGCCACATGAATCCGGAGGCCGTATTGGGGTGTCACCAACCTCCCGTCCGCGTTAAGCTTCCCGAGGCCGGCTGCAGCAGCCAGTTGCTCGGCATTGCGATCTGGTGCCGCCGTAGCGCGAAAGCCAAGCTCGCGGATCCACGCGCTGAGCACGAAGGTGATGAACAATCCCTTCTGTACCGGCACCTGGCCGCCGATACCCAGTGCTTGCCGTGGGTCGTAATAGGCTTGAACCGCGCAGATGACGCCGAAGGGATACCCATCGTCCGCCTCACCCTTACCCTCTCCCGCGGAGGGAAGAGGGAACGATGAAGAGGGTCCGTTCGAATCCAATTTGGCGATGCCGACCAGGTCAGTCCCTAGGTAGCGCGCCAGCTCCTTGACGTGGCTGGAAGTGATCTCGGGCGTGTGGAGTTCTGTCTTGGTCGGAAAAATATTGCCTTCGGGGGCATTGCGGATCATCTCTGTGACGGTATTGGCGAGATCCGCGGGAGGCGCATTGATGAAAGAATCCCAGTAGGGATCTTCTTCTCTAGAGTCTTTGCCCGGCCACTGGACTTTGAGCGGGCCTAGTCTGAGCGTCACTAGGGGTCCCGCTTGACGAATCGGTTGGTGTTCTCTTTCAGCGGTGCATAGTAACCGACGTTCCCGATTACCTCTCGCGAGTGGCCCTTGCCCTCATGTGCTGCGGTGCAGCCGGCGACTGTACAGGCTTGGTCCCCCGGTTTGATGCCGGAGTCATAGCTTAGCCAGCGCACCCTATTGTTGCGCGCCACCCCCCAGAAGCGGTCGTCGATTGCCTTCAGCGCGCGCACCAGCGCAGGCCGGGCGGAGAACGGAGTAGTGCTGAGCGCCCAGACCGCGAGACTCCGCCACCAGACGTTGGGCTTGGTAAACGGGCAGACGGTAGCGCAAGTTAAGCAGCTTCCCCAATGATCGTGGACATAGGGTCTAAGCTTATAGCAGGTGAGCCAGTTGATTTTGTACTTCTCAATGCCGTTGTGTACGACCTTGTCGCCGAAGGGGATGCTGTTAGTGGGACAGGTATTAGCGCACTTGCGGCAGATCTTGCAGAAATCCTCGACGCCGATATCGACGGGTCCGTCCGGCACCAGCGGCAGGTCGGTCAGAATGGGATCCGGCATGTGGATGCGGGCGCCGTAAGTCCTATTGATGACGAGCCCGTTGCGCCCCAACTCGCCGACGCCCGACGCCACGCCCGCGGCCTGCGGTGTCACTACGCCCCGTAGAGCGGTGTACCCTAGTTCCTTGACGTAGCCCTCGATGGCCTTGAGGATTACGACGCCTTTCATTTGCGAGACGTGGTAGGCGGCATCGCCGATGTGATGGCGGTGCGCCTGCAGCTTGTCATGATCCCATGCAGTGGTTGCGACGATGATGTAAGGGAACTTCCCGGCCAACTCTGCCGGCGAGCTTTGTTGGTAGGCGTCCTCCGCCGTGCCGTCTTGCACGTAGCGGCTGCCGGCATACAGGAAGGATGGATGAGCCTTGGCGACGGCGACGACGTCGGCGCCCATATAGCGCGCCACAGCCTTAATATGGCGGGTCATGGCGGCTGGGTCATCCACAGCGACCTGCTTTGCGTTGACCTTGCCCTTGCTATCCCGGTTGACCGCCGAGGTGAGGAATTGCCTGCGATCGGCGAAATGGTTCGGCGCCGACACTCGGGTAAGAGGGTCTTTGGAAACGGTGTTGCGATACCAGTTAAAGAGCGGCTTCCCCAGCTCACCGCGCGAGTTTTTAGGGTGTGGCGACTGGTTCATATCGACGTTGACGACCGGTCCGACGATACGAACCGACCGCCCGAGGTAGGGTGGCGGTGGGACGTCCGCTTCCACGGGGCTACGTTTCACGCCGTTGTCTAACGTTTGTGTCGGCTTGTTTAGCGTTACAGACATGGCGATTCCCTTTCATGCGCTGAACAACAAGTGTGGGAAACTTTTGTCTCTGCTCGCAGAGGAGTCTCTTTCAGTACCCTACTATCTCTCTACCAAAAAAAGCAGCTTCGATGCAATTGGTCGTTGGCCGCCGTTAGGGATAAACTAGAGGTAACGGCAACCGACAGGACGTGCCTGTGTCACCCATAAGAGGCGAGAGCCTCCTCGGCGCAGCGCTGGTCCTGTTCTTCGGTGCCGCCGGCAACGGCGACGGCTCCGACAACGCCGCCGCCTTCGACGATGGGCAGGGCCCCTCCGCCGGGCATAATGCGGCCGTTGCTGGATACGACCAGGCTTTGAAACCATGTCTGCCCGGCGACTCCGGCCAGCTCCTTCGTAGGTTGCTGAAAACTCGCGGCAGTGTAGGCCTTATTCAGGGCGATCTCGACCGTGATGGGGCGGGCGCGGTCCATGCGACCGAGCGCGATCATGCGGCCGCTCTGGTCAACGACCACTGCTGTAACTGCGATGTCCAACTGCGTGGCGTGTGCGTGGGCGGTTCGCACCATCTGAATCGCCTTTTCTCCAGGTATAGCCATGATAGTCCGAGATCCTCCTCGCCGTTATATCGGGCCTAGTGTAACAGGGAGAAAGGACAAATTAAAAGTGAAAAATAAAAGCTAAAAACCTGTCCACGGCGCGGGATAGGCAGTGCTGGAGTTCAGCTCAAAAAAGGAAAAATTAAACAATCATCGGCTCATCGGTCCTTGGCAACCTGAGGCTGTGCACTGATGGGCCTGGAAGAGACAAAAGGAAAGTATGGCTGCGGCGGTCCAAACCGCTAGGCATCGAAGTCTGAATGCGCAACAACCGGCTAGAGAAAACTAAAAGGCAGAGAGCCGCTTTAATTATCGCACTTGGTGCCGGGGTGGTGAGCCAGCACCGCGCATACTCGCTTTTCATATTCCTCGCGAGTTCCGACGCTCGGTTCCAGTATCTGGATTGGGGTGTCGAACCCGGCGATCTGTCTGCGGCTCTGCTCAATCCGGATGAGCCACCAGTCTTGCCGAAACAGCTCCGGGCTATCGTAGCCGCGAATAACCGGCTGCCGTGTCGCCGGTCGGTCTCGCTTCCGATCCGAAACCGAAAGCGGGACGATTTTTGTTAGGGTACTTTCGTTGTGCACACGGCGCCTGCGGCTAAGGAAGCTGTCGTACATGGCGCATGCAAAGGATGCGGCGGCGGCCAGCACCAGCGGGAACAGACACCAACTGAGTATGTCTTCTACGATCATAAAACTCGCGAACCCTTTCCAAACCCTTCACACACGTTGCCGCGCTCCGGAGATTTTTGGTTTAATTCGAGATGAAGACGGTCTCTCAAGTCGCGTGAGGCCTGCCACCACAGGTAAGCTAGGATGGCGCCAAGCTATATCGCCGTTGATAGCCGGTTGTCAAGCAATTTTCTGGGCAGGCATTTTCTGGGCAGATGTTTCATGGTCTTGAGCCTTCGGTAGAGGCTTCTGAGCTAGACGTTTTGCCTCCCCGGATGTAAGGTGGCTTCGGTTGCAACATAGGTTCACCGTGTGCTTCTCTGCGGGCGCACGCTAGACGATTGGAGCGATTCATGAAGAAGAGAAACATCGCCTTGCGATCAAAAGATTGGCGCACAAGAGTCCGTCTTGTGTCGGCCGTGTTTGTTTTATGGGCGGCCATTGCGGCGGCTCAGGAAGAGAAGATTCCCCGCGAAGTATCGGAGCGAGCAGCGAGTGAAGGAACGGTGCTTGTGCTGGTCGGGTTGAATGTCCCGTGGAGGCAGGAAGAGACGCTGAGCGATGACGCGGTTCTGGCGCAACGCCAGGCTATCCGTTCGGCGCAGAACAAGCTGTTGAGCGAGCTTTCAGGAACAAGACATAGCATTATCCGCCAATACGAAGTGATACCGGGCATTGCCCTGGAGGTAGGCTCCGATGCTTTGGCGGCGCTGGAAAAGTCAGTCAATGTAAGCAACGTCGTGCCGGACCGGCCGGCAAGGCCGTCAAGTGGAGAGGGCTCGTCACGAGAAGGTCCCCAGGCAAGTCGCTCGGACGATGAGGGCCGTAATGACCCTGCCATTGTGCCAGCGGAGCTTTTCAAAGAGGCGGCGGGTGGCGGAACGGTGCTTGTCCTTGTCGGTCTTAAGGCGCCGTGGCGTCCGGAAGGCCCGCTGAGCGAACGATTGGTGTCCGCCCAAAGAGAAGCTATCAGCGCCGCTCAAGATTACCTCCTAGTAGAGCTAGCGGGCACGCAACACAAAATCACCCGTCGCTACAGGCGAATCCCCGGGATTGCGCTGGAGGTTGGGTTGGACGCGCTGCAAGTCTTGGCACGATCGAGGGCTGTCACCAATGTGTTGCCGGATCGGCCCGCGCGGCCCCAATCTGGAGGCTATTAAAAAAGTTTCTCCTGGTTCGTTGCGCGCGATCGCAGCGCTCTGCTTGACAGCGACAGCGGTTCGCTTGTAGACGTTTTTTTGTCGGCGCGATTCGGAAAAGCCGCCGAGGGGGAAGGCGTTATGGCAGAGATCGTTATAGGAATCGGCACGTCGCACAGCCCGCAATTGAGCGTTCCGGCGGGCGAGTGGCGGTTGCTCCGGGAAAAGGATGAGCATGATCCGCGGCTGGACTATCAAAGCCTCCTGCGGCGGGCGAAGCCCGATATCGAGAACGAGCTTACACCGCGGAAGATGCGCGCCCGCGACGAGGCGTGTCAAAGAGCCATCACGACTGTGGGAGACGCGCTGCGAAAGGCCAATGCGGATGTTGTTGTCGTCTTTGGCGACGACCAGCAGGAGCAGTTTCACGACGACAATATGCCGGCTTTTGCCATCTACCATGGGAAGTCGCTCCCGGTCGTGAGACACAACGCTCGCAAGCCTGCGGCATGGAAGGTGGCCGAGGCAACCGGTTGGGCCGAGACAGACGAGAGTTACGAGACCGGTCACGAGCTCGCGGAGCATCTGGTTCGAACATTAACCGAAGCCGAGTTCGATGTCGCGCGCTGTAACGCGCTGCGTTCGGAAGTCGGCGTGGGGCATGCGTTTAGCTTCCTTTATCGCCGGATCTTGCCCGGCGGAAAGCTGCCGATGGTTCCGGTGATGGTGAATACCTACTATCCGCCGAATCAGCCGACGCCCAAACGATGCTACGGCTTGGGTCAGGCGGTTCGGCGGGCGATTGAATCGTGGGATGGCGACAAACGGGTTGCGGTCATGGCGTCCGGGGGGCTCAGTCACGTCGTCATCGATGAAGAAATCGATGCGATGACGATTGACGCCCTGCGCAACAAAAAACGCGAGTTGCTATGGCGCTTGCCGCGAGGCCGGCTGCGCGGCGGCACTTCTGAAATACTCAACTGGATCGCTGTGGCGGGCGCTGTGGAGTCGATGGAACTGAAATTCTTGGAGTACGTAACGACCTATCGCTCGCCTGCAGCTACCGGGTGCGGCATGGGCTTCGCGTATTGGATATAAGATGATTAAGAAAGTCCTGGTAGGTTCTTCGACAACGCGACCCAATTGGGGGGCCATTGATGGCTAGAGAACCAATCGTCGAACGCTTGGCAAAGCTCGACACCTGCGCAGTATCGGACGCTCTAGATCGTTTAGGCTTGAAAGGCGCAACGTATGGAATCCGGCCCATGTGGCCGTGTCCAAAAATCGCCGGGCGCGCTCTTACGATGAAGATAAAACCGATCGGTTTGGAGAAACCGAAAGAGCATCTCGGCACCCGGCCGATTCTTGCCGCTCAACCGGGAGATATCATTGTCGTGGATAACGGCGGGCGACCGGATAACTCGTGCTGGGGCGGGCTCCTATCGCTTGCAGCCAAGACCAAGGGGATCAGCGGGATAGTCATCGACGGCGCATGCCGAGACATCGATGAAAGCCGTGATCTCGGATTTCCCGTCTATGCTCGCGCGGCCGTCCCTATGACGGCGCGCGGCAGGGTGATGCAAGAATCATTCAATCAAGAGATCCAATTTGGCGGGGTCCAGATCCATCCCGGCGACCTGGTGATCGCCGACGGCAGCGGCGTTGTCGCCGTACCTCGCGACAAGGAGGAAGAGGTTATTCGACAGGCAGAGATCGTAGCTGCCACCGAGGCGAGGATGGCCGAGGGCATCCGTCAAGGTCTGTCGGTGCTCGAAGTGCTCGACAAGCTCGGCTACGAATCGATGCTGAATCGGGAACAGAAGAAATAAGGGCTACAACTCAGAGGGAGAGCAAGTGAGATGCTTACCTGCGAAGACAACGAACTTTTAACCAGAGTCGGCCGGGGCACACCCGCCGGCGAACTGCTCCGGCGTTATTGGCATCCGGTGGCAGCAGCCGGAGAGCTGAACGGCGAGAAGCCTATCAAGGCGGTCAAAATACTCGGCGAGGAGCTGGTTGTTTATCGGGACAAAGACGGGCGATACGGGCTCGTCGGCGAGCACTGCCCCCATCGGCTCGCGTCGTTGGCGTACGGCACGGTCGATGCCGAGGGAATACGCTGCCCCTATCACGGCTGGAAGTTTGACCGAACGGGAAAATGTCTGGAGCAGCCATCGGAGCCGGCCGGCAGCACTTTCAAAGATCGAATCACGCAAACGGCGTATCCAGTAGAAAAGTTGGGCGGCCTGCTGTTCGCATATCTCGGGCCTACCCCGGTACCGCTCTTACCCCGCTGGGACGTCTTGACCTGGGATAATGGCAAGCGGTGGATCTTGATTGATTCGGTTATCGACTGCAACTGGCTGCAGCCGATGGAGAACTCCGTTGATCCTTCCCATCTCTTCTGGCTCCATGGTCAGTCCGCCCATTTGGCGGCTCAAATGAACCGGTACAGTGAGCGACACGAGTTTTTGCGCTTTGAGTATGGAATCATGAAAAGACGAACGACTCCCGGTAAGAAGCCCGGCGAGCCGCCCAGGGTCGATCAACACCCGCTGCTCTTCCCGACGACCTTGAGGCACGTCGCACCCTATGAAACTGGAGCGGGAATTCGCCATGATCTCCAAATTCGCGTTCCCATCGACGATACACATACCCAGGTCTATCGGGTTAACTTTGTACCATCCGAAGCGGAGCGCTCACCGGCGGACGGCAACGCGCCGTTCGAGCATTCGATTTTGAAGACAGGAGAGCGCCACTACAACCTGAACAAAGTCTCCGCGCAGGATTCGATGGCGTGGGAAACGCAAGGAGCGATCACCAACAGGACACAAGAGCACCTCGGAGCCGGCGACGAGGGAATTATCCTCCTCAGAAAACTGCTACGCGAACAGATCGAGGCCCTTCGTAACGGGTTCGATCCCATCGGGGTAATCCGAGATCCGCAGAGTAACCGCGTTATCGAATTCGACGTTATCAACGAGCGAATCGGACTCTTTCAACCGACGAAATCCGACAGCCGGCAAGCAGTAGCTTAAATAGTCTCACTGCAATTCCTGCTTATCTGCCGGGCCCCCTGCCCCCAGAGCGCAACCGCCGCCCTGTTGCGCCGCTTTTTAGTCGTAAAGGTTAATACTCAAATATTTGATGTCTTAATATAACCGGTTGATTTTTCTCACTTTTTTTGGCAAAAAGGCTTGCGAAATAAACCCGTACTTAGATACGATGAGATTTAGCGGAATTGCGTATGAGCGAGAACAATAGGAAGGAGCGTGGTCGAGGAATGGTAATTGCGCAACGAGTCTTGACGTATGTCGGGTCAGTTCTGTTTTTACTTTGCGCCGCAACGTTCTTGCTCGCCTCTCAAACCACGGCTGCGCAAGCGGAATGGGAAAAGTTGATCGCTTTGGCTGAAAAGGAAGGGCAGGTGACGATCTACGGCCCGCCGGCAGTTACTTATCAGAACGCCATCAAAGCGTTCCAGGAACGTCATCCGAAGATCCAGATGGTTTATGTTCCCGGCTCCGGCAGCAACAATGCTCAGCGCTTGCTCGCGGAAAGGAGAGCGGAAAAGCATCTGGCGGATGTTTTCATCGGCGGTTCCGGCACGTTGGTTGAGGTTCTGTTCAACGGTGGGCTGCTCGATCCCGTTTCCCCGGCGCTGGTGTTGCCGGAGGTGAAAGACACGTCGAACTGGTTCAACAAAACACACATCTACGCCGATGCCAAACGCCGATATGTGTTCATGATGCAGGGGAACGTCAACACGGCTTTGGCCGCGTATAATACAAAAAACACGAATCCCGACGGCATCAAGTCCCTCTGGGATGTGCTGAACCCGAGATGGAAAGGGAAGATCGTCGCCTACGATCCCAAAGCTCGCGGGCATATCCAGACGCTTCGCGCCGTTTACTACAATCCCAAGCTCGGCGGCGAGTTTATTCGCAGGCTCTTCAGCGAAATGGATGTGACGATCAGCCGTGATCAGCGGCTCATGGTCGATTGGCTTGCGCAAGGCAAATTTCAACTTTATCTGTTCGCGACTAACAACGATATTCAAGACGCGAAGAAGAAAGGACTGCCTGTCGATGTGATCGATGCCCCCGATGACGAATCGCACATGTCCGGCGGCTTCGGTCACGTCGCCCTGGTCAACAAGGCGCCGCATCCCAATGCGGCCAAAGTCTTTCTCAATTGGCTCCTGTCCAAAGAAGGCCAACTCAAATGGCAGGAAAAATCTGACAACAATTCGCTCCGTGTCGATATCCCCAAGGGGATGCTCACGGACCGGGGCTCGGTGCCGAAGAGCGGCGGAAAGTATTTGATCAGCAGCCTGCCGCAATACACCGATGTCAAACCGGCAATCAAAATCGTAAACGAGGCTTTGGCCAAAGCAGCGAAGAAATAACGAGGTCATCGGGACGAAGGAGAATTTCATGCTGACGAGAGAAGAAAACGAGATGTTGACTCGGGTCGGGCCGGGGACGCCGGGGGGAGAGCTTTTACGCCGCTACTGGCAGCCCGTCGGAGTGGCGAAAGAGTTGACCCAGGAAAGCCCGACTCAACTCGTCCAAATCCTCGGCGAGACCCTGGTTCTGTTTTGCGATAAAAGTAGTCGGGTCGGTTTGATCGGCGACCGCTGTTCGCACCGTGGCGCTTCTCTTTGCTACGGCCGTACCGAAGAGCGAGGCATCGCCTGTCCTTATCACGGCTGGCTCTATGACACCGCAGGGAACTGTCTCGAGACTCCGGCCGAGCCCCCGGAAAGTAAATTCCATTTGACCGTCAAACAGAAATCCTATCCAGTGCAAAAGTACGCGGGGCTATACTGGGCCTATATGGGTCCGGGCGGCGCGCCGCTATTGCCGAAGTACGACGTTTGGGAACGCAAGGATGGCCGCCGGAAGATCTTTATTCAGCCCCAGCTCGACTGCAACTGGTTTCAGCCCATGGAGAATTCCGTCGATCCAGCGCACCTCCAGATCCTCCACCAGAATACCGCCGGTCGAGGGCGGCAAATTGCCGACACGACGCGCGGTCTTACCGACGACGTCGCGGAGTTCGATTTCTACGAAGTCCCCTACGGCATCATGAAGCGGCGGACCTATCGGAATGGTATGATCGATCAACACCCGCTTATTTTTCCCAACATCTTGCGGCAGGGCAATTCGTCGCAGATCCGCGTGCCGATGGACGACACCCATACCAAGGTCTACTTCGTGCGTTTTTTTCCCAACGAGGATGGGAGTGTTGACAAAGAAGACAACGTGCCGGTCGAGTACATCAAACCGTACAAAAATCCGCCGGACGCGTTGCATCCGTACGCCAAATTCCGCATGGACGAAGTCCAGGCGCAGGACCATATGGCCTGGGAAACCCAGGGGCCCATCGCCGACCGCACCAGCGAACGTTTGACCGGCTCGGATCGCGGGGTCATCCTGCTGCGCCAGGTCATGATGAGGGAAATCAAGCGAGTTCAGGAAGGGCAGGACCCGATCGGGATTATCCGTGATTCTGAACGGCACGTGATGATCGACACCAACCTGATGGATTCCATCGCGCAGATCGGTCGGAATCGCGCCGCGTGAAACAACTTAAAAATGGCCGATTAAAAAAATGCGAAACAAAAAAGGCGTGCACCGTCGTGAAACGAACGGCGCGCGCCTTTCCCAATCATTATCTCTTGCCTTAAAACCCCTCCAAGACTATTATCTCGTACGTTCTTCGAAACCAGCGCGGTTCGCTTTGCGGCAGTGCTTTACCGGTGAATTAAGACCTTTCGCCTTTTGAGAGAGAATTGACAAAAGAGAATCTGCTAAACCTGGTTTACGTCTCGCAGCTTTGAAGCGCCGCTCTTCCGCGCTTATAGGATCTTCCACTCAGAAAACCGGATCGTATGAGTAATATTTCCGAACTCCGTGAGCTCGTCGCGCGGTCGTGCCGAATCTTGGGGAAGCTCAACCTGACCAAAGAACCGAGCGGTCATGTGAGCGCGCGGATTCCCGGCTCCGACAGAATTCTGATTAAGGCCAGAGGGCCGGAGGAGTCGGGTTTACGCTTCGTCACCCCGCAGGACATCATTGCGGTCGACTTCGGGGGTAAAAAGATCGACGGACCCAACGGCCTCGAGTCGCCTCAAGAGGTTTTTATTCACACCCGGCTTTACCGCGCGCGTCCGGAGGTTCAGTGCGTGGTGCACGTCCATCCGCTGACGGTGGTGCTCTTCACGATCTGCAACAAGCCGTTACTGCCACTCTTCGGCGCGTACGATCCAAGCGGTTTGCGCCTGGTCGTCAACGGTCTGGCCGCGTATTCTCGCAGCATCACCATCTCCAACGACAAGCTGGGTGAGGAGTTTGCGGCCGCAATGGGGGACAAAGAGGCCTGCTTAATGCGCGGGCACGGCATCACGTCCGCCGCTCGCACGGTCGAAGAGGCGACTTTAACGGCAATCAAGCTGAACGAGCTGGCAGAGGTCAATTATCGCGCGGCGCTTCTGGGCGAGCCGGAGCCGATCCCGCAGGAAGACATCGATGCGATCGCCGGCAAGGCCGGTGAACGGAGAAAAGCCGTCCACACCGCATCCTCCTGGCGTTACTATTGTAAGCTCCTGGATGAATAGGCTGTATTAGATAGGTTCCATTTCCGTGAGCCTACCGGTTCTCGAATTTCGGGAAGTCATCAAACGCTTTGGTTCTCAAGCCGCAGTGGATGGCGTTAGCTTTACGATTCATTCCGGCGAAATCTTCACTCTTCTGGGCCCCTCAGGGTGCGGCAAGACCACCACACTCAGGCTCGTCGCGGGATTAGAGGAGCCGGATGACGGAGAGATCCTAGTCAACGGCGAACCCGTCGCCGTGCCCCGGCAGGGAATGTTCATCGCGCCGGATAAACGGCAGATGGGAATGGTTTTCCAGTCCTACGCGATCTGGCCGCATCTCTCGGTATTCGAGAACGTCGCATTCCCTCTAAGAGTGCGGAGAGAGGCGGGCCCGAACATCAAAAAGCGTGTGCTCCAGGTACTGGAGGCGGTGGGACTTGCGGGATTGGAGGCGCGCGGCGCCACGGAGCTTTCCGGAGGTCAGCAACAGCGCGTCGCTCTTGCCCGCGCTCTCGTTTACACCCCGACCATTCTCCTGCTCGATGAGCCGCTTTCCAACCTGGATGCCAAGCTGCGCGAGCAAATGCGCTTTGAGATTCGCGCGCTCCAGAGGAAACTCAAGCTCACGATTTTGTACGTTACCCACGATCAAACGGAGGCCATGACCTTGTCGGACCGCATCGCTGTGGTTCATCGAGGTCGGTTCGAACAGATGGGACCGCCTGTTGAAGTTTACGAAAAGCCGGCGACCTCTTTTGTCGGGGAGTTCCTGGGACGGACAGTAACGTTCGAAGGCACGATCGTAGGTAACCATGCCGGCCAGTGGATTGAGCTGGTCAGTGGGGGCGGCCGACTTTCTTTAAACCGGAACCAGGGCGGCCGGTTTTCCGAAGGCGAAGCCGTCCGGATTCTCACTAGGCCGGAAGACATCGAAATTCTTTCCATGGGGGAATTATCTCAGAACGAAATTTCGGCCAAGATCGAAGAAGTCGCTTACCTGGGCGACCATTTTGAGTATCACGTCCGGGCGGCAGGACACTCTTTCGTGCTGTCAGCCACGAAAAGGGAACGGCACACTGTTGGTTCCGAAGTCCGCCTCCGCTTCGACGCCGAAAGGTTCAACGTCCAGCCTCGCTGAGATCTATGGAGTCCTCCGCTCCTACGGCTGCCATTCCTCGCGTGAGAATCCGTCTCAGACCCTTCCGTTTGGCGGAACTCTTGATGCTCGCGTTTTTCGGCGTGACCATGGGTTTGCCGATTGTTTTTCTTCTCACAGGAAGCTTTAATCTGGCGCCGCCCGGCCGAGAGGTGGTCTATGGGTTCGCAAACTGGATTGGAGCGTTTTCCGATCCGGCGACGGTCAGCGCTCTTTGGATGAGCTTTCTCATTTCCGTGGTTCGGCTGCTTCCGGCTATGGTTCTTTCCGTTTCGTTCGCCTGGCTCATCGCTCGAACGGACATGCCCGGCGGCAAAGTGATCGAGTCTTTCTGCTGGGTCGCTTATTTCGTCCCCGATTTTCCGCTTGTCCTTGCGTGGGTCCTGCTGCTCGATCCCAATTTCGGCTTTATCAACACGGCGGCGAAGAGTTTTCCTTTTGTCGATGGGCCGCTATTCGATCCTTATACATTCTGGGGAATCGTTTGGGTGCACACGGCGACGAGTGGTATTTGGTTCAAGGTCATGCTGCTCACCCCTATTTTCCGCCGTCTGGGCGCTTCGCTGGAAGAAGCGGCGCGGATTTCCGGCGCCAGTACGGCGACAATGCTGTGGCGGATCACGTTGCCGGTGCTCTCGCCGATGGTTCTGGCGATTTCCGTCTTGAGCTTCATCCGCGGTCTCCAGTCTTTCAACACGGAGCTTCTCCTGGGAACTCCGTCAGGCATCTACGTCTATTCCACAAGGATCTATGACTATCTTAGCAGAGAGCCGGCGGCGTACGGAGAAGCGACCGCGCTCGGGTCGGTCTTCCTCCTGGTCCTGGCGGTTCTTCTTTTTGCTTATTGGAAATTGCTGAGCGGCAAGAGAAAATTTACCGTCGTTACAGGCCAGGGCTACTCCACTGGGCGCGTGAAGCTCGGAAAATGGAGGTACGTTGCGTTCGGCGTTTGCGTGTCTTACATCGTGGTCATGATGCTCCTGCCGCTGCTGTTCCTGACGATCGGTTCTTTTATGCGCCGGTACGGGTTCTTCGGCATCGACTCTCCGTTTACTCTGGCGCACTGGCAAAGTCTCTTCGCCGACCCCATCTTTCTGGTCTCGCTCAAGAATAGCCTTATCATCGCAACCGTCACCGCGGTGGGCGGTATCTTGCTGTATTCGACGGTCGCTTATATGTTGGTTTCCCGGCGCATGATCGCCGCCCCGTTGCTCGAGAGTTTTTGTTGGCTGCCTCATATTTTGCCTGGGATTCTGTTGGGACTCGGAGTCCTATGGCTCTTTCTCTCCACGCCGCTGAGGCAGGTGCTGTACGGCACCGTCTGGGGGATCGCCTTCGCGCTGATCCTCAGTGACAGTCCTGTTACGACGCAGGCTTTCAAAGCGGGGTTTTTACAGCTTGGCGCGGATTTGGAGGAAGCGGCCAGGGTGACCGGCGCATCGTGGTGGTATACCTATAGAAGGATTCTGTTGCCGCTGCTGGCTCCCATCACAGCCGCCGTGGGGCTGATGAACTTCGGCAGCGCCTTGACCAGTATCAGCACGCCTGTGCTACTTTACAGCCATCAGTCGCGGCCGCTCTCGATTCTCCTCCTGGAATACAGCTTCACCGGAGAGCTGGAACGCGGCGCTGCTCTAGGCCTGCTGATTACGGTGATCATTTGCGCGCTGATGCTCGTGGGACGAAAATTGGGGCTGCAGCTTTCGGGTTCGCACTGATTTGGTTTTGACAATCGATATCAATTCAAGGAGGGATAGAATGAAGAAAGGAATCTTGATGATGCTCCTGATCGGCTGGTTCACTCCGGCCGGGGCGCAGCAAAGAGCGACCGATCAGGAGTGGAAGGAAATTTTGGCGGCCGCCAAAAAAGAAGGCAAGGTCGTCATCGCGGGCTCGCCGGATCCCGTGATGCGCAAGGAAGTCATCCCGAAATTCACGGCGCGGTACGGGATACCGGTCGAGTTCGTCGCCGGACGGTCGAGTCAAATCGTCGCTCGGGTCAGAAACGAGCGGGCCGCTGGCATCTACTCCGTCGATGTTTTTCTTTCCGGTCCCGATACGACCGCCAATACGCTTTATGGTGAGAAGCTCATCGATCCGGTCAAGCCGCTGCTGGTTTTGCCGGAAGTCGTCAACGGCTCGAAGTGGAAGAGAGGGAAAGTCTGGTTTCTGGATCCGGAGGAAAGGCACGTCGTTCGGGCGTTCAGCAGTGTTGCGAATCTACTTTTTATCAACACCGACCACGTGAAGCCGCATGAGATGCGATCGGTCAAAGATCTCCTAAATCCCAAGTGGCGGGGGAAGATCTCGGCGGAAGATCCTACGGCGACGGGCTCGGGCGCCAACTCGGCGGCCCAGTTCTACAATCAGCTCGGCGGAGACTTCATCAAAAAACTCTACATTGAGCAAAAGGTGGTCAGGACGCGTGACCGCCGGCAGATGAGCGACTGGTTGGCGCGCGGCACTCACCCTGTCTGTCTCAACTGCCGGGAAGACGATGTCCGGCCCTTGAAAAAGGAAGGATTCAAGATTCTCGAAATCTTCGAGTTCTCCGATTTCCCCGGAATCATCAACGGCTCTCCCTGGTTGCTGACCTTGGGCAACAGAGCGCCCAACCCTCGGGCGGCGCAGGTATTCGTCAATTGGATTCTCTCCAAAGAAGGATTGGAAATCTACGCGCGCGGCTATGGTTCGGCGACATTGCGCACCGATATCGACGAATCCTATCTGAACCCAGGAAACATTCCGAAGCAGGGCGTGAAGTATTTCGACGACACCGATTGGAAATGGATCGTCACCGGCAGACGAGAGAACAGAGAAAAGGTTTGGGAGATTCTAAAGGCGCACAATTGATCGTGAGCGAATTGGCGTTTGGATGCTCACGGGAAAGGAAACATTGCGTGTTCGCCTGAAATGACATCCTCCCGCGATGAGACGGTCTCGTTATGGAAAGTATCAAAGTCGCCATCCTGGTTCCGGATCGAAACAGCCCGGGCGTGATGGATCAAGCGCTCGGCGCCCGTCTGGCGGCGCTTCACAATAGAATGGAAAATTCGGTCACCGCTGAAGAGTTCACGTTCAGGCCGGAAGATTCCACGGACCTAAAACGCCGCCTCGCTCCTCTAAAGGGAAAATTTTCGGGAGTCATCGGCGCCACGAACGTGTCCGAGTCCACGGTTCTCGGAGAGCTGGCGGAAGAGTCTCGTTTGCTTTGCTTCGTTGCCAATAACAACCCTTCTGTCTGGAACGGTAAAAGACACATTTTTCACATCGGCATACCGTCGGGCCAGACGGCCGAAGCCGTGGCGCTTCGGTTGGCGACGCTTGGGATCCGGCGGGTGCAGCTCGTTCATGATCGAACCGAGTTTCAGCGCCGAGCCGCTTCGAGCGCACTGGCGGCGCTGCAAAGCGCGGGGGTAGAAACGCAGAGTCAACCGGGCGAACCGGACTGGGAAACGAAAAGCCAGTGGAACCGCGCATCCGATCTGTTTTATCTCTTGTATTCGGACGAGGAAAAGGCGCTTGCGATGGCTCGAAAGATCCGGCGGCAGAGGGCTGAAGCGCTGCTCCTCTTTGGCAGATCCTTGCTGCGCCCTAGCTTTATTTCAGCACTCGGGGAAAACGCCCAAGAGGCCTGGTTCGTCGATCTGATCCCTCGAACCGGGGCTCGGTTGCCGGCCCAAGAGGAATTCGTGAAACGATTGTTTGAAGCCGGAGCCCGGATCGCGACTGCCAGTCACTGTTTCGGCTGGGATGGGATGGCGCTCAGTTGCCGGGCGCTGTCGGAAGCGAAAGGCGTTCCCGAATCGGCGATCGATTATCTCGAGTCGGGAGTCCCGCTGCAAGGCGTAGCCGGGAGCTACCGTTTTGATGCCGGTAACCACAACGGCCGATTTGGCATTGGCCCGACTACCTTGAGCCGTTGGCGTGAAGACCGCATTGAGGAGATCGTTGAAAAGATATGATCCGCTGAATCGTTATCGACTTTGAAACTGGAGGTAAATGAACATGGCGCAAAAGAAGAAAATTCGAATCTATTACCGAGCGCCGAGTCACGTTCCGTTATGGAAGGTGATGGAAGAATGCGGTTTTCTGGAGAAGCATGGGCTGGAGATGGATCTCGGCTCCATGGAAGGGCAGCGAAAGCGCGCGGCCGAGGGGCTGAAATCCGGGGAACTGGATATGGTATCGGGCAACCATCATAACCTCTATGCCCGGCGGGCGCTCAACGGCGACCCTTACGTTCACATTGCCCAGAGCAATAACTTGTGGCGCGAGAATTTTCTCGTCATGGGCGATGGTGTCAACGGCCTGCAGGATCTCAAAGGAAAGCGCGTGGCGATGGATGACTACGATGGGCACACGGGGCTCAACGTCTGGCTCTATCTTCGCCGGCACGGTTTAGAAGAAGGCCGCGACGTGGAGCTCGTAACCGGCGCGAAGAGGGGCGTTGATCGGGCGAAAGAAGTCATGGCGGGCAAGTATGACGCGACCTTTGTTCGAGCCGTGGATCAGCTCCGCGCGCGCAAGCTCGGCGCTCGAATCATCGAGTTGCCGACGATGCCGATGATCGAAGGCGTCACGCTGACAACGACCACTACGTATGTCAACAAGCACGAGGAAGAAACTCGCTCGCTCATCATGGCGCTCGCCGACGCGGTGCATTTCTTCAAAACACGCCGGGAAGAAACGCTGAATATCATCCAGAGGCATTGCTCCGAACTCCTCAAGATGGAGACCGGCGAGGAGTGGGCTTGCTTCTATGACACTCAGGTCGCCTCGCTGGAGCCGACGTTGTACCCGAGCATCGAAGCGATTCAGAATGTCTTCGCTCTGGCGCTCAAGAGAAATCCCGAGATCGAAAGCTTCAACCCGCTGGCGTTATGGGACTTTCACTATCTGCGCGAGATCGACGACAGCGGGTATATTAGCCGGCTCTACACGTGAGTGACATCTCTGGATACAAGTTTTACACAAAGGTAAATCACCCCCTCGAGTGCCAAGTCGAGAAAGGGTCCCACTGTCAAAAGTTAAAAAGATTTGACCCTAAACTGATCCCGCCCTGCTAATTGCTCGGCGGCAGAGTCACTTAATTTTAAACTGATTGACTCAGAAAAGATGAATTCAGAAAGCAAGCGACTAGAAGTTATCGCTATCCTGATTACCTGGATGACTTCTGAGCGATAGCGACAATAAAACGTCGAACACAGTTCTTTTGTATGCTAATCGGGATTCGGCTTTTCGCCTCCTAGTTTTTCTCCTAATTGCTGTATTTTCCAGGCCAATCTCTCCAGCAGGTTGCGGTTCACACCTATCAAATCTGCCAGTAGTCCGACGACGACCAGAAAAAACCCGACCCCCATGAGCAAAGCCGAAAGAATAAGTGATTGGACGTGCCCAACGCCACCCTCGGTGAAATAAAAGTACAGGAAACGCAAACTAATCAGCAGGGCAATTATGAATAAAAGGATTCCAGGACCCGCGAAAAAACGAAAAGGTCGATAGGTCATGAATATTCGGACGATGGTCGCCACTTGCCTTTGGAGATATGTAGGGATGTGTTTGTACAGACGAGAGGGCCGGGAGTACGGATTGGTTCTTATAGGCACGGAGGTTATAGCCATGCTTTTTTGGCCAGCTTGGATGATGGTTTCCAAAGTGTATGTGTACTCGCTAAAGACATGAAGCCGCATCGCTGCGTTGCGACTGATCGCTCTGAAGCCGCTCGGGGCATCGGGAATATCAGTCCTGCTGGCAAGACGAACCACCCAACTACCTAGTTTCTACAAGCACTTCGTTACGTGGCGACAAGTGCGCGCCTTCTCCGATTGAGCGCGCCCCAATGACGATATCCCGTTAAGATTGAAGCAAGCAGTTTCGGTATATCGTCGGCGAAGTACTGATTGTCTGCGGCCGTATTGACCATGATGTCGGCCCTCCGCTTTGAGACTAGCTTCCAGTCCCGCCATAAATGCTTTTGTGAGCCCTTGATTGCGCGGTAGTGTCACAACGTGATCGACTCCATGTGCTCTCGCAACCTGGATGGTCTGATCAGTCCTGCCATCATCGATAATGAGGCGCTCAATGACGCTTACCCCGGGTAATGTACGGTGGGGGCTTTGAGCGCAAGCTCCAACGTCGCCTCCTCGTTACGGCACGGAATTTGGATAATAAGCTTAGCCACGGCTGATGCGAAGCTCGAAACTCAACATTAAGTGACAAAGTACGACAAAGTGAGCCGTCAGCCTTCGAGCGTCGTGACATGAAGCACGGGAAGTGTTAAATGCTTCGCGCTCCGATATGGGAGCGATAGAAAACAGAAGGAGTTCGATCAAAGAACTTTGAAACGTCAGACCAATGGTTCGCCACGCGTGGAAAGTTTCAGAACTTTGGGGTGCTTTTAGTAAAATGAGAACCGACTTTAGAATTTTTCTCGCCTGCTCGTTCGGCTTGGTGCTCGCCATTTCGGCATGGAACGTGCTGGGTGGCCCTCAAATGGCATACTCGCTGCTTGCCATGGACCAAGAGAAGATCAGGAAAGTAGAAACTCCGCTATCCATAGCTACCGTCGAGAAAGGTGATCGCAGCGGTATTCGTGCACCCTTACAAATGGTTATCCGCAATCAAGATGAATGGAACGCCATCTGGAAACGA
Organism: Binatia bacterium; assembly: GCA_050735975.1. Taxonomy (GTDB): domain Bacteria; phylum Desulfobacterota; class Binatia; order UBA9968; family UBA9968; genus DATMBL01. The sequence goes on along the minus strand of JBOHVS010000339.1, from coordinate 11,667 downwards.
CATTCCTCCATAGACGCTAATCCGGCGCTCGCTCCTATCGTAGGCTTTGATCGCGAAATGGTTGTGGGCATCTTTCTCGGTGAAAAAAGTACGGGAGGTTATGAAGTAGAAATTGTCCGGGCGGAACGACGCGACTCCTCGCTCTATTTCTATTATCGGGAAGAGAGCCCGCCCCCGGGCGCAATAGTCACTCAGACATTAACCCAACCTTTTCATCTCGTAAGGGTTGCGAAATACGACAACCTGCAAGTCATTTTCAAGAGGGACTCATGATCAAGCGGATTAGCTTCGTGACGGTGTTTCTACTCGCTCTCCTGGGTTTGGACGTTCGGCCCGGTTCTCAATATGCTGCCCAACCTCAATCTCAGGTTCCGGAGTACGTGTCCGATGAAATCATCGTAAAGTTCCGCGGAGGGGTCGAGGAATACCAAAAAGACTTGGCCCGATTTAGGGTGTCCGGTAAGCGCAAAAAGGTCTTTAATATTATACGTGGGTTGGAGGTTATCAAGCTGTCTCGCGGCGTCTCCGTCGAGGAAGCGATCGATCTTTATCGACAAGACCCCGATGTCCTATACGCCGAGCCTAACTATATCTTAAGAACGACCAACACTCCCGACGATCCCAGGTATGCAACCGGCGAGATGTGGGGGCTTAACAACTTTGGACAATCCGGAGGAACTCCAGACGCGGACATCGACGCGCCCGAAGCTTGGAACCAGACGACTGGCGATAGCAACGTGATCGTTGCGATTATTGACTCGGGAATCGACTACAACCACCCGGATCTTTCCGCTAATATGTTTCGCAGTGAGCGGATTGCAACACCAATAGCACTGACGATGACGGCAATGGCTACATAAACGATTGCTACGGCATCGATACCCACAATAACGACTCGAATCCCATGGATGATAACAATCATGGAACCCACGTCGCGGGAACTATTGGGGCGAAAGGCAATAACGACCTCGGCGTGGTGGGGATCAACTGGAACATCAAAATGATGGCATGCAAGTTCGTCAACTCGAACGGCTCCGGAACGACTGAGTCGGCGATAGATTGCCTAGAGTACGTCAAAACGATGAAGGATCGAGGATTCAACATCATTGCGACTAGCAACAGCTGGGGCGGTGGAGATTTTTCTCAGGCTTTGTACGACGCCATTGATGCCCATCGTCAGCGCGGAATCCTGTTCATTACCGCCGCGGGAAACGGCGATTTCTTCGGCTTTCCAATCAACAATGATCAGACGGCTTTTTATCCTTGCACCTACTACCTGCCCAACATTGTTTGCGTGGCTTCCATGACACGAACCGACGCCCAGTCAAGTTTTTCCAATTACGGCCGCAGAACAGTCCACATCGGCGCTCCCGGAAGCGACATTCTGAGCACGACCCGCAACGGCAATTACGGCTTCTCCAGCGGAACATCCATGGCCACACCCCATGTCACGGGCGTCGCCGCCCTGTTGAAAGCGGACAATCCCAGCCGGGATTGGCGAGCCATCAAAAATCTCATTCTCGCCGGTGGCGATAACGTCAGCTCGATGTCGAATACCGTCACTCGGAAGCGTTTGAATGCCAACGGCGCTTTGACATGCAACAACTCAGTCGTTCTTACCCGGCTCGATCCGATAGGCAGCGCTATCGTCGGCTCCGTCGGCGAACCCATCGGCCTCGACATTTTGCATATCAACTGCGCCAATCCAAACGGGAACATTACGCTCACGGTGAGCCCGGTAAATGAGAATATTGTTCTTGTTGATGATGGTTCGGGATCGGACCAGGTTGCCGGCGACGGCATATATTCCGGCGAATGGACTCCGTCGTCGCTAGGGACATTTACGATTGCCGTTCCTGGCGACGAGACATTGGTTGTTACAGTCGCAGACGTCGCAGACGTCGATTCGATCACTCCGAATCCCGTCGATCTCGCTTCACCACCAGCGAGCTTCACTATCACCGGCGGCGGCTTTGCCGATCTCGGCTACGGTCTTCCGGCGGCTAATTTTTACGATGGAACCACTCTTATCGCTCAAGCCCGCGCTACTTCGATTAATTCCGACGGCACCTCCATCACCGTCCCCTTCCCTACCAATGCCACGAGCCTCTCTGGCCCGTTGCCGGGGCTGCGCGCGGGGACGATCACTGTAAAAGTCTATAACCAACAAGCCAACACCGGGTCTCCACAGTGGACCCTGCTCGGCAGCACCACTCTGACCGTCAATGATACGCGTCCACCACCTTCACCACCCGGCGTTAGCGCCATCACACCGAACCCCATCGACCTGGCCTTGCCTCTAGCAAGCTTCACGATCACCGGTGGCGGTTTTGCCGATCTGGGCTTCGGTCTGCCGGCAGCTAACTTCTATGCAGGGACGACGTTCATCGCCCAGGCCCGTGCCACTTCGATGAATTCCAATGGCACATCCATCGCCGTCCCCTTCCCCACCAATGCCACCAGCCTCTCCGGCCCGTTGCCGGGGCTGCGCGCAGGGACAATCACCGTAAAAGTTTATAACCAGCACACCAACACCGGGTCTCCACAGTGGACCCTGCTCGGCAGCACCACGCTCACCGTCAATGATACACGTCCAGCACCGGGAGTTGATTCCATCACACCGAATCCAATCGACCTGGCTTCACCTCCGGCAAGCTTTACGATTACTGGCGGCGGCTTTGCCGATCTAGGCTTCGGTCCGCCGGCAGCTAACTTCTATGCAGGGACGACGTTCATCGCCCAGGCCCGTGCCACTTCGATGAATTCCAATGGCACATCCATCGCCGTCCCCTTCCCCACCGATGCCACGAGCCTCTCTGGCCCTTTGCCGGGGCTGCGCTCAGGGACGATCACCCTAAAAGTTTATAACCAACACAGGAACACCGGGTCTCCACAGTGGACCCTGCTCGGCAGCACCACGCTGACCGTCAATGATACTAATGATTAAACGACCAAAAAGCACTTCAACATTTCACGGGGGATAGAAGAGGCTACCGGTCAAGTCCTAATTGTCCTGTAAAAGGTCGAGGCGTTGGATATCCTGTAGTCCTCATCAAGCAGCGACCTCTTAAGCCGCAGATCTCGCAGCTGTCTCAGCTTGCAACTGCTGAAGTTGTTTCATCATGGCTGGTGTCATCGGAACCCCACGCCAACGCTTCGACGCTGTAACCAAGCTGGCGTAGACCAGCGTCAGGCACGAACACTCAGTAGGAAAGCGTGGAATCACCTTGGTGCGCCGACGTCCCTCTCCGTTGAGCCGCTCCAACCGACTAGTGGTCCGAATGCGATGATGATGCGCGCCCCAAGCAGCGCCGTAACCTCTTCCCTCATTCGTACACTCGGTGGTATTCTTCTCATGGCGTTGATCTCCTCCCGGCCCCGCTGCTCACGGAGCCTTTATGGTTTTTGGCTAATAGGGAGGATACTCAACGCCTCTTCTTGTTTACAGGGAGATTAGCACATGACCGGCTACGTAAGATAAGAACCAGATTCGTTTCATTGAATTTCAGGTCATCACTGTTTTTTGATTGACGTTCCGGTTCGGTTAGTTTCATTAACTGAATTCTTGGAACTATAAATTAGATCGTCTTTTTGGCTTTAACAATATAACCCGTACCTAAATCTGAATTCAGAAATAGACCCTGCATCCAATAAAACGGGTAAAGAAAGAAATCATTACAAAAGAATCGCAGTTTGGCTTCAATACTCCGATCTATGCCACTTTGGGCGGTTGCAGTTTCCTTCGATTGAGTTGGTTTGTTTCCATGAACGACATTGCGAACTTTTTCCGTCAAATTCGCCAACGGAACACCATAAGACCAAATCGTTTGAACTCCGAATCGTGACTCCGCTAATAACGCTAGGAGCTTTGCCCTATCATAGCGACGATAATGTCCTGCGAACACATCCGACGCCCCGAATGAACTCTCGTGCGCCGGAACGGATAACAAGATGTGACCTGCCGGCCTTAAAAGTTTGTGCACTCGCGACAACGCCGCACGATCATCCTCGATGTGTTCTAGCACCTCGAACATGAAAATCGTATCGAATGTATCCTCCACATCATAGATCGACTCAAATGCAAAATGAATTGTTCCGGTCTGGCAAATATCTTTATGCATTTCGTGGCACAGTTGAATCGCTCTCTCGGACGAATCGATGCCTTTCACGTGGTATCCCATGTTATACAACGTTGCCGAGAGGTCCCCGGCTCCACATCCGATTTCTAGACACTTTCCTATTTTCATGTCCCTGAGGAGCTCTAGAACCAAGCGCTTACGTAGCAAATACCTTGGCGCATTGACGTACATACGTTAGGTTTCACCGACTGAGAAGTTCTTCACAAAGCTTAGCGATGTCTCGACCGATCATTTTTGGGCTGCATCGTTCCAAGAATATTCGATGGCCATTGGTTGCTATCTTTTTTCGCAGATCTGCGTCGGACAGCAAGGTTCGAATCGCGCGAGCCAGGTCGGCAGAATCAGCGGGGTTGCAAAGAAACACGTTTTCGCCGTGGGTTAACAATTCTCTTACTGCCGGTGTATTGGAGGTTATAACAGGTTTCCCCATTGCAAGAGCCTCATACACCTTTATGGGAATCACGAGTTGGGCCTTTTGGGTTTCGCCAAAAATACCCAGACAGACGGTCGCGTCTTTGATATATGCCTTTACGGTTTCAAACGGGATCATCGGTATAAACTCGACGTTTTCAGACTTCAGCATCTTGCAGTGACCGATGCACGCCTCAAGTGCGCGACCGGAGCCAATCATGCGAAACTTTGCTTCGGGCAACTGCTTCGCCGCCTCGATGATGTATTTCACTCCATGCAACGCTTGGAACTCGCCGTGAAAGTGAACGATTGGACCGTCCGCTCGCTGAACCGGAGCGGCTACTGCCTCAGCGCTCTCGGCCCCCAGAAACGATCGGCGAAACTTACTACGATCCAGATCGTATTCTTTGATGAAATACTCGATGTGTTGCTCCGTGTCCAATAAACACGCATCGGCCATTTGACAGGAAAGCTTTTCAAGGAATCGAATAAGTGCTGCACCGATGCCTTTGGGATTGATGACCTTCCGATCGAAAGCCAGCGTCTGATAGGCGGATAGAAAAGTATCAAAAACTATTTTCTTTCTTGTGAAAAGGCGAACGATGGGGACCAAAAACTGACCAAAAAAGCCTACGATAATAATGTCACATTTGTGCTTCGACCTCAGAAACCGAACGACACTAATTAAGTACCGCAGGCGATTCTTCTTTGCAGATGAGCAATCATGAACTATTAATCCTGCTGCTCGCAGACCGGTCAGCAAAACACGAGATCGAGCATAGGATGACTCTCTACCTGGGAAAAAGCAAACTCTTATTGCGCTCACGTTGCTAGCCATTAGCCTGTGCCCAACTTGGCGGTAAATTCTTAGTTAGTTCGATATGGTCGAACTCCTTACTTGTTCTGATGCCGGTTTGCTTTGCCCATTGGGCCATCTTTTTTATCCCTAACTCTATGGGAATGCTTTCTGGTGTATTAAACGCCTGTTTGATTTTAGAGTGATCCGCATAAGCATGAACGACCTCGTTGCGTGGAGGCAAATGAATCGTCGCTGGCTTTTGGCCCATAGCATTTCCGACTATATCGACGAGCTCATTGATGGAGTAAGGATGATCTGCTCCGATGTTAAAGATTTGATTGTAACACTCTTTGTTTTCAATCGATCTCGCTATGATTGGAGATACCTCGCCAATGTAACTAAATGCTCTGGTTTGGTTGCCATCCCCAAAGATCGGCAGAGGGTGGTTGTGGATGATTTGATTCATGAAGATGCCTATGACGTTGCGATATTTGTCCCCTATATTTTGCTTTTCACCGAAAACATTATGTGGACGAAAAATTACATAATCTAACCCAAACATTCGCTTGGTGGCCGCAAGGTCCTTTTCAACTGCTAGTTTGGCAATGCCATAGGGATCTTCAGGATCAGGCGTTAGGTCTTCACACATGGGTAACTGGTTAGTACCGTAGACAGCGATGGATGAGGTGAAAATAAAACACTTAACGTCGTGCTTAACGCTCTCATTTATTAAATTGATTGACCCAATAACGTTGTTATTGTAATTGAATCGCTTGATAAAATGACTCAGGCCTTCTGCAGCATATGCTGCTAGATGAAAAACGTAATCGAAATTATGTTTTTCAAATAGTGCTTTAATAAGGTCGACGTCTAAGATGCTTCCTTTAATAAATTTAGCGCCGCGGGGTACGTTGTCCTCAAAGCCTCCACTTAGATCATCTAGGACCACCACGTGATATCCTAGTTTAAGGAGATCTTCAGCCACATGGGACCCAATAAAGCCAGCGCCACCTGTTACAATGACTTTCCCATTATCCATTAAAAATCCTCCCAATTTAGGTCACTCTCTCAGGTTTCGGCAGGCTGTTTGGCACACGAAGGAGTAACTATTTCCTAATTCCAACCAACTTCCCCGAAATGCAAACGTCGTGTAAGCGGTCAGACAGTCTACTAGACGACACGGGATGCTGGCCAACGGGTGGATAGAGATTCCTCTGGCATCATCCGGGTGCGTAGGGTAGGCTGACGTGATAAAGAGTACTCTCATGGTAGCGACTTCGAATCGCAATGGAAAAACCCGCTGTGACGATCAAGCTAGCTCTTAGTGTCCTACTGAAGACTGCTTTTCTAGGGTTCCTTGTTTATTTTTGCCTGCAATTTTTCATCCCCCATTGGGAATCACTGCGGCTATCCGCTCGATTAGAAAGCCTATCCGCGACCTGGATCTTAGCGGCGTGGATATTCACGTTAGCTTATTATTGCCTGGGTTTTCTGATCTGGATCGTTATCATCCGTCATCTTGGTTCACAGCCGGACCTTGTTATGACAATTCGAGCTTACGTTCTCTCTTTACTTCCTAAATACATCCCTGGAAAGTTTCTCGCTCATGGGCTTCGAGCCCAACTCTCCACAAAGGCCGGAATATCTATCTCCGTGGCGCTTAGGTCACTGCTGCTAGAGGCAATGCTTGCATTGGGCAGCGCCGCCGCCGTTTCTGTTCCTGGCTCGATCTACTACTACCCCACGACCTTAAGATATGTCCCAAGCTGGGTCGTTATCGCCGCAGTCACAGGATTCATAGCGCTCGTTGCTATCAGACGGTTTGGATTCATTAGTAACGCTCCGTCTAGCCTGTTGACAGACAATCGAAACCTTACGACGTATCTCAAAATTTTTATTCTCTATATTCTCGTGTGGCTTATCTCGGGAATAGCTCATTGGTGCCTCGCCAATGCTCTGAATATCTACGGACTATGGGCATTCCCTCATTTAGTTGTGGCCGCTTCCGCGTCGTGGGCGCTCGGCGTGATCAGTATTGTCGCGCCGGCGGGTTTGGGTGTTCGTGAAGCCGTTCTCTATTTTTTCGTTTACAAGTGGATGGGACAAGGTGACGTAATCCTTTTTGTAACGCTAAGTCGTCTCCTGATGTTTGGCGTTGAGGTGTTCCTTACTTTAGTTTACGTGCTCTACGTTAGATCCGCCTCTCGACCGGAAACGGCAGTGATGAAATAGAACGGCGCACCTCGGACGTTTCGACTTGCATGCTAGTCGGGATTCGGGTTTTCTTTTCCTACTTTCTCTCCGAATTGCTGCATTTTCCAGTCCAACCTTTCCAGCAGGTTGCGGTTCACACTTATCAAATCTGCCAGTAGTCCGACGACGACCAGAAAGAACCCGGCCCCCATGAGCAATGCCGAAAGAATGAGCGATTGGACGTGCCCGGCGCCACCCGCGGTGATATAGAAGTACAGGAAACGCAAGCTAATCAGTAGGCCCAACATAAATAAAAGAATTCCAGGACCCGCAAAAAAACGAAACGGTCGATAGGTCATGAATATTCGGACGATTGTTGAAACTTGCCTCCGGAGGTAGGCGGGCGTGTTCTTGAACAAACGCGATGGCCGCGAATAGGGATTGGTCCTTACAGGTACGGAGGTTATCGCCATGCTTTTTTGGCCGGCCTGGATGATAGTTTCCAAAGTGTATGTGTACTCGCTAAAGACATGAAGCTGCATCGCTGCATTGCGGCTGATCGCTCTGAAGCCGCTCGGAGCATCGGGGATATCAGTGCGGCTGGCAAGACGAACCACCCAACTGCCCAGTTTCTGCAAAGACTTCTTTACCGGCGAAAAATGCGCGACTTCGCCGATTGAGCGCGCCCCAATGACGATATCCGCGCTTCCGTTTAAGATTGGAGCGATAAGTTTAGGCATATCGTCGGCGCAGTACTGATTGTCTGCGTCCGTATTGACAATGATGTCGGCCCCAGCTTTGAGACTAGCTTCCAGTCCCGCCATAAACGCTTTTGCGAGCCCTTGATGGCGCGGTAGTGCGACAACGTGATCGACTTCGTGCGCTCTCGCAACCTGGATGGTCTGATCGGTGCTGCTATCGTCGATAATAAGGCGCTCGATGATGTTTACCCCAGGCAATGTACGGGGAAGAGCTTTGAGCGTAAGCCCCAACGTCGCCTCCTCATTACGACACGGAATTTGGATAATAAGCTTAGTCACGGGTGGTACGAAACTCGACTTTCAATAGCCTGAACTGCTCATAAAACATCGGCGGGATGAAATTATAACACAACTGCTATGGAAAAGGCTCAAACGAACCGTGGGATGCGAATCAAGAACTTTGAAACTTCAGACCGATGATTCGCCACACGGGGGAATTTTCAGAAACTTTGGGTCGCTTTTAGTAAGATGAGAACCGACTTTAGAATTGTTTTCCGTCCCGTTGTTCGGCTTGGTGCTCCCATTTCGACATGGAGCGTGTTGCGTGGGTATCAAAGGACCTACTCGGCGGCGGGGAATCCGCATGGCGACTTCGAGGTGAGCAGATCGAGCACGATCTCTGCTTCGGAGGATTAAGTTGATGTTACCGAGCGCAATTCTTCAGTGATTGTCCCGTCATTTCCGTACGAGGTAAAGAACATAACCGGACTCTTCAAAAACAGGCAATAGACACTCTTCTTCAAATTGACGAAACGTTTCCAATTGTACCGTGTTAGCATCCAAGCCGCGCATTAGATAATAATCCAGAGCCGTGCGATTGAATAGAACATGAGAAATGCCAGTGGATCCTAAGCAGTGAAGGGATGATGCCCTGTTCGCCAGGAGAGGCCAATTGGTTAGCAGGTTGTCTTGAATTACGGGAACATCAAAATAGAATCCACGCGCTTCAAAAAGGAATAATATTTTGTCTCCGGGTGGGATATGGCGATTCACGTAGGACACGACATTAGCATACGCGTAACTGGTTTTCGCAAAGGCGCCATTTAATAAATAATTGTTTCGTGAAACAAGACCTGCAAGATAGCCGAAAGTCGTTCTCGTAGTTGTCCAAACAGCGATGGCTTTGGCGGTCGGCCATAAAGCAAGAAGCAAAAGAATTTGAAATATAACGACGGCCCTTTTCAACCCAAACAAGATCACAAGCCGGCAAATCGTAACATGCACCGCTACTATGGTGAAAGGCGCAATAACGGGCATGAGGTAGCGAAGATTCGTCCTGGGCGAAAAACAGATAAGAGCGGCCAGATAAATTAAAGGGGGAATCATGAGCCAATTCAGGTTCGTGTCCCTCCAGTAATAGATGACCCAAAGAACCAGACAAAGTAAAAGCGGACTCATGTTGTAAAAAAAAGCCTCCGGCTCCACCGTCAACGCGAGCGGATTTAAAAACAGATCGATAAAATTGAAGGGGGCCCGCACTTCGCCGAGCATCGTCCATATTTTCGGATTGAGAGACGTCGGTGCATATTCTCCCGGGTAAAGGAAATCGAGCCAGGAAGGGAGTTTCTTTTGAGCAAAAAAAGGATACAGAGGAGCCTGCAACATGAGCCAATTTTTTGTGATCCAAGGAAGTGAACTTATAGCCAGCAGAAGACCGAAGGACATCAGACAACGTGTGGATGCAGCCGTACTGCGAGTTGGTGAAAACGCTCGCCAAACAATTAGAGGGCCGAGGGCAGCCGTATAAATGACGGCACTGTGTTTGACGCCAATCGCGAATCCCAGAAGGACGGCGGAAAGGTAAAAGCACTTCCAATTCGACGACGCCTTAAGTAATGCAAAGTGAGCGAGAAATAGATAGAAAGCCAGCGTAACGTCCAAACGAGCGGTTATCGCCACAAGGAGAACCATCGTGCTCCCCCACGGCAATGCTAAACTGAAGGCAGCCGTCGGTCCTTCGAAAAAGCGACTCGAGAGAGCGAAAACCGTCAAGCCGAGTAAAAGAGCAAAAAAGGCGCTGAGGAGCGCGGGGCCAGAAGTACTACCATAGGCAAGGAGGGGTAGGTACAGCATGTGCACGAGCTGGACAAAAGCAACGTGCAAGTTATCTTCCGGCACATAAATCCTGCCGGCGTCCAAGAACTGCGCGGGCACGCGCAAATGATACATAAGATCATCCCAGTCGGCCGGTGGAAGAAGAGCTTGAACAACCATAAAAGAGGCAGCGATTCCAAAAACGAGGAGACTGAGAAAGTTGCTTCGTTCCTTAAGCTCGAAAGTCGTGTCAACAAGCAAGCGAGGAAGGCTGAGGATGTCGCGCCTCGCAAGAAGCGCAAGGAACATCAAGACTACGGTTACGGTAATCGGCTGCAGCCCCGAGAGAAACCCAATGACTAACAAGATAGTTGAAACAGTGCCGCAGCCGATTGCCGCTGAAAAAAGGAGTGTTTCTGATGGCCTGTCAAATGTACATCGGCACGGCGTTAGCAGTCGTTTTCCAATACCGGCGCAGAGGGCAAGAAGGGTTAGAACAATACCGACATCAAATAGATGATCCAAGATAAGCAGAAAGCCTGCATAGTCAGGTCCCCGGGCGTTCACGTAAATGTGAGCACTTATCAAGCAAGCGATTGCAAACGGAACCAATAATAGGAAGACTCCGCGCTTGGTGTTATTGAAGTTGGATCTACGGACCGAGAAGGATGATGACGGCTGCACGTAGTATCTTACAGGATCGCGGGCAATGAACGACCGGCCCTAGACGTCGCACGAAATGCATCCATTCTAGAAATACCGAGCCGTGTAAGGCGTTTTGGGTTTGCGGGTGTCACCGGGCTAACCTGCAAGACTACCGGCGAATTTTGACCCCTTACCCCAAAATTGTCAAATCGATGTGCCGGTAAGTTACTGAAAAACACCGAATTTCGGATGCATGCCTCACGATCTCTGCAGAAGAAATTGCCCCGCGCTTCGATTTCCAAAACAACCGGCGCAAACTTCCATGTTTTCACGTTACGACAGATAATTCGGATGGCCGCGCCGTAGGTCTGCTTTCTTTTGGCTTTAGGCCTCCATATCGTTGACCATTAGGGTAAATTGTCGTACAGTCTGATTTTTTTCTTGATTTCAAAAGCTCAATTCAGAGGATAATGACCGATGCATCGTGGCCATATTGTTTTGATTCTCACCGCTTGTCTCCTAACGTCAATTCTCGCCAGCGCTACGTGGTCACTTCCTGCACGCGAAGTGACCGTCGAAGAGCTTATCCCGCTGGCTAGCTGGCAGAAACAGTTCAAGATCACTGACGGCAAGGATCAGGGAAAAGTCGTTCCGCTCATGTTCGGTCACGATCCCGGGAATAAGG